>DLBY01000052.1 GCA_002480345.1 Phycisphaerales bacterium UBA7812 | reverse complement strand
CATGATCATGATCGACGGGACCAATGTGATCACCGTCAGGAGGATCATGATGCTCAGCGCGACACTGAACCCCTCCCGCGTGTCCGAGGTCTGCCCGCTCGCCGCAACAGGTCCGGCGGCCGACGACCCCGGCACAAGATCCCCGCCCGCGAAGAGGCTCGCCGCGTCCCCGAGCACCGAGAGCGGATTGGGACGCGTGATATCGGGGACCAACCCACGCAGGTCGGGCAGATCCTGGACCTCCCCCGGCGCGGGCGGGCCCATCGGCGCCGCGCGGCTGACCCCGACCGGCGCCATCAGCGCGAACAGCAGCAGCACGAGGACCGCGAGCCGCCCCATCACGACACCCCCGTCCACGCCCGGAGGCGGCTGCGGATCGCCGACGCGGGCTGCGTCCCCGTATCGCTCACCAGCAGGTCGAGCTGCCGCTGGGGGCTGTCGTCGTCGTTTCGCTCCGGGTTCGCCTCCTCGAAGCCGCGCTCCATCCGGCGGATCGCCTCGCGGAAGCTGCCCTGCGCCCGCTCGTCCTCGGGCTGCCTGGTCTTCATCATGATCGAGGCGACCTCTTCCGCGTCCGTCACCTCGCTGAGGGTCGTCATGCCCGCGTTCTTCCGCCCGCTGCTCTGGTGCATCAGCAGCACGCGCCGATCGAACCGCAGCAGCACGAGCGACCGCCCCCCGCCCAGCGGGTAGCGCCCCAGGATCTCGAGCACGCCCGAGGGCGAGGGCCCGCCAGGCCCCAGCCCGCCCGCGAGCCCGCCGCGCGCCCGCGCGAAGCGCTTGAACGCCGCCGCCAGGACGAGCATCAGCCCCAGCACCAGCGCGAGCGCAAACAGCGTCTGCAGATACCCCGCCAGCGAGAACGCGTCCGACCCGCCCCCACCCGGGGCGCCGATCGGGAGCGATTCGACGGGCGCGCCCAGCGGGGTCGATTCAGGATCGCCCGAGGCGCACGCGCGCGACGCGAACGCGGCGACCGCCCACGCGAACGCGATCCGGCTCCCATGACTCCCAAAGACGCTCCGCATCTCGCCGTCCCGGCTCGGTTCCCCGCGGCCCGTGATCGTCCGCCGCGAGAGGCAAAGGGATCCTCCCCTGCCCTGTCTTCTCTGACTACTCGCCCTGCTTCTCACCGCTCACGGGCTCGAGCACCTCGTTGACACGGACGCAGAACGACTCGTTGAGCACGAGCACCTCGCCCTTCGCGACATGCCGCCCGTTCACATACACATCCACCGGATCGCCCGCGAGCTTCTCGAGCTCGACGACCGCGCCAGCGCCCAGACGCAGCACATCCTCGACGAGCATCCGCGTGCGACCGAGCTCGATCCGCACATCGACATTCACATCTCCCAGCAGCTGCATCTCGGCGCTGTCAGCGGGAAGGCCCGCGGGAGAGAACTCGGGCATCGCGAACGGCGCCGCACCGGACGAGTCGCCCGATCCGTTCTTCTCCGCCTCGATCGCGGCCGCCATCATCGCCTCGAGCTCCTCGCCCGTCGCTTCCGCGGTTTCCTGCGCCGCGTCGACCGCGTCGGCATCCCCCCCGCTCAGGTCACCGCCCAGCGCGTCCGCGACCGCGGCCTGCGCCGCCGCCAACGCCGCCGCCGCATCTGGGCTGACCTCGGGTGCGTCATCGCCCCCGCCCGGGGCCTCCGCTTCGTTCGATCCCGTCGGTTCGGACGCAGGCTCGACATCGGGAGCGGGCTCGTCCGCCGCGTCCTCGACAGGCGCCGCCTCGCTCTCCGGGGTGGGTTGCTCGTTCTCGGGGGGGATCGCGCCCTGGTCTTCGTCGCTCATCGCGGGGCCTCCTGCCCAACTGCACGCGGCGTCCGGCCGCGCGGCGGATCAGCAAGGCATATCGGCAGCCCCCCCGCGTCGGGATCAGAACGACGCACAAAGAATGCCCGATCCCGCGCACGGGCCGCGCCCCGCCGCCCAGGGACGCGCAGGAATTGCCGAAAACAGGGCCGAGGCCCCGTCCAGGATCAGAAATCCAGCGGGGACGGGAGCCATCGCGAGATCACGATCCGCTCGATCCGGGGCTCCCCTTCCGCGTCGGTCCCGAAGATGTCCTGCACGAAGGCGTTGATCTGCCGCTTGACCGTCTCCCGGTTGGGCTCGCGGAGGTGCCGGTCGCTCGCCCCCGCGATGATCTCCGCCACCCCCTCGCTGATCTCCGCCTGCCGCTTCTCGAGTTCGGCCTGCACCTTCTCGAGGTTCTTGTTCTTCAGCTTGAGGTGGATCGTCGCAGCCCACTGCCAGACACGCCCCGTCGAGATGTTGATGAACCGGTCCTCGACGAGCAGCAGCTCGACGATCCGCTCAGACTCATCCACATCCCCGTCGATCTCGACCGACGCCTCGCTGTGCTTCGGGCCCGTCATCGTCACCAGCGCGTAGACCCCCACTGCTTCGAGCAGCATGAGCACGCCGACAACGCCGACCAGGATCAGCGGGTTGCCCTTCTTCTTGCTCTCTTCGGTCGTCTCGGCGTTCTGCTGCGCTTCGTCCGCCATCGCGCGTCCCTCCAGCGAATCAGTCCTTGCTCCGCCCGGTCCCGAACGGGTCCGGGTGGACCTGGTCCACGGTCTTGTCGGTCATGTACACCTGCACGCGCCGGTTGCTCGAAGGGCTCGCGCCGTTCGATTCGGGGCTGGGCTGGTGATCCCCCGCGATCTCGAGGCGGAAGATCATCGGATCGACCCCGCACTCGTCGACGAGGAAGTCCCGCACCGCGAGCGCCCGCTCGAACGAGACGAGCATGTGCCCGCCCAGGGTCTGGTCCTGCGGGCCCCACGAGTGCCCCACCACGCGGACGATGTACTTCTTGTCGCGGATCTGGGGCGCGACGGTGTCGCGGAGCTGGGCCCGCGCATCGAGGCTCAGCTCCGTGCTCCCGGCGCTGAAGGGCAGCGCCCCGCCGATCGAGTGCAGGTTGCCCTCCTCGACGACGGTCATCTGCGGCGCGATGCCCACGATGTTCCGCTGCGGGACCTCGTCGACGAAGCGCCCGTCGTGCCCCCGGTTCACATTCTGCGACTTGATCGTGATCTCCGCGTTCGCGGACTGGATCTCGATGTCGTTGACCCCGATCCCGCCCTTGAAACCCAGCGCCTCGCGGATCTTCTCGAGCACCTTGCGGAACTCGTCGGGCTTCTTGGGCTCGCTGAACGCGACCAGCAGGATGAAGAAGCACAAAAGCAGCGACATCAGGTCGCCGTAGGTCACCACCCACTCCGGGATGTCGCTGCCCTTGGGGGGCTTCCGCTTCGCCATCGCGGCGTCCTCCCCGGGGTCAGGCGGCCTCTTCGAGCGCCGCGCGCTTCGAGGGCGGCAGGTAGGTCATCAGCTTGCTCTCGACCACCCGGGGGTTGTCGCCCGACTGGATCGACATCACGCCCGCGATGATGATCGTCTTGACGAGCACCTCGTCCGCGTCGTTGGCGCCCAGCTTCTCCGCGATCGGACCCGTCACCACATTCGCGATGATCGCGCCGTACATCGTGGTGATGAGCGCGACCGCCATGCCGGGGCCGATCGCGCTCGGGTCGTCCATGCTCTGCAGCATGAAGATCAGGCCCATCAGCGTCCCGATCATCCCGAACGCGGGCGCCATCTTGCCCGTGGTGTCGAGGATCGCCTTGCCCTGCGCGTGCCGCTCCATCGACGCCTCGAGCTCGGTGTCCATGATCGTGCGGATCAGCTCGGGGTCCGTGCCGTCGACCGCCATCTTGATCCCGCGGACGATGAACGGATCGTTCAGGTCCTCGATATGGCTCTCCAGGCTCAGGATGCCGTCACGCCGGGCGATCTCCGCGTACTGCACGAGCGTCTTGATCGTCGCCAGCGCGTCGTTGTTCTCCCCGAAGATCGCCTTCAGGAAGATCGTGTGCACCTTGAGCACATTCGCGAGCGGGAACGACGCCACGATCGCGCCCGCCGTCCCCCCGCACACCACGAGGATCGACGGGATATTGATCAGCGACGCGGGATTCCCGCCGCCCAGGACGATGGACAACCCGATAGCAACGATCGCGATGCCGAGTCCTGCGATGGTTCCGATATCCACGGGGCATCCTCCGCGTCAGCGCATCCGAGCGCTCGCGGGAGAGCATCGACCCACCAGCGCCCCGACTTGATCGGACCGCGACGACCGCTCCGCCGCGACGCGGGCGCATCCCGTTGCAGACCGAACCCGCAGCATCGGCGTGCGCCGCCTCATCCCCGGTTCAGGCGTGGTGCCGGCGCGTCCGGATCGCTAACTCGCCGGGACCATGCGTCGGAGGTGCCGCCCGTACTCGATCACGAGGCGGACGATCTCGCGCATGGGCTCTCTGACCACGATGTGGTCCCCGTTGACGAGGGTGATGATCGTGTCGGGGCTCTCCTCGACCGTCCGGATGAGCTCCGCGTTGAGCACGAACCGGTCCCCGTTGAGTCGCGTCACGCTGATCATGCCGGCAGCCTCCCGCTCGCGCCGCGCCGCCTCATCGCCCGATGACCAGGAGCTGCTGCATCAGCTCGTCGGTCGTCTGGATGACCCGCGACGACGCGGAATACCCCGTGCTCGTCAGGATCAGGTCGATGAACTCCTGCCCGAGATCGACATTGCTCAGTTCCAGCGCCCCGCTGGTGACGAACCCCGCCGCCTGCTCGCCCGGCGCCGTGACGATCGCGGGCCCGCTGTTCGCGCCGACGCGGTACAGCGCGTTGCCCTCGTCGACCAGACCGTTGTTGTTGATGAAACGCGCGACCGCGACGCGCCCCAGCGTGCGCGTCACACCGTTGTCGAACGCACCGATGATCGTCCCGTCGCGGTCGACCCCGAACTGCTCGAGCGTCCCCGTCGGCACGCCGTCGCGGAACACCGGCGCGAACTGGCTCGGGGTGTCCGTCAACGCCGTCATCCGACCGTTCCCGCTCGAGAGCTGGAGATTGAAGTTCAGCGGGGAGGCCGCCCCGGTCCCCGCCCGGCTCAGGCTGACCGACACCGGGTCGTTGCTCGTCAGCTCGCCCAGCGAATCGAACGAGACCTCGCCCGTCCCGAGGAAAGGCCCGGCGCCCTCGTTGTCGGGGCTGAAGATGTCGTACCGCCAGGTCGTCCCGTTGGTGTTCTTGCTCACCAGCGTGAACGAAACGGTCACCTCGACCTCGTTGCCCAGCGAGTCGTAGACGATCGTCGTTGTCCGGTCCGCCTCCCCCGTGGAGGGCGCCTGGTTCGCCGTCGCGAAGGGCAGGCCCGCGAGCACCCCGTCCGAGTCGAGACGCTTCAGGTCCGCCGAATCCAGCGCGATGGTCGACGACTCGCCCGTGTTCCCGACGATGTTGATCACCCCGTCCGCGTCGATCGACGCACCCGGGAACGCCCCGTCCGGGTTCGCGGCCCCCGTGCTGTGGATCCCGAGGTTGGTGTTCAGGAACGCGAGCAGATCCGCGACGGTCGTCCCGGCGCCGATCGCGAGATCCGCCGCGGGCACCCGCGTCCCGCCCCGCGTCGCGCCCTCGAGCCGCAGCGTGTCCCCCGCGACGAAGAGCGCCCCGCCGAGGTTCGGATCCGCGAGGCTCGTCAGGGGTGTCGTGCCCGCCGCGATCGCGCCGCCGGTCGTGCGCAGGCCCGTCGTGCCGGTCGCGAACAGATTGGTCAGGCTCCCACTCTGCGCGACGAGCCCGCCCGCGTTGAGGTTGCCCGCGTAGTTCACCAGCGTCGTGGGCTCGCTGATCTGGAGGCGTCCGACGGGGATGTTGATCTCCGTGAGCGCCCCCTCGACGATGTTGAAATCCCCGTCCACGCCGAAACCCATGACCTTCTCGCCGTTGATCGTGACGAGATCGTCAGCCGCGTCCTGCCGGAAAGCACCGTTCCGGGTGTAGAAAGTGTCGTCCCCGCGCTGCACGATGAAGAACCCGTCTCCTTCGATCGCGAGGTCGCGCGGATCGCCCGTCGGGGTGATCGACCCCGTGGTGAAATTCCGAGTCGTCCCGGAAATCGAAACACCCAGACCCACCTGGTAAGGATTCGTCCCGCCCGTCGCCTGCCTGGGCTCCGTCCCCGGGTTGATCGTGCGCGGCATCGCGTTCTGCAGTTCCAGGCGCGTCTGCTTGTACGCCGTCGTGTTGACATTCGCGATGTTGTTACCGATCACATCGAGCCGCCGCGCGTGCACGCTCAGCCCGCTCAGCCCCGTGTAGAACGCCGTCGTCGATGCCATCGCAATCCCTCCGTGCGCCGCCGGTCATCGCCCCGCGCCGCGCGTCGCCGTGCTCACCCGACCGCCCGGGTCACGCCGCCCCGTGCTCCCCGAGCGCCCGCAGCAGCGAGGCGCTCGCGCCCCGCGCGAAAGCGGGCGTCCGGATCACCCCGTCCCCCGCCTCGTCCGGCGCGCGCACGAACGCGTCGATGCCCGACAGCGCCGAGGTTTCCGTCGGGTCGAGCTCGCGCACCACCGTCCGCGTCGCGACCTCGTACTCGATCGCTTTCCCGTCGATCATGATCACCCCGCGCTGCGCCCCCGCCTTCTCGAGTTCCGCCGCCGCTGCGCCAAGCCGCTCGAGCTGGTCAGGGGTCAACTCCACGCCGTTCCCGACGCGGATCGGCTCCCCCTCGCGCAGCGTTCCCGAGCGCGCCATCGACAGCAGATCGTCGAACGAGGCACCCTCAACGCTCGGCTTCGCCGCCCCCGCCTGCCGGAGCAGGTTGACCCCCGAACCGAGAAGCCCCAGCAACGCGCCAGCCGCGGGTGTCATCCGTTCCCCCCGTTGTCGTCCCCGTCGTCCTGATCGTTCGAGCCGTCATCGCCGTCCGTCCCGCCATCATCGAGCGGGAGCGGCGCCACGACCTCGTCCACGCTCTCGAAGGGCACCCGGCTGCCATCGAACAGGTTCAGCACGGGCCCGTCCAGCGTTCGGCTCACGCTCAGCACCACATCCGCGACGCGGCGACCGTCTTCCGTGACACCGCTGACCAGCGTCCCGATCAGGTTCGCGGCGCTCGCGAACTCGCTCGAATCCAGCATGCTGTCCAGCGATCCGAGCATCGCCTCGTCCGACTCGATCGAGCGGATCGTCGAGATCTGGTTCAGCAGGTTCTCCGTGTCGTTGGGCTCGAGCGGATCCTGGTTGGTCAATTCGCTGAGGATCATGCTCATGAACTCCTCGGAACTGATCTCCGAGAAGCCGCGGGTCGGTGTGCGCACCGTCTCCCCGCCCAGCAAACTGGGTGTACCGATCGCGCTCATCGCTCGTGTCTCCCGCCCGGCGCGACGGCGCGGCGATCCCCGCCCGCATCATCCGGGTCACCTGTTGTGCACGCGATCCCAACCGGCAAAGCCGGCGGATCTACGCCACGGTGTCCAGACGCACCCACAGCCCGGCCGGTCTCCACCCGCCTTGTGCCGCACGCTCGCCTGTGTCCAACGGCGCGGAGGTCTCCGCCTCGCCCGCGTCCGAATCGAGCCGCCCCCGCTCCGCGAGAGGCCGTGGGACTCCGTCCCGCCCGCGTTGTTCATCCCCGCCGCTCCACGGCGAGCTCTGCCCAGCATCCGTGCCGGTCCCGCGGGCATCATCCTGCGCCGATGTCCATCGGCTCCCGCGATTCGGGTCCGTCCCGCCCCGAGCCTCCGGCTCCGCAGGGTCGGACACGATCTCCAGCTTCTCCACCCGCAAGCCGCGCCGCTCCAGCAGCGCACGCAAACGGTCCAACTCGCTGTTGAGCAAGTCGCGTGCCGTTTCGTTCTCCGCCGACATCGTCGCGTTGACGACCCCGTCGCGGATCGAGAGATCCACCTCCACGCGGCCCAGGGCCTCCGGTCGCAACTGGATCTGCGCCCGTCCGCCCTCCTTCAGCACGAGCGACGCGAGACCCTTGGCGATCTGGGGCGCAATCTCCGCCTGCTGCATGCGCAAATGCTGTGCGTTTGCAGAAGGAGATGGAGCCGCCCGACGCGCCCCGCTCGTGCGGACCGCCGCACCGTTCACACCCCCGATCGCGGAAACCCCGCCAGACGGGCCGCTCGCCGATGCACCCGGCGCGCCGGACACGCCCGCGCTGCCCGCCGCAACAGGCCCGACAGGCCCGCCGGCGCGCGCGCGCCCCGGGAACGGTGCATCGACGCCTCTCGTCCCGCTGCGTTCCCCTTCCGACGCTGCGTCCTGATGTGCCCCTCCACGCGATTCCGAGCCGCCATCGTTCCCGCCGCGACGAGCGCCCCAAGACTCAGAGCGCGCACCCTTGGCCCCGTCCCCCGACCCAGGGGACTCAGAACCGCCCCGCCGCGTTGTCACATGCTGCGACGATTCCCCCCGAACCTCGGGCGTTGCCGCCCCGCGTGCCTCCCCTGCCCGCGTCGCGGGGGCGTTCAGCAGCGGGCGATCCGGGGGGCTGACCGCCGCGGTCCGTGTCGCGAGCCCCAGCGGATCGCGAAGCTCTCGCGACGCGACCTCCGCGATCCCGAGAGGCCCTGTCCGTCCCGTCGCCCCCCCCTGTGCGCCCTCGAGCGAGACCCCGAGCATCGCGAGCAACTCGTCGTAGGCGCTCGCCCACTCCAGGTTCGTGGGAGACGCCCCCGGCGCACGATCAGCGCGGGGCGCACGCCCTGCCGTGTCCGGTGTCGTGATCTGCGTCTCGATGCGCAAGGAACTGCTCCATCACTGCACCCCCGTGTCCAGGCCGTGCAGGCGGAGCTGTTCCAGCAAACCGGTTGCCACATCGGTCGCGCCGTCCTTGTTGAACTCCGCGATCACCTTCGCGCGCTGCCTCGCCTTCATCGCGTCGAGGTACGCGACCGCCTGCTGCGGATCGGTGGTGATGAGCTCGCCGAGCATCTCCTTCGCCTCCGCGGACTTGACCGTCTCGAGAACCGCGACCGCCTTGGCGAACTGCTCGTCCCCCTCGATCTCCGCGAGCCGCTCGCGCATCGCCTCGAACGCGCGTTTCTCTTCG
>DLBY01000151.1 GCA_002480345.1 Phycisphaerales bacterium UBA7812 | reverse complement strand
ACGACCGGGTCGCGGACGAGCAGGCCCAGGTCGGGCGTGACGACCACGGACCGCGCGTCGATCTCGGCGCCCAGGGCGCGTTCGAGCCGCGGCAGCACGAGCGCCCGCGTCACCCCGGTCCGCGTCAGCACGAGCAGCGCGATGAGCACCGCCGCGAGGGCGAACAGAAACCCGCGCCAGATCTTCCGGCGGAGACGCCTGGGCGTCAGCGGCTTGCGCGGCGTTCGCTCGGGCGGGGCATCGGGCTGGGCGGGGTCGGTCACCATGCGGCGCAGGGCATGCTACCGAAGCGAGCGGCGGGGCCTGATTGATCGCGGTTTGCCAACACGATCAGAGACCGAACGCGTATGCTGCTTCCAGCGGCATGCGGCGGTCTGTCCGCTGCGGCCGACAAGGCGGTTGCCCGCTCCGGAGCGTGATGATGGCAAAGGTGAAAAAGGTCTATGCGTGCACCGCCTGCGGGGGGACACAGGCCCGCTGGGCGGGAAAGTGCCCCGACTGCGGCGCGTGGGACACGCTCGAGGAGCACACGATCGACCGCGGGGCGGACCGCGACCCGCACAAGGGGCTCGTCGAGGGGTGGGCGAACACGATCGCGGGCGTGGATCAGGAGGGCGTCGGCGGCGCGATCGCGGGCGCCCCCCGAGCGGCGCCGATCGACGAGGTCGCGCCCGATCCCTCGTCGGCGGCGCGGATCTCGACGGGGATCGGCGAGTTCGACCGCGTGCTCGGGTCGGGCGAGCACGGGGCGGGATTGGTCCCGGGGAGCGCGGTGCTGATCGGGGGCGAGCCCGGCATCGGAAAGAGCACGCTGCTGATGCAGGCCGCGGCGGGGTGGGCCTCGGTTGTCGATCCGAAAAAAGGACCGGATTGGTCGCGCAAAGTTTTGTATGTGACCAGCGAAGAGTCTGCTGAGCAGGTGCAGCAGCGCGCGCACAGGCTGGGCGTGTCGGGCGAGCCGAACTTGTATGTTCTCGCGGACACGAACCTGGCGCGGATCATCGAGCAGGTGCGGCAGCTCAAGCCCGCGGTGCTGATCATCGATTCGATCCAGATGATCTACAAAGCGGACCTCGACGCGTCGCCGGGGTCGGTGTCACAGCTTCGGCGGTGCGCGGCGGAATTGGTGTATCTCGCGAAGGCGAGCGGGACAGCCGTGCTGCTGGTGGGGCATGTCACCAAGGAAGGCCAGCTCGCGGGGCCGCGTGTGCTCGAGCATCTCGTGGACGCGGTGCTCTACTTCGAGGGCGACCGGTTCCACGCGGGTCGGATCGTGCGCGCGGTCAAGAACCGCTACGGCACGACGCTCGAACTCGGCATTTTCGAGATGGGCGGGCAGGGGCTCGTCCCCGTCGCGGACGGGGGCGGTGCGAGTTTCGATGATGACGAGACGCGTTCGGGATCGGTCGTCTGCCCCGTGATCCATGGGTCGCGGTGCGTGCTCGTCGAGATCCAAGCGCTGACGGCGACTGGATTCCTCGGCGCGGCGAAGCGGAAATCGAGCGGGCTGGACACGAACCGGCTCGCGATGCTCATCGCCGTGCTCGAGCAGCACGCGGGGCTGCGGCTCGCGGACCGCGACATCTTCGCGAGCGCCGTGGGCGGTGTGCGCGTCGTCGAGCCCGCGAGCGATCTCGCTTTGCTGCTCGCGATCGCGGGGGCGCACTACCGGCGCGCGGTGGAGCCCCGGACGGTCGTCATCGGCGAGGTCGGGCTGGGGGGCGAGGTCCGCCCCGTCTCGCAGATCGAGCAGCGGCTGCGAGAGGCCGCGAGGCTCGGGGCGAAGCGGGCGATCGTGCCGCAGATGCGGGGGGCGGTGAAGGTCGATGGGCTGGAGGTTGTATCGGTGAAGAGCGTGGACCGGGCGATCGAACGGATCACCTGAGTTCGCGCGCGAGATGGACGAACGGCCACGGGATCAGAACCCGTAGTCGCAGCCGCCCACGAACCCGTCGACGAAGGCGTTGACATCGCTGAGATCGAACACGCCTTGGGGCGTTGCGAGGTCGGCGATCGGGTCCCCCGCGAGGAATCCGCCCGTGAAGGCGTTGATATCCGACAAGTCCAGCACGCCGCAGGGCTGGGCGAGATCCGCGGGCGAGCAACCGATGGGCTCGACAACCGTGAGCGAGAACTCGGTGGGCTCGGTGCGCGCGAGCGCGTCGCGGCAAACCGGGCCCGCGGCGGCGAGCATCGTCTCATCCCCCACGACGCCCCAGAGGTAGTACTCCCCGATGCGGTGCGTGTCCTCCCCGATGTCGATGTTGCCCAGGAACTCGGGGACGGCCGGGTCGAGGTTGAGCCACATCCAGTCGTATCGCACCTGCCGATCCCGGACCATGACCGTGGAGTAGAGGGTGGTGCCGTCGGGGCGGAAGAAGGTCACATCCATGTACGCCAACGCGTCGACGCGCTGGTCGCCCCGGTAGACCCGGATGAGATCCGAGCCCGCCTCCATCACCAGCCTGCCGGTGAGGCTGTACCCGTTGTTCAACTGGGCAGCGTAGACGACAAAGACCTCGTCGCAAGGCTCCGCGGCGCACAACGCGCCAAGCCCGACGAGCACAGCAGCGGACGCTGACCTGTTCACAGCACCCCTCGCTTCCGGAATCGGGCACCGTGATCGGCACCCCCACGCACCAAAAGGATACCTCTTTGTCTGTTCTTTTCCAAGATCAAGACTCGGGAGAGAACGAAAATCCGGGAGATCCCGGAGAGGAGCCCCATGTCACGGGGCCGAGCCGAGGGGTCGACTCATTCGCACGCGCCCAGGAACCCCGCGATAAAGGCCTGCAGGTCCGCGAGATCGAGCACGCCGAGTGGGGGACGGAGGTCCGCATCGGGCGCACCCGCGGTGAACAGCGCGATGTACCGCTGGATATCGGCAAGGTCGAGCACGAAATACGGCTCCGCGAAGTCCGCGACAGAGCAACGCGCCGGGCCCGCCGCGACCGCGGGGACGCGGAACGACTCGCCCGACCCCGCGCCACCCCCGACGGTGATGCGAACGCTGGACTCGACGGGCGGATCGAACGAGCTGAAACGGAAGTTGTAGAGCGTGCCCCAGCGCAGCTCGTTGGGGACCGCGCTCAGCGGCGCGGGGGGCACAACCTCCCAGTGCGCGCTGAACACCGCCTCCTCTCCCGCCCAGTCGGTCGGGTCGACGGGCTCGCCAGAGTGGTAGTCGACATCGTGGAAGCCCAGATCGAAGGCGCGCGGGAAATCGGTGCGACCCCGGTGCGGCGCGTCGAACCCGATCGCGTTACGCGACGCGTTCTGGTTGTAGACCGCGTACTCGTAGCGCCATTCGCCTGTGTCGAACTCGGTCGCCCGCGAAGCGACGAGGTAGCGCCCCCCGTCCGGCGCGGTGCCCTCGGTGATCATCACCCCGGGGTCGGCCGCCTGCCAGGCGAAGATCGCGGGCTGCCGCTCGACGGTGGCGCCCAGCAGCTGCGGGCTGAGCGCGCCGGGCGAGAAGCGCACCTCGCGGTGCGACGCGTTGTTGTGCTGATTGCCCGCCTGGGCATCGTCCGGCGCGATGTAGAGCCCCTCGACGAAAAAGCGGGCCTCGGGGGTCTGCAGATCGTCCCGGCTTGCCTGGAGCCGCTTGAAGACCGCGTCGCCCGTCTGGTTGAAACCCGCGGGGGGGAAAGGGAAAACGCCCGTCCGCGCGTTGATCTCGGTGCGCGGGCCGAGCGTCTGCTGGGCACCGCCCAGACCCGCGGAGTTCGCGTTCCCGCATCCCGCGCCGAGGCTGTCTGTGAATCCGGAGGGCGTGCAGTCGCCGCAGAGGTTGAGCTCGAGCGGGAAGAACTCGTGGAACGCCCAGGCGAGCCCGATCTGCTCGAACTGCCCGTCCGCGAGGCGGTAGAGCTGGGTCGCGAAGACCGGGTGCCGGTTCGTGTCCGCCTGCCAGTCGATGGGCGCATCGCCCGCGTTGCAGGCGGTGAATCCGAACGCGTACGCGTGGATCTCCCCCACGGCGCCGTAGTTGAGCCCACCGGTGATGTCCCCGACGGTGATGTCGGGCCCGACGGGCTCGCTCCCGAACGCGACGGATGACACGCCTGACGCCGCAACGATCAGCCGTGTCGCGGAAGAAACTCGATTGCGCATGGGCCACTCCCCTCTCGACCCCCGCCGAGCGGAAGCCCGACCTTATCAGATTCCTTCGGGGACACCAAGCGCCGCGAATCCCTCTCAACAGCGGGGGTGACGGGGGCGCCCCGGACGATCCCGGCGGTACCCTGCCCCCATGCCGACGCTCTATCTCATCGACGGGTACGCCCAGTTCTTCCGCGCCTACCACGCGATCCGCACGCCCATGACCAGCCCGGTGACGCAGGAGCCGACGAACATGTCGTTCGGCTTCGTCGGCATGCTGCTCAAACTGCTGCGGGGCGAGGGTGAGCATCTGCAGGGCGACGGGGCGCCGACGCACATCGCCGTGGCGCTGGATGTCTCGGGGGACAAGGGCACCTTCCGCAGCGAGCTGTACCCGGAATACAAGGCCAACCGGGACGCGCCGCCCGAGGATCTGAAGCCGCAGGTGGAGCGGTGCCTGGCGCTGCTCGAGGCGATCGGGGTGCCGGTGGTCGGGGCGGAGGGGTTCGAGGCCGACGATGTAATCGCGGCGATCGCGACGCGGTACAGCGCCGCCCATCCCGACCTGCGGGTGCGGATCGTCAGCAAGGACAAGGACCTGAAACAGCTCCTGGGCGGCGGATCGCCCGGGACGGAGATGTACGACATCCACACCGAGGGGCTGATCACGACCGAGACGCTGCGGGAGGAAACCGGGCTCGAGCCCGAGCAGGTCGTCGACATGCTCGCGCTGATGGGCGACACGGTGGACAATGTGCCGGGGGTGCCCGGGATCGGTCCCAAGACCGCGGCGCAACTGATCGCCGAGTTCGGGACGCTCGACGCGGTGATCGCCGAGTGCCTCGAGGACAAACCCAAGAAGGACTGGAAGATCAAGGGGAAGCGGCGGGAGAACATCGCGGCCTTCGCGGACAAACTCCCGCTCTCCAAGCAGCTCGTTACGCTTCGGGCGGACACGCCCGTCGAGCTCGACCTCGACGCGGCGAAGAGCGAGACGCTCAAACTCGACGCGCTGCTGCTGATCCTGAAAGAGCTGGGTTTCAACCGGTATCAGGACGAGGTGAAGGCGTTGCTGGGGATCGCGGCGGGAGCCGAGGCTGGCTCTGAGACGGGCGAGCCCGCCGCCGCGCCGAAGAAGCGGGCGAAGTCGGGCGGCATCGAGCCGGGCGGGTCGCTGTTCGACCAGCCCGCGGACGGCGGGTCGGTGAAGATCGAGGTCGACGGCGACTACACCTGTGTGCGCACGACCAAGGACCTCGACGCGGTGGTGAAGGCGTTGAAGAAGGCCGACGCGTTCGCGGTGGACACCGAGACGACAGCGCTGCGACCGATGAAGGCGCAGCTCGCGGGCGTGTCGATCGCGGTCGAGCCCGGGTCGGCGTGGTACATCCCCGTGCGCGCACCCGAGGGCGAGACGCACCTCGACGAACAGACAGTCCTCGACGCGCTCCGCCCGTTCCTCGAGGACGGGTCCAAGGCGAAGATCGGGCACAACATCAAGTACGACCTGATCGTGCTGCGGAACGCGGGGGTGGAGCTCCGCGGGTTCGGATCGGGTCATTCGGCGGACAAGCCCGCGGGGGGCGACAGCATGGTCGCGAGCTACCTGATCGACTCCTCGCGATCCAGCCACTCGATGGACGCGCTCTCCCTCGCCCTGCTGGGGCGCGAGAGCATCCCGATCAAGGACCTCATCGGCTCGGGCAAGAAGCAGAAGCGGTTCGACGAGGTGCCGCTCGATCTCGCGGCGCCCTACGCCGCGGAGGACGCGGACATCACGCTCCAGCTCCACGCGAAGATGGCGCCGCAGCTCAAGGCGATGGGCCTCGAACCGCTGTACCACGAGGTCGAACTGCCGCTGGTCGAGGTGCTCGCGGAACTGGAGTACAACGGGATCGCCGTCGACGCCGACGAACTCGACCGGCAACGCGAGCGGCTCGAGAAAGAAATCGAGCGGCTCAAGAAGGAAGTCGAGGACGCGGCGATGGAGACCGCGGGCCGCGGCTTCGACATCGACTCACCCAAGCAGCTGTCGGGGATCCTGTTCAACGCGCCCGAGGCGGAGGAGCCAGGCCTGGGGCTCAAGCCTATCAAGAAGACCAAGACGGGGTACTCGACCGACGCCGAGGTGCTCCAGAAGCTCACCGACGACATGTCGATCGAGAGCGTGATCCCCGCGTTGATCCTCGAATACCGCCAGCTCGCGAAGCTCGTGAGCACCTATCTCGTCGCGCTCAAGGAAGAGATCAACGAGAAAACAGGGCGGATCCACGCGAGTTTCAACCAGACCGTCGCGGCGACGGGTCGGCTGTCGTCCAGCGATCCGAACCTGCAGAACATCCCGATCCGCACCGACATCGGGCGCGAGATCCGCCGGGCATTCGTCGCCCCGGAGGGTCGCGTGCTGATCACCGCGGACTACAGCCAGATCGAGCTCCGCCTGCTCGCGCACCTGTCCAAGGACCCCAACCTCACCGAGGCGTTCGTGAACGGGGAGGACATCCACGCCGCGGTCGCGGCCCAGATCCACGGCGTCCCGCTCGCCGAGGTCACCCGCGAGCAGCGGAGCGGGGCGAAGATGGTCAACTTCGGGATCGTGTACGGCATCACCGCGTTCGGCCTCGCCCGGAGGCTGGGCTGCTCGAACAGCGAGGCGGACGAGATCATCACGGGCTACAAGCAGCGCTTCTCGGGCATCACGACCTTCCTCGAGGAATGCGTCGCCCAGGCGAAGCAGCACGGCTATGTCGAGACGATGCTCAAACGCCGACGCCCGATCCCCGACATCGATTCCAACCAGCCCAACCGCAGGAGCCTCGCGGAACGGATGGCGATCAACAGCGTGGTGCAGGGCAGCGCCGCGGACCTGATCAAGCTCGCGATGATCGACCTGCACAAGCGGATCAGGGTCGCGGGTGACGACTCCACGGACCGCCCCCTCGCGTCGCCCCCCAACAGCTTCGCGGACTCGGCGGCGCCGCGGAGCGGGCCGCCCGCATCCGCCGACGCGCTGCGCGATGTCCGCATGCTCCTCCAGATCCACGACGAACTCGTCTTCGAGGCCCCGACGGGCTCCGCCGACGCCGCCCGCGAACTCATCGTCGACCGCATGCAGCGGGCGATGGAGTTGGATGTACCACTGGTGGTCGACAGCGGGATCAGCGGGAACTGGTACGAGGCGAAGTGAATGGGAGAACACCGTCGGAAATGGTCAGCAGTGAAGTGGCTGCTTGCCATTTGTTTCGGAGCACTCTCGACGGTCGCCCTTGCGTGGTGGATCACGCTCACTCCGCAACGCCTGGTGCCATTCCCCGCCGCGTTCGGAATGAAGCGATCAATGACGGTCAATCGGTTCATCGAAGACGAGGACCCCAATCGAGTGCGGTTCTGGACGACGAGCCGAGGCTTCGGGGCCCGCTCCGTCTCCGCATTTAATCTCCCAAGAGACGAGATAAACTCGAACCACGGCTTCATAGGAAGGTTCGATGCCGCCTCATCGCTCCCCGTACCGATATGGGCCGATATACCCGAACTCAACTACGAGAATCGAATCGTCGGTGTGAATGTGTATGGATGGCCAATCCCATGTCTTCGTGCCGTCGGCTTCAAACCTGCTGGGACGCCGAGAGGCGTGAATGTCTGGCATGAAAGAGAAGCCATAAGCGTGCGACCGGATTTAATTGAATTTCTGCAAGCGTATCATGTGCCATTGCCGATCCGCATCCTTCCCGCTCGTTTCATAGCGTCGGTAATGATCCACGGCATCGCTTGGCGATTCCTCATGAAACTCCTCTGCTTGGCTCCACGCTCGCTGGTTGCACACCGCCGACGCCTCACCAACCGCTGCACCGCCTGCGGCTACTCGCTCGACAGCCTCACCGCCGACACCTGCCCCGAGTGCGGCAGGGCCTTCCGCCTGCGCTCGCAGGATGATCGTGCGAACAGCGCAGAAACACCTGCAAAAGCAGGGTCATTCTGAACCTCAACCCCCCCGCTTTTCTTGAGAACACCCGAGTCGGGTGTACCGTTTTCGTTGCGGCGCTCCCGGTTTGGGAACCTCGATCCGAGGACGGGGGGTGCCGGCGTATCGGCGGGCGCGGGGTGGGCCGCGTGGGTGCCGAGAGAGGGAGCCGCACATGAAACGGATCGGTCTGATCGTGCTCGCGGGCGCCGCGGGTGTTGCGGGCGCGGGGTACACCAATGTCGCGCTGAACGCGGAGGTGAGTCTCGTCGCGGGGGGCGTGAACGGGGCGGCGCTGTCGACGCTGACCGACGGGGTCTTCCGTCCCCGGAGCACGCAGTGGCAGAACGGCACGGTGTGGTGGAACGGCACGACGCCCACGATGCAGATCGACCTGGGGGGCGTGTTCAACATCGGCGGCGCGATCCTGCAGGGCGACGACAACGACGCGTACCGGATCCTGTACCGCAACATGGACACCGGCGCGTTCGAGACGATGTGGGATGTGCCCAACTACGACAACTTCGGGGGCGGCATGCAGACCCGCCCCAACCCCGATGACGACACCGAGGTCTTCCTGCTGGGGCAGAACTTCCTGACCGACGCGGTCCGTGTTGTCGCGGTCTCGGGCGACAACGCCTACTCCGTCTCCGAGGTGCAGCTGTTCGTCATCCCCGCGCCGGCGTCGATCGGCCTGCTGCTGGGTCTCGCCGCAGTCCGCCGCCGGCGGTGAACACCCACCGATCCGGAGCCGCCGGGACCGCCCCCATCCGGGCCCCGGTGCACGCGGGTGAGGCGCGGCCTGTTTGCCTGACCGGAACGCCGCCAGAGCCGACGCGCGGCGCGGATACGCTCTGGGCATGAAACCCACCCGAACCGTCGGTCTTTTCTTTGCCGTGCTGTGTGCCTGCCTCGGGATTCCCCGCGCACACGCCGAGCCCGGGTTCGTCTACTTCAACGCCACCGTCTACACCGCCGACCCGGAACGCCCCCGTGCGGAGGCGATCGCCGTGCGTGGCAGCACGATCGTCGCGGTCGGCACGCGCGAGGACGCGATCCGCGCCCTCCGCGGGACGCAGCCCCCGGTCGGAAGCGACAAGTGGATCGACCTGCGCGGCCGGACCATGCTGCCCGGTCTGATCGACGCGCACGGGCACCTCGCGGGCCTCGGGGCTCTCCGCGTCGGTGTCGTCGATCTCGCAGGGACGACGAGCTACGCGGAGGTCATCGAGCGGATCGCCGCCCGGGCCGCGGAGACGCCCAAGGGCGAGTGGGTGCTGGGGCGCGGATGGGACAACGAGAGCTGGGACAACCCCGACGATCAGAAAGCCCTTCCCACGCACGACGCGTTGAGCGCCGCGGTGCCCGATCACCCGGTCTGGCTGGCGCGCGTCGACGGGCACGCGGCCCTCGCGAACCGGGCCGCGATGGACGCGGCAGACATCTCCCCCGAGACAACGAGCCCCGACGGGGGCGAGGTGCTGCGGCGCGACGACGGGTCGCTCACCGGCGTGTTCGTCGATAACGCGGAATCGCTCGTCGAGCGCGCGATCCCCGCGGCGGCGCGGGGCGATCCCGAATCGATGATCCGCGCCGCGCAGCAAGCCTGCCTGAGCGCGGGCCTCACGAGTGTGCACGACATGGGCGTGCACCCCGCGACCGCGGCCCTCTACCGAGACCTGAGCGAGCGGGGTGTGCTCAAGCTCCGCGTCCACGCGGCCTGCCCCTCCGCGTTCGCGATGCGGTACTTCGAGGAGAACGAGCCCTACCGATCAGAACGGTTCACCTATGCCAGTGCAAAGGCGTACATCGACGGGGCGATGGGCAGCCGGGGCGCCTGGCTGCTCGCGCCCTACGACGACCGCCCGGCGTACACCGAGGGCGAGCGGGCGGGGCAGCCCTACACCGGGCTTTCCGTGCAGGAACCCGCGTTCATCGAGGCGCTGGCGCGCCACGGGCTGGAGAAGGGCTACCAGGTCTTCACCCACGCGATCGGGGATCGCGGGAACCGGGAAGTCCTCGATGCCTACGAGCGAGCCGCGAAGAGCACCGGGCGCAACCTCGCGGCCGCCCGGTTCCGCGTCGAGCACGCGCAGCTGCTGGCGCCGTCCGACATCCCGCGCTTCGCGGAACTCGGCGTGATCGCAAGCATGCAGCCCACCCACTGCACCAGCGACATGCGATGGGTGGAGGACCGCGTGGGCACAAAGCGGGCCGCGGGGGCGTACGCGTGGGCGAGCCTGCTGAACTCCGGGGCGCTCATCGCGGGGGGCAGCGACTTCCCCGTCGAGAGCCACAACCCGTTCCTGGGCTTCTACGCCGCGATCACGCGGCAGAACGCGGAGGGCATGCCCGACCGCGGCTGGCGGCCCGAGGAACGCATGACCCGCGCCCAGGCGCTGCGATCGATGACGCTCGACGCGGCCCGGGGCGCATTCATGGAGACCTTCACGGGTTCGCTCACCACCGGCAAGCGGGCGGACTTCATCGTCATCAACCGCGACATCATGGCCTGCGACCCCGCGGAGATCCCCGGGACGCGCGTGCTCCAGACCTTCATCGACGGTGAACAGGTCTATCTCGCCGACTGAGCAAGCACCGGTCCGAACCGCGACCCCTCACCGGCGCGGCAGCCAGCGAGACATGCTCTGCGCCATCTTCGTGCCCATGTCCACGAAGGGCTCCGCCTTGACCTCACCCAGTTCGCGCACCGCGACGGCGCTCCACAGGGCGCTCCATCGCTCGTAATCGGCGCGCGTGAGGTCGAGCGGCATGTGCGACGCCGCGGGCCGCCCGCTGTACCGCTTCGTCCCGAGCACCATCGCGGACCAGAAGTCCGTCAGCGTGTCGTAGTGCGCGTCCCAGTCGTGCACCACGCGCCGGAAGATGGGCCCGATCTGCGCATCCTCGCACGCTTCCCCGTAGAACGCGACCACCAGTCGGCGGATCTCCGATTCGGTGATGCCCAACGCGACGCCCGGTCGCGGCTGCGTCGCCGACGCCTCGTTCCCCGTCAGGGGCAACGGTTTCCCCGTGTCCTGCATCGCTGCGCTCCTTTCACGCCACAGAAGCGCCCGGTCCCCGGACTCTAAATCGGACAATGAAGGCAGTATATAGAGCGGAACGCGCGGGTCAACGCGGATCGCGCTAATTCACCGTGGGGCCGTCGGGGTCGATCCGCCGCTCCCCCTCGTCCGGGCGTGCGCCCCACTGGACACTCGCGATCGTCGTATCGTCGTCGAGCGCATCCCCACCCGCGTGCGCGAGCACTGCTCTCATGACGCTCTCGACATCCGTCAGCGGGGATCCGCTCGATCCGAGCAGTTCGAGCACCCGGTCCATCCCGAACATGTCCTCGGCGCGCGTCGTCCCCGTCGCGCTCTGCTCGATCACCCCATCGCTGAAGACCACGAGCCGGTCGCCCTCGCCGAACGGGATCGTGCGCGCCTGGTAGGTCACCCCCGGGTCGATCGCCGCGGGGATGCCGCCGCGGACCGTCTGCTTGGTCGCCTTCCCGTCGCGGACGAGCGTCCAGTGCCCGTGCCCCGCGTCGACATAGGTCAGTGTCCCCTCGCCGCGATCGAACAGCCCGACCCAGAGTGAGATGAACCGGTCTGGGGGCGAGTGCTCCGCGAGGTACTTGTTCACCGCGTTGACCGCGATCTCGGGGTCCGCGTGCTGCTGCAGCAGCGCGTGCAGGTGCGACTGCCCGCTCGCCATCAGGATCCCGGCGCCGATCCCCTCGCCCGTGACATCGCCCAGGAACACCGCGACACGCCCGCCGCCGCCCTCCTCGCGCACATCGATGATGTCGAACATGTCGCCCGCGACGAACATGCCCGGGCGCATCCGCAGCGCATAGCACATCCCCCCCACCTCGCCCTGCTCGGGGGGCAGGATGACCTGCTGCGCCTCCCGCGCCGCGCCCAGCTGCACCATCATGTCCGCCTGCCGCTTCTCGAGGTCGCGACGCACGAGGTTCGACATCGCGAGCCCGCAGATCCGCGCCAGCGCCACGCAGAACCCGCTCGCGTCCTGCTGCACCGTCCGCTCGCGGCCGCGAGCATCAAGGTAGAGATACAGGTCGATCCGCTCCCCCACCGTGATCGGCACGCACAGCGCCGAGTGGATGCTCAGGTCCATCACGCTCTGCCCGTAATCGGGCATCTCCGTGCCCGCCGATTCGAGCAACGCGGGCTTCCCGTCCGTCGCCTTCGCGAGCAGCGACGCGCTCACATCGAACCGCGCCGTCTCGAACGACCCCGAATCGCGCGTGACCGCCGCGACCACCTCGATCGACTCCGGCGCCGGGGTCACATCCCCCTCCACCGTCGTCCGGAGCAGCGCCCCGCGCGAGTAGCCCGACCCCGTGATCGCGCTCTGCAGCGCCGCCTCGCACAGCCCCTGCTCGTCCGGCGCCGCGTTGATCTGCGCCGCGTATTCGAACAGGAGATCGAGGCGGTGCTTCGCGAGCCGCCCGATCTCCTCATCGCCCACCTCGTGGACGACCTCGCCCCTGCTCGCCGACGCGACCACCGTCGCGACCGCCGTCCCGCCCGTGCCCGACGGCGCGCCGGTCCGCCTCGTGCTCTCCTTCGTGCTCGCGAGCCGAACCCGGATCGTCCAGGGCCCGATCCGGATCAGGTCGCCGCCGCGGATCACCGCGGGCTCGCCGGGCTCGAGGTGCACGCCGTTGAGCAGCGTCCCGTGCCGGCTGCCCCGGTCCAGCAGCAACCAGCGCCCGCCCTTGTCCTGCACGCTCGCGTGCTCGCGCGACACCGCCCCGTCCAGCAGCACCATGTCGTTGTTCATCGAGCGCCCGATCGTCCCGACCGAGCCGGGCTCGATCCGCAGAGGCTCCGCGTCCGGGCCCGCGATCGGGTCCAGCCTGATCGGCTCGTTCGCGTAGATCGTCGTCAGACCGGTCGCCATCCGCCGATGGTAGAGCACCGCGCGGGACCGCGCCCGCCGCTCATGCCCGCCGGCGCCGCGAGGCGATCATCAGACCCGCCCCCAGCAGCCCCGCCGCACCCGGCGCCGGCACCACGACGACGCCCACGCCCGTCGCGTCGATGAACTGCTCGAAGAACAGCCCGCCGCCCAGGTCACCCTCGACCACCAGCGACGCGAACCCCGCCCCCGAGACCGACCCGGCGCTAACGAGCAGGAACCGATCGCCGAACGACGCGGCGTACCCCTCACCCACGACGAGCACCAGCGTCGGGCCCGCGCCCCCCGCCGTGCCGAACGCGGCGCTGTCCGCCTCGATGCGCCCGAAGTTGTCCGCCGCCGCGATGACGCTCGTCAGGGCGCCGGTCTCCCCGAACGAGACCGAAGCGACACCCAGCACCGAGCCCAACAACGCGTCCGCGTCGCCCTCCCCCGTCGCCCCGAGCACCAGGTCGCCCGCGATCTCGACGGCGTTCCCGACCCCCCGCAGGTCCAGGTCGCGACCCCCCGCGAGTTCCAGCCGCCCGCCCGAGCGCACCTCCTCGAGGAACGCCAAGCCGTCGACGGTCCCGCCGCCCTCGCGGGTCAGGATCCGGCCATCCAGCCCGACGGTGATCGCCCCCGCGATCGCCCGCACCCGCGCGTTGTCCGCGGTCAGGTCTCCCCCGACACGCAGGTCCGCGTCCCCGAACACGCCCGCCTGAAACGCGCTCAGCGCCCCGCGCACATCCGCCGCCGAGCCGCGACCCACATCCAGCGTGCCCTCGAGCGCGAGATCGCCCGCCGTCGTAAACGATGCGCCGTCCCGCAACGCGAACGCGCCCGCACCCCGAATCTCCGCGAGCCCCGCGAGCAGATCCGCCCCGGAACCGTCGGTGACCGATCCCGCGCCCTCGAGCGTGAGCGCCGACGCGAGCGCCGCGATCCCATCGCCCTGCGCGAGCTCGAGCGCGCCGCCAACCGTGAACGCCCCACCGCTCAGCGTGCCGCCGCTCAGGTTCGCCAGCGTGGTCGTCACGCCGAACGACGACCCTGCGCCGACCTCGAGTTCACCATCAACCGCGAACAACGCAACCCCGGCGTCGGTCTGAAAGTCCCGCCCGTCGCTGACCGTGAACTTCCCGCGCCCCGTGACGCGTTCCAGCGTCGACAGCGCGTCGAACGACGACCCCGCGCCGCTCAGCTCGACCTTCGCATCGATCGCGGTGATCGCTCGCCCCTGTGTGTCCACCGAGCCCTCATCGCCCACGAACCAGTCACCGCCGCGCAGGCTCGTCCCGCTCAGCGTGCCGGTCAGATCGGAGCGCAGCACGCCGCGCGTCACGCGGACCCGCCCGCCCGACGCGTTCTCGAACGAGGTGCCCGCGACCTCGAGCGTGTCGCCCGCGCCGTCGAGCGCGACACGGAGGTTCCCGCGGTTGATGAACCGGTTGCCCGCGCCCACGCCCTCGATCGTGCGCGACCCGGCGCCGAGCAGCGCGAGCGAACCGCCCGTCTCGATGACAATCTCGCTGCCCACGAAATCGTTCTGCAACCGGAACGAGCCCGGGCCCGACCACACGCCCGACCCCGTCAGGAACACGCAGGTGTCGCACAGGTCGATGTCGTCATCGGTGAACTCCGTCGCGCCGCCCAGGTCCACGCGCCCGATGCTGTTCAGGCTCGCCCCGCTGAAGGTCGTCGCGCCCCGTGTCCGCAGCGTCGTGGACAGGTCCCCCGTGATGCTCGCGCCGACGAAGGTGTTGATCCCGTTGCTGACGAGATCCGTGCCCGGCGCCGCGAGCGCGAGCGACGCACCCACACCGGACAGCTCCAGACCCGCGACCTGCGCGTCGAAGTCCAGCGCCACCGTGTACGCGCCGTCGAGATCGATCACCGCGCGTCGGTTCGTGTTCCCGGGAACCCCCGGAACACCCGGAGGTGTCCAGTTCGCCCCGTCCGACCAGAGCCCGGACACCGGCGCCACCCAGAACGACTCGTTCTGCGCGCACGCCAAGCCCGCGGCACCGCTCAAAGCCGCGACACACGACACCCCGACCATCCGATTCTTGTTCACCTGCTCGTCTCCTCGTCGCTCCTACGAGCCCAAAGGTACCCGAGACGAGACGACTTTCCAAGTGTTTGGATCCGGACCGGTTAGCCGCCCGCGGCGCCCAGCGCCGCGCGCACGCGGCCGAGCACCCGCCGAACCTCGCCCAGTTCTCGGTCCATCGGCACCCCGTCCGCCGCCAGGGATCCGAAAACCTCGAGCGCCGATTCGTACCCGCGCTCCGCCGACGCGAGCAGGGCACGCTCGCGATCCGAGCCCGCCTCCAGCGTCCCGGCGCGCACCTGGTCGATCTGCGCGCGCTTAATCAGCGCGATCCCCAGGTCCCGCCGGTGCCTGGGCGTGGGGTCCGTCGCGACGACGCCCCGACGGTGCGCCGCGAGCTCGTCGTAGAGCAGCTCCGCCTCGTCCAAGCGGCCCATAAGCCGCAGCGCGTTGCCCACCTTGTTCATCGCGATGCCCAGCAGCCGCTGGGCATCGAGATCGGTCTCGTCACCCGCCAGCGCGCGCGCGTAAGTCAGCGCTTCCTGCCCGGTCTCGAACGCGCGGTCCGCCGCGCCGCCCGCGGGTTCGCCCCTCGCCTCAGCGATCCGCGCCAGCGTCTCGTGAGCCAGCGATTCCTCCATCAGCGAGACGATCACGCCCCGCAGTGCCGCGCGCGCCGACGCGTCGTCGTCCCGCAGCGCGCCGAACCCGTCCACCGCGGCCCGCGCCAGCGCCAGCGCCGCCCGCGCGTCACCCTCCGCCGCATCGATCCCCGCGCGATCCTCGCCCGCGGCGCGCAGGCGCCAACGCGCGATCTCCGTAGTCGTGCGCGCCCGCCTGAGCAGCAACTCCGCGTCCGTCAGCGCGTCACCCGCGCCCGCCTGCGTGTAACGCTCCAGCGCCGCGTCGAGACGCTCGAGCGCCGTCTCCGCGTCGTCCGCCGCTCGTCCGAGCCGGTGCTCGATGTCGCCCGCGAGCATGTGCAAAGCCGTGCGCACAGCGTCCGCCCGCGCGGGGTCGGCGCCCAGCTGTTCCGCACGGCCCGCGGCACCGAGACCGCGATCGAGCGCCGCGAGCGCGTCGGTGAACCGCCCTGCTGCCCGCTCGACTTCCGCGCGCTGCTCGGCGCCCGATGCGATCGAGAGCCACAGCGCCGGGTCGTCGGGGATCAGGTCGATGAGGCGCGCGCGCAGGCGTTCCGCTTCTTCGACGCTCGCGGCGGCGGCGGCCGAGTCGCCCCGATTCGACTCGGCAAACCCCGCCTGCACC
>DLBY01000161.1:5227-8867 GCA_002480345.1 Phycisphaerales bacterium UBA7812 | reverse complement strand
GGTTCGAATCCGGGCGGGGCCATTCTTCTCCGGCGCGTCAGCCCAGGCCCTCGATCCCGGTGGCCGGGGGGGGCTCGGGGACGCCGTTGACCATGGGCATCCGGATCGCGCCCCAGCGGCGTTGCGTCTCGAACGACGCGACATCCGCGATCGTCGTGGTGCGCAGGAAGTCCATCGTCCGTTCCCGGTGCCGCGTGTTAAAGGCATGGGCCGGGCAGGCGCGCGCGTCCGAGCACTCCGCAACGCCCAGCATGCAGCGTTTCTCGAGGATGGGATCATCCAGAGCGGCGCACACCTCGCACAGCGTGATCTCGTCGGCCGATCGCCCGAGCGTCACCCCGCCGTGCACGCCCCGCTGGGTGTGCACGAGCCCCGCCTTCGCGAGCTTGTTGATGATCTTCGAGAGGAAAGGGGCGGGCAGGTCGCACCGCGTCGCGATCGTGCGCACGAGCAACGGCTTGCCCGCCGCGGTCGCGACGAAGCCCAGCGCAAGAATCGCGTATCCGGTGCCCTGCGAGAGGATCGGCATAGGCCCAGTTTATCGACAAACAGACCTGTATATCCATTGATCTGCTAAAAATTCTCATTTCTCGGGCGCACTTTCGCGTTTCATGCCCCTTTTGAGTCTGATTCTGGAGTTTTTTCTCCCCCTTGTTGAATACCGGGTCGATTAGTCTGTAATATTGGAGACCTCTCGGTCATCTTGTCTGAATTCCGGAGACCATCCATGCCAGACCACGCGATCCAGGCCGGTGCCGCGGCCTCGACACCCGACGCCGCAGGCGGGTCCGCACCCGGCCTCGAGACCTTCACCTACGACGACGCGATCGTGCGCAAGTTCGTGCTCGCGACGCTGGTCTGGGGCCTCGTCGCGACCCTCGCGGGGCTCGTCATCGCGCTGCAGCTCGTGCTGCCGGTCGTGGTGGACAACATGCCCGACGCGTTCGGCTGGCTCCGGGCGCTCTACGAGGTCGAATTCCTGAGCTTCGGGCGCCTCCGCCCGCTGCACACGAACGCGGCGATCTTCGCCTTCGCGGGCAACGCGGTCTTCGCGGCGGTCTACTACTCCACGCAGCGGCTCTGCAAGGCCCGGATGTTCAGCGACCTGCTGAGCAACCTGCACTTCTGGGGCTGGCAGCTCATCATCGTGAGCGCCGCCCTCACGCTCCCCTTCGGCATCACCCAGGGCAAGGAGTACGCCGAGCTCGAGTGGCCCATCGACCTCGCGATCGCGGTCGTCTGGGCGGGCTTCTTCGGGATCAACTTCTTCGGGACGCTCGTGAAGCGTCGCGAGCGGCACATGTATGTCGCCCTCTGGTTCTACATCGCGACGATCGTCACTGTCGCGATGCTCCACATCTTCAACAACCTCTGGATCCCCGTCGGGATGGTCCACTGGTTCAAGACCGGTGAGATGCCCAGCGTCGACCTGGTGATGAAGTCCTACCCGATCTACGCGGGCGCCCAGGACGCGCTGATGCAGTGGTGGTACGGGCACAACGCGGTCGCGTTCTTCCTGACCACGCCCTTCCTCGGGCTGATGTACTACTTCCTGCCCAAGGCGGCGCAGCGTCCGGTCTTCTCCTACCGCCTCTCGATCATCCACTTCTGGTCGCTGGTGTTCATCTATATCTGGGCGGGCCCCCACCACCTCCACTACACCGCCCTGCCCGAGTGGGCCTCCACCCTGGGCATGATCTTCAGCCTCATGCTCTGGATGCCCAGCTGGGGCGGCATGATCAACGGCCTGTTCACCCTCCGCGGCGCGTGGCACAAGGTCACCGTCGACCCGGTCCTCAAGTTCTTCGTCGTGGGCGTCACCTTCTACGGCATGTCCACCTTCGAAGGGCCCATGCTCAGCGTCAAGAGCGTCAACAGCCTGAGCCACTACACCGACTGGACCATCGCCCATGTCCACTCCGGCGCGCTGGGCTGGAACGGGTTCATGACCTTCGGCATGTGCTACTGGCTCCTCCCCCGCCTCTTCCAGACCAAGGGCCTCTGGAGCACCAAGCTCGCGACGACGCACTTCTGGGTCGGCACCGTGGGCATCCTGCTCTACATCCTGCCGATCTACGCCGCCGGCATCACCCAGGGCCTCATGTGGCGTGCCTTCGACGAGTCCGGGCGCCTGATGTACCCCGACTTCGTCGAGACCGTCGTCGAGCTGCTCCCGCTCTACTGGATCCGCGTGCTCGGCGGCAGCCTCTTCATCGCGGGTGTCGTCATGATCGTCATCAACGCGTTCATGACCTGGCGGATGCGCCCCGACAAGTACGAGCCCCAGACCGCCCAGGCCGCCCCGCTCACCAAGGGCTACAGCGACCGCAAGGCGGCGAGCCGCCTGCCCGCGTCGTACCCCCCCGCGGCGCACAAGATCGACCGCTTCAAGCAGGCCCTGTGGCACCGCAAGTGGGAGCGCCTCCCGCTCATCTTCACCGTCATCGTCGTCGCGGGCGTCGGGCTGGGCTCGCTCGCCGAGGCGATCCCGATGTTCCTCGTCAAGAGCAATGTGCCCTCGATCAAGACGGTCGAGCCCTACACCCCCCTCGAGCTCGCGGGACGCGACATCTATGTCGCCGAGGGCTGCTACAACTGCCACTCGCAGATGGTCCGCCCGATGCTCGCGGAGACCGAGCGGTACGGCGAGTTCAGCAAGCCCGGAGAGTCGGTCTACGACCGTCCCTTCCAGTGGGGCAGCCGGCGCATCGGCCCCGACCTCGCGCGTGAGGGCGGGCTCCGGAGCCACCAGTGGCACTACCGCCACTTCAAGAACCCGCGTGACATCAACGAGAACTCGCTGATGCCCTCCTATCCCTGGCTCCTCGAGCAGGAGATCGCCTTCGACGAGATCCAGGGCCGCGTCGACGCGATGGCGATGCTCGGCACCCCCTACGGCGACCTCGTGGTCGAGGGGAACGCGGTGCTCCACGCCCGCGACCAGGCGGCGCGGATCGCGTCGGAACTGGAGGTCCAGCAGGGCCCGCCCGCGGCGGAGACTCAGGACAAGAAGGTCATCGCCCTGATCGCCTACATCCAGCGGCTGGGCACCGATATCTACCGCGATCCCGACGCGCCCTCGCCCCTCGAGATGCCCTCGGGGATAACCGAAGACGCCGTCGCCGCGCTCGGCACCGCGAACGCACAGGAGGCCACCGATGCGCATGAGTGAACTGGTTTCCTCGCTCGGCCTGTCGATCTACCCCATCATCGGGCTGATCGGTTTCGGCACCGCCTTCCTGTTCATCCTGCTCCGCGCGATGCACCGCACCCGCGACGAGATGGCCGCGAACGCGGCGATCCCACTCGAGGACGGGACCCGTCCCGTGTCCACCACCAGCCACGCACCCGCTCGCGCCAGCACCGGCTGCGCCGACGCCAACGGGAGTGACGCATGAGCCAGTCCAGCACCAACGACCACCCCAGCCGGATCATGACGCTCGACGAGTACCGTAAGGCGCACGAAAGCGACCGCGCGAGCCTGAGCAGCGCGCCCCGAGGGGGCACCGCCGCGATCGATCCCGATGAGCAGGCGAACCTCCGCGCGTTCTCGCCCGACTACTACGCCGGCATCCAGGCGGGCATGAACCGCATGCGCGGCACCTACGCCGCGACCGGCACCGCGCCCGTCGCGGGGATC
>DLBY01000161.1:0-4929 GCA_002480345.1 Phycisphaerales bacterium UBA7812 | reverse complement strand
CGCGCCCGTCGCGGGGATCTCGTCGGCGCCGCACGGGGAGGCCGCCCGCGCCGCGAACGAGCCCCAGCCGCAGATGATCGGCGCCGTCCCGACCGACGAGCTGCTCGATCACAATTACGACGGGATCCAGGAATACGACAACCCCACCCCCGGGTGGTGGTACGCGGTCTTCTTCGCAACCGTCCTGTTCAGCGGGCTCTACATCCTCGTCTACCACCTCGCGGTGCCGCCCCTCTCGGTGCGACACGCGACGGCGGAGGCACGCCACCTCGACCAGCAGTTCGCGGAACTCAACGAGCTCGAAACGGGCGAGCCCAAGATCCTCGCGATCATGAACCAGGAGTCCTGGCTCTCACGCGGCGAGGCGATCTTCACCTCCGTCTGCGCCCAGTGCCACGCCGCGGACGGGTCGGGCCTCATCGGGCCCAACCTCACCGACGACAAGTACAACATCGTCGCGTCGCTGATGGACATCCCCAACCTCATCATCAACGGCTCCGAGAGCGGCGCGATGCCCTCGCAGAAGAACATCCTCAACGACAACGAGATCGCGCTCGTCAGCGCGTATGTCGCCAGCCTGCGGGGCAAGGACCTGCCCACCAACCCGATGGTCAGCCCCCAGTACGAGGGCCAGCCCATCGACCCCTGGCCCACGCTCGACGCGTCGGGGCAGGTCGCGCCCGCGCAACCGACCGCCGACGAGGTGAGCCTCGCCGACGGCTGACCGATCCCCCTCCGAAGGGAACCTCGCAGCCATGAGTACGCTGCCCCAAACCGAACCGTCGGAGCCCGAACTGCTCCGCCCCGAGGATCGGGTCCTCTCGACCCTCAACGCCGACGGCTCGCGCCGCTGGCTCGACCCCAAGCCCGTCGAGGGGTTCTACCGTCACCGCCGGAAGATCCTTGCCTGGGTCCTCATCGTGATCTTCATGGCGCTCCCCCACATCCATGTCGGGGGCAAGCAGTTCTTCTTCATCAACATCGCCGAGGGTGAGTTCACCATCTTCGGCGCCACCTTCCTGCGCACCGACACCGTTCTGCTCGCGCTCGCCGCGATCACGCTGGGCGTCACCGTCTTCCTCGTCACCGCGCTCTTCGGACGCGTCTGGTGCGGCTGGGCCTGCCCCCAGACCGTCTACCTCGAGTTCCTCTTCCGTCCCTTGGCGCGTCTCTTCGACGGGAAGGGCCGCAAGGGCGTGCGCGGCGCCATCAGCCACCTCCCCTCGGGGCTGCGCAAGCTCCTCCGCTGGGGGCTCATGGCGCTGATCTGCTTCCACCTCGCCAACACCTTCCTCGCCTATTTCGTGGGCTCGCGGACCGTCTTCGAGTGGTCCCTCCAGGCCCCCTGGCACCACCCCGCGGGCTTCGCGTTCGTCGCCTTCATCACCGTCGCGATGATCTTCAACTTCGGCTTCTTCCGCGAGCAGCTCTGCTTCATCGCCTGCCCGTACGGCCGTTTCCAGTCCGTCCTGCTCGATAAGCAATCGCTGATCGTGGGCTACGACACCAAGCGTGGAGAGCCCCGAGCCAACCCCGCGAAACGCAAGCGCCCCCGTCGCGAGAAGCGAGGCGCCCCCTCGAACGGGCACGCGGACATCGCGCTGCCCATCGTCGAGACCGAGTCGACCGCGACCCCTGACGAGCAGTCGTTCGGCGACTGCGTCGAGTGCAACCGCTGCGTCGCGGTCTGCCCCACCGGCATCGACATCCGCGAGGGCCTGCAGATGGAGTGCATCCACTGCGCCCGCTGCATCGACGCCTGCGACGAGGTCATGGAGAAGGTGGGCAAGGACCCCGGGCTCATCCGCTACTCGTCCCAGTCCGTGCTTACCGGCGCACGCCCGCGGTTCTTCCGTCCCCGCGTGGTGATCTATCCCCTCATCCTCGCGATCGTTTCCTCGACGCTGCTCTTCCTGAGCGCCACGCACGCCGACGCGGACCTCCGCGTCGTCCGCGCCAAGGGCCAGCCCTTCTACACCCTCCCGACGGGCGAGATCAGCAACCAGATCCGCCTGCGCATCACCAACCGGACCAACGAACCCCGCTCCTACACCGTCGAGTCCGTCGCCGAGGGCGTCCGCGTCGAGTCCGAGACGACCGTCGAGAACCTGGGGCCGGGCGAGACCGATTCCGCCCGCCTGCTCGTCATCGCAGAGCCCTCGGTCCTCGTCGGACAGGGCGGCTCGCTCCGCGTCCCGCTGCTCGTCCGCGACGACGCGGGCTTCGCCGCGACCCGGGAATGCAAGTTCCTGGGCCCGCTCAACCTGACCCGCGCTCTGGAAATCGCCGAGCAGGCCGCGGCCAACCCGCCGCCCTCTCCGGACGCACCCACCTCTCCCGAGGAGGATCAGCCGTGACCCAGCCCTCCGCCGGCACATCCGCCGCGAACGCGCCCGCACCGGGCGGCGCCAAATGGCCCGTCATCATCGTCGGGCTCCTCCTGCTCAATGTCGCGGTGTGCGCCGTCACCGTCACGATCTCCCTGCGCAACCCCGCGTCCGTCGAGCCCGACTACTACGACAAGGCGATGAACTGGGACGCGAGCCGCGGGATCGCAACCGACACCACCGCCTCCCCCGCGAGCACCGAAGAAGACTGACCATGACCGCCGCCCTGGGCATGCTCATCACCGTCCTCGTCGCCAGCGTGCTGGGGTCGGTCCACTGCGCCGGCATGTGCGGCGGGCTCGTCCTCTTCGCGGTCGGCGCCGACGGCAAACTCCGCAAGCACGCGAAGCTGCATGCCGCCTACCACGCCGGCCGCGGGCTCGCCTACACAGCGCTGGGCGTCGCCGCGGGCGCGATCGGCGCCGCCGCGGATATCGGCGCACGCCTCAACGAGGGTGTCCGCTCCAGCGCCATCATCGCGGGCGTGCTGATGATCCTGCTGGGCCTCGCCGCCCTCGCGCAGAACCTGGGCTTCGTCGGCAAGATCATCAGGCCCCCCAAGGCCCTCGAGAAGACCGCGCAGGCCGCCCACCGACGCGCCTTCGCCCTCCCCCCCGTCCACCGCGCCGCGACCGTCGGCCTGCTCACCCCCCTCCTCCCCTGCGGATGGCTCTACGCCTTTGTCGTCGTCGCCGCCGGGACCGGGAGCGTCCTGTTCGGCGGCGCCGTCATGGCCGCCTTCTGGCTCGGCACCCTCCCCCTCATGGGCCTGCTCGGACTGGGCCTGCAGAAACTCACCGGCCCCCTCCGCGACCGCCTCCCCGCGCTCACCTCGATCATCGTCATCACCCTCGGGGTCATGACCGCCCTCGGGCGCGTCAACATCCCCACCGTCGTCGCGCCCGAGGTCGGCAACGCCTCGCTCGACGAGCGCCTGCGGGCCGCGACGACCATCGACCACAGCGATCTGCCCTGCTGCAACCCCGAGCCGCCCGCCGATGCCGATACCCGCCCCAGCAGCCCCCCTGCCGACCCGCGCGACTGACGCCAACGATCATCCCGCCGTTCCGATGACCGCCCTCCCCTCCGACACCTCCGCCGACGCCGCCGCGACGCAGACCGCCTGCACCCATTGCGGGCTGCCCGTCCCACGCGGCCTGATCGAGCGGGACGCCCCCCACCAGTTCTGCTGCCAGGGCTGCCGCGCGGTGTTCTCGATCATCCACGCCGAGGGCCTCGACGACTACTACGCGATGCGCCGGTCGCTCGAAACCGACAAGGCGCGCGTCCCCGAGGCAAGCATCCAGTACGACGCCTACGACGACCCCGCGTTCGCCGAGGCCTTCAGCACGCCACACGAAGACGGCACGACCACCGCGACGCTCTCCGTTGACGGGCTGCACTGCGCCGCGTGCGTGTGGCTCATCGAACGCCTGCAGCGCGTCGTCCCCGCCGTGATCTCCGCCCATGTCCATTACGGACGCGCCACCGTGGATATCCGCTGGCGGACCGGCGAGGCGAGATTCAGCGACATCGCCAGGGGCCTGCACGCGCTCGGCTACCCCGCGAGCCCCCCGCGCGGCGCCTCACAGGACGAACGCCGGCGCGCCGACGCGCGCGCCCAACTCATCCGCATCGGCGTCGCGGGCGCCCTCGCGGGCAACATCATGCTCGTCGCGGTCGCGCTCTACGCGGGCGTCTTCGACGGCATGGACCACGCGACGCTCACCTTCTTCCGCTGGGTCTCCGCGATCCTGGGCGTGCTCACCCTCGCGTGGCCCGGGCGTGTCTTCTTCCGCGGCGCGCTGGGCGCGATCCGCGCCCGCGCCCCCCACCTCGACCTGCCCATCGCGCTCGGCATCCTGCTGAGCTTCGCCGGCGCGAGCTGGAGCTACTTCACGGGCGGCGAGGCGCGCTACGTCGACACGGTCACCATCTTCATCGCGCTCATGCTCCTCGGGCGCTGGCTCCAGGAGCGGGTCCTCGAGCGCAACCGGCGCCAGCTCCTCGACGACCGCGGCGCCGAGAGCCTGCGCACGCGCCGCGTCGTGGAGAGCGAGGGCAGCGAGCAGATCCGTCTCGTGCGCGCCGTCGAGATCGACGCCGGCGATCTCCTCCACCTCGCCGCCGGCGACCTGGTGCCCGTCGACGCCGAGCTCCTCGACGCCGAGGGCAGCTTCTCCCTCGACTGGATCGACGGCGAGAGCGAGCCCCGCCCCTACCGGCGCGGCGAGGTCGTCCCCGCCGGCGCCTTCCTNNGACCTGCCCATCGCGCTCGCCCTGTTCGTGGGCGGCGCATGGGGCGTCGCCAACACGATCCGCGGCACCGGCGAGATCTACTTCGACTCCCTCGCCGCCCTCGTCTTCCTGCTCCTCGTCGGGCGGTTCATCCAGAGCCAGCAGCAGCGCCGCGCCGCCGACGCGCTCGATCTCCTGCTCACCCTCACCCCCAGCCTCGTCCGCGTCGTCCGACCCGACAACGCCGCAACCGACACCAAACCCGTCGAGGCGGTCCAACTCGACGATCTCGCCGAGATCCTGC
>DLBY01000114.1:5937-14234 GCA_002480345.1 Phycisphaerales bacterium UBA7812 | reverse complement strand
CGCATCACGGTCAACTGACGGATACGCCCCGTGTCCGGGATGGCACCCCCTGCGCGGTGCCGCTCGGCGTGGGATCTCCCGGAGAAGGCCCGAGCCGAGTGGTTCGGGCTTTTTTCGTCAGGGGCATTCGCGGCTCAGTCGACCCAGACGGCGCCCTGCTCGATCCAGAGGCGGATCGCCTCGGTCTGCTCGTCGGTGAGCGGGCCCCGCTTGCCCTTGGGCATGCGGTCGATCTCGGGGTGGTTACCCCGGATGACTGTCATCATCATGCTCGCCTCGGGGTAGCCGGGCTTGAGGACGGGCCCGTGGTCGGCGCCGCGAAGGATCGCGTCCATGCTCGTGAGGTCCAGGCCGCTCTCGGCGCGCCCGGCCCGATGGCAGCCCATGCAGCGGTCCTCGAGGATGGGGAAGACATGGTCGACGAAGTGGACCGCGCGCGGGTCGGCGGGCGTGTCCGGGGTTCCCGCGTCCTGCGCGAGGACCGGGTTGGGTGTGCCCACGCCGTGCTCGTAGACCAGCACCCCGCCCTGGTGCGCGGCGATCGCGGTCCAGCCCGCGGTGAAGAGCCCGAACGCGAATCCCGCCCAGACGCCCGCGATCGCGACCTTCTTCTTTTCCTTGAGCAAGCCCAGCGCCGCGATGACGGCCCCGACGAGTCCCCAGGTCCAGACACGCTCGGCCAGCTCGCCGTGGTCGTGGGCCATGGTGCCGACCGCGGCGGGGACATCGCCGATCGCGTCGTAGGCGCTCTCCCCCGACTGGATGGTGACGAGGGTCGCGATCGCGAGGAGGGCGTAGGCGATCACCGCGAGGAAGGAACCCATCCGGCGGCGCCCGGGCAGGACGCCCGCGGCGAGCAGGAAGAGCGGCGCGAGGAAAGCGACCGCGATCGGCAGGTGCACCATCGCGGCGTGCAGCTTCGCGGGGTTGTCGAGGGTCGCGAGTAGGTCGTTGAGGGTTGAGGACATGCGGGGCTCCGGGGTCGCGTTGCGAGAACAGAACTTCATGATAGATCGAGTGCCGGCGACACCGCCCCTCGGCTCGCCAATCTGGGAGATCTGCAACGCCTGCGCGGGCGATCGTGCAGCGGTTTCGCCCGTCCATCGGGCGGATCGGTGGTCGATGGTTCCGAGTCGGTGCACGCTGCATCAACACAGGCGGGGGTCGAACTCGCCCCTCGCGCTGGGAGAGGATGCTGTCCATCATGGGAACCTGTGTGGATATGTGCCGAGTCGGAATGATTGGCGTGATCACCTCGATCGGGTGCGCGGATGTCGTGCCGATCGGGTCGTTCGCCGCGACCCGGACCGAGTCGTTCGAGTCGATCGGGGAGGGTCGAATCCGCGGTGTCGTCCCTGTGTTCGGTGGCGCGGGGCGCATCTCCGCGATCGACGAGCGGTCGCGAGTCTTCGCGGGCAACGCGGCTCGGCGAGGCAGACGCGACGCCTTCGATGGCGACCGCTTCATCTTGGTCGAACGCGGCGGCGCGGCCTTCGATTTCCCGTCTGGCGTGCGCGCCTGGGGGGCGGTTCTTCGCCGCACCTGAAGACGAAACCGAGGTCCGATTCTCGTTCTTCCGCCCCGACGGGGCTCGTGTGGCGTCCTTCTCACGCAAGGTCGATGGCGATCGCTGGCACGCATTCGCGTGGCGGTCCTCGGATCCAACCGGCCGCGTCGAAGTCACGGGTGCAGAGGACGAGCATTCGTTCATGATCGACGCGGCGCGGTTCGCGTCGCGCTCGATCCCGTCGCCGGGTCTCCCCGCGATCGGCGTCGCATGCGCGGTCATCGCGGCGGTCGCGCGCGCTCGGCCCCGGCGGTCATCACGACATCTCGACTTACGGCGCGCGATCAAGCGTGCGTCCAAGGCTCTTCTCTTCCCTGAACCCGTCCCGGCGTTCATGCGCCGGGGCGGGGATTCTGTGCACCCCGGAGCGCTATTCTTCGACCGGAGGGGCGCGTGCCGCGCCCCGGATTGGTGCGATGGCAGAGCGGTTGAATGCGCCGGTCTTGAAAACCGGTAGACCTTCGGGTCTCGGGGGTTCGAATCCCCCTCGCACCGTTTGAGACCGGGAACGCTCAGCGGCGGTAGCCGATCGGGTGCTCCACCGCGGCGTAGACCTCGCGGAGCGCGCTCATCCCGAGCACACCCGCGACCGCGAGCCCCAGCATGATCAGGCCCTCGGATCCGTGTCCTGCGCCGAAGAGCCAGCCGCAGGCGTAGATCGGGAGCCAGAGCGAGCCGTACCGGTTGATTTTCTCCGCTGCTCTGGGGCCCCATCCGAGGGTGCGGACGCGTCGGATGACGACGATGAGGAAGACCGCCGCGAGGACGCTGACGGTGATCGCGCCGCCCGGCCCGACCCAGTCGGGCCAGAGTGCGCCGATGCTGAACCCGCGGGCCGCGTCGTCGGGTTCGGCGGGCGCGAGATCGCCCGATCGGCTCGCGGCGAGGCCCGCGATCACCGACGACCAGAAGACCCATCCCAGGATCGCGGCGAACACCGCCCGGGGGGTTAGCGGGGGCGGGTGCCGGCTCGCGGCGTGGGCGATCCCGCTGACGAGCAACGCGTGCGTCATCACGAGCCAGACGGGCCAGAGGAAGCGGAGGTGCACATTCGGGACGATCATGTGCCCCGCGTAGATCAGCGCGAGCAGCACGAGCCCAACCCCGGGGATGAACTTGCCCAGCGTGTTGAACGCGAGAATCGCGAGCGCGAGCAGGCAGGTCAGCACCATCGCGGCCTGCCCGAACCAGACGGCGCCCAGCGTCGCGACGATGAGCGATGACGCCGCGACGAGCACCGCGGCGGACGGGGAGACTTGCCCCGCCGCGATCGGGCGGTCGCGGCGCAACGCCCGATCGCGCGTCGTGTCCATCACATCGTTGACGCACGCACCGAACGCGTAGAGGCCCGCGGCCCCCGCGGCCCCCGCGACGAGGTCGATCCAGAGCGGGCCGAACGCACGCCCCGCGGCGCGGACGACGCCGAGTTCTTCTTCCGAGGCTCGGGTCCAGAGGATGACGAGCCAGACATTCGCGATCGCCGCGAAGGCGGAACTGACCCGCGTCAGACGGAGCACCGGCGCGATCCGGGCGAGATTGGTGGTGAGCGCGGTCATCGGGTCTCTCGTCGTGATCGGGGATCAGATCCGGGTCGGAAGAAGACCGGGAAGTCCCCGCAACCCTACGATCGCTCGCTCATGGACACCGCGCCGACTTCCAATGAAATCGAGCAGGTCCCCCCGAGGGTCTGCGTTCTCGCGAGCCGCTACAACGATTCGGTCACCGGTCCCATGCGGCAGGCCGCGATCGACGCCTACACCGCCCGTTTCGGGCGGGCCACGGCGGACTCGCTGGGCGTTGTCGACGCGCCGGGGGCGTTCGAACTCGTCGCGCTCGCGACCGCCGCGATCGAGAGCGGCGCCTACGACGGGGTCGTCGCGCTCGGGTGCGTGATCCGAGGGGAGACCGACCACGACCGGTACATCTCCCAGGCGGTCGCGAACGGGCTCGCAGCGCTGACCACCCAGACCGGGATCCCGGTCGCGTTCGGGGTCATCACCGCGAACACCCCCGAGCAGGCCGCCGCGCGTGCGGGCGGCGCGAAGGGCAACAAGGGTGCCGAGGCAATGGACGCGTTGCTCGACGCGATCGACGGGATGCGGCGCCTGTACGACGCGGCCGCGGACGGCGTGCCCGCGCGGTTCTCACTCTCGACCAACCCGACCGATAAGGCCGCGCCGGGCGCGACGGCCGGGAGCATCTGACTGATGGCAACCCCTTCGGATATCCGCCGCCTCGCGCTGGTGGCGCTCTACCAACTCGACGCGCGGCCGGCTGATGACCGCGAGCAGATCCGCGAGGCGCTCGGGGAAACGGTGCGTCACAGCGTTGATGAGGAGCTCGCCGACGACGAGGGCGGGCTGTTCGTCACGCCGGACGAGCCTTTCAACGATCGCGACGAGCGCCGCGCCTTTGAGTTGGCGCAGGACGCGATGGACGCGAGCGGCGTCGCGGACGAGGAACTCGAGGCGCTCGCGCCGGATTGGCCCCCGCGCCGCATGGCGGCGATCGACCGCGCGATTCTGCGTCTGGCGCATTTCGAGATGGTCAGCGGGCGCACGCCGCCCAAGGTCGCGGTGAACGAAGCGGTCGAGCTCGCGCGGGCGTTCAGCACGGAGAAATCCCCCGCGTTCATCAACGGTCTGCTCGGGAAGATCCTCAAAAGGGTGCTCGCGCCCGCCGACCCGATCCCCGCGCCCGACGAGGGCGTGCACGCCGAGGCGACCCCACTTGATCTCGCGGGCGACCGGGCCGGCCCCGAGACGATGCGGAACCCGGGAGACTGACGCGTGGGCCTATTCAAGTCGGTTGTTTCCAGACTCAAGAAAGGCCTCGATCGGACGCGCGAGTCGTTCGTGGGCGGGCTTCGCACGCTGCTGAGCGGTCGCACGCTCGACGACGCGCTGATCGATGAGCTCGAGCGGGCGCTGATCCAGGCGGATGTGGGTGTGCGCACGACGCAGGTCCTCATCAAGTCGATCCGCGCCGACTACAAGGCGGGCAAGCTCACCAGGGGCGAGGATGTCCTCGAGTACCTCAAGGGCGAGCTCAAGACCCGATGGCCCCAGGCGGACCGGGAACTGCACCTCGCGGATTCCGGGCCCACGGTGATCCTCGTCACCGGGGTGAACGGCGCCGGAAAGACCACCAGCATCGCCAAACTGTGCGGCCAGCTCCGCCGGGAGGGCAAGACCGTGCTGCTCGGCGCGTGCGACACTTTCCGCGCCGGGGCCGTCCGCCAACTCGAGATCTGGGCGGAGCGCCTCGGCGTTGAGGTCGTCAAGGGGCAGCAGGGGGGCGACCCCGCGGCGGTCGCGTTCGACGCGTGCAGCGCCGCGAAGAGCCGGGGCGTGGATGTCCTGATCCTCGACACCGCTGGGCGTCTGCACACGCAGGACCCGCTGATGCGCCAGCTCAGCAAGATCCGCTCGGTCGCGGGCAAGCAGATCGAGGGCGCGCCCCACGAGACGCTGCTGGTCCTCGACGCGACCGCGGGTCAGAACGCGTTGCGGCAGGCGGAAGAGTTCGCGCAGGCCGCGGGGGTGACGGGGATCTTCCTCGCCAAACTCGACGGCACCGCGAAGGGCGGGATCGTGGTCGCGATCCGCGAGGCGACCGACATCCCCGTCAAGTTCGTGGGGGTGGGGGAGACGCCCGACGACATCGTGCCCTTCGACCCGGAGCGGTTCGTCGAGGCGATGTTCGCGGTATGAGCCGACCCCGTACGCAGGCACGCATCGCATGAACGCACGACATCCCAATCGAGCGGCATCAGATCGAACGCGCGGCGGGCAACCCGGCCGTCAGCGCCCCGCCTTCCTCGCCGGCTTCCGCGAGGTCGCCCGATCGATGCTCGGATTCGTCGTGCTCGGGACGATCCTTGGCTCGATCGCCCTCGTGGCGGCCTACTTGAAAGGCTCGCCCCCGATCGGATCGGTGCTTGTGTTCCTCATCGTTGCGGCCGCGGGTTTTCTCGCGTTGGTCGGCCTCGTCGCCTGGCTCGGCGTGCGGGCCGAGCGGGCCGGCGCAGCGACAATGGCGCGGTTTGCGGAAGCGAGCACTCACGCCGAGTCCCTCGACGAGTCCGACGCCGCCCGCGCCGTGCTCGACTTCATCGGCCGCGATCCCCACGCGAGCCTCGCCGAGGCAACGACCCCGCTCCCGCCAGACCTCGCCGACCAGTTGCCTGCCGACCTCAGGCCGATCTTTGAACGGTACGAACACATCGAGTGTGTCGGCGTGTTTCTGTCGCGCGACGAGATCGGCACGAGCGAGCTCGCCCCGGGCTCCGTCCGTGTCGGCCGGCGGGACGACGCCGAGATCGTCGCCCTGCCTGACGGCTGGATCGCCGAGATCGACCCGCTCGAACCCGAACCGCCCGAGGACGCCGACCCGCTGACCCCTTGGAGATGGATGCTCCGCGAGATCGTGTTCGTTGAGGGCCAGCCGCCCCCTGCCCCCGGGAGGGCCGCCCCCGGGGATCGCAAACCGGCTCCCTGACCCCCCCGCGGCGTTGGATCGCCCGCCCAGACCCGGCTATCCTTGCCCCTGCCCGGAATCGACCGGGCCCCCGGAGCGGTGCCCGAGCGGCTGAAGGGGGCGGATTGCTAATCCGCTGTACGGGTTAAGGCCTGTACCGAGGGTTCGAATCCCTCCCGCTCCGCTTTCTCTCCGCAATAGCCCGCGCGGCTTTGCACGCCGAGGTCCGCCCGCGAATCGGAACGCGACAGCGTCCGCTCATCCCAGCGGGATCCGCTCCGCCTCCTCGTCGCGTCGCTCGAATCCTGTGCCCGACGCTGCGAACGGCGTGACCCGCATGGCCCCCGGATCGATCTCGATCAGGTTGAAGCCGTTACCGCCCGGTCCGTCGCCCTCCCGCTGCCGGCTCGAGGTCGCGCTGCCCACCTGGAGCAGGTGCACCGTCCACGGGCCCGCCCCGATCTCGAGCGTGCGACCGATGGTGCCCCGCTTGTGGAGGTGCCCGCTGAACACCGCGTGCACGCGCCGCTCCGCGAGCACGCGGAGCATCGCGTCGCCTCGTCCGATGCGACGGAAGCCGGGGAGATCGTCGGGCACGAAGAACGGGTGGTGCACGACCAGCGCCCGGAAGGCGCAATCCGCGCAGCCCTCGAAAAACCGGTCCGCTTCGCGGATCTGGTCCCGACCGAGCCGCCCGTGCGACCAGTTCAGCGAGAGGTTGAACGCGCGCGCGGAATTCAGGCCCAGCACCGCGATCCGCTCGTCCGTGTACGACCGCTGGGAAAGCGGCTCGATCCACCGGTTATACCGGGCGAGCGGGCGAACGAACCGGGAGACAAGGTCGTACACCGGCAGGTCGTGGTTCCCGGGGGTCGCGACGATCGGCGCGTCGAGGCGCGCGAGCAGCGCCGCCGCCTCGCGCAGTTCCCAGCGTCGCGCCGCCATTGCGAAGTCGCCGCTCGCGATCACGAGGTCTGGAGTCAAGGCGTTGGTCGTGTCCGCGAGCGCGTCGACCAGGCCCGCGTCGTGTGATCCGATGTGGATGTCGGAAAAGTGCACGATGCGCATCACGCCGCCCCGCCCCGGATCCGCGCCGCGCCCTCGGGGGAGACGAGCACCCGGAGCTCGCATGGGTGGACGCGATACCGCAGCGGCGCGCCGAGCGACGCGAGCTCCCCGTCGTTGGAAACCGTGACGCGGGGGCGCCCCGTCTCGATCTCGAGGGACCCGCACGAGCCGCAGTTCGTTTCGGTGTCCCGCGCGAACGCGCCGGACGCGAAGGTCATGCACAGCCGCACGCTCGCCAGCGGCCCGGAGTGCGACGACGCGTAGAGCCCGAGCGTGCCCCCGTCGAGCGACGCACGCAGATGCCGCCCGAGCCCCGCGTCCGCGAGGGGGTTGCAGGTGACCAACACGCTGCGGGTGCGGCGCTCCGCCTCACCCCGGTCGGTGCGGAAGCGCACCCGCCTGCGGGCGACGGAGAACAGCCCACGCAGGAAGCGCCCCGCGTTGCGGGTCCATGCCAGGGCGTTCTCGCTCGCGCGCAGGTCCTCACGCAGGCCCGCCATGTGCGGGACGAACCCGATCGCCGACGAATGCAGGAACACCTCGCGGTTCACGCTCGCGTAGTCGATCCTGCACGCACGCAGCCGGGCGAGATCGAGCAGTTGCTGTTCGATCCCGAGCGGGATCGCGAGATCCTTTGCGATCAGGTTCATGGTGCCCGCCGGGACTAGGAGCAGCGCCGCGGCGGTGTCGATCGCGACCCGGGCCCCCGCGTTGATCGTCCCGTCCCCGCCGACCGCGACCACGACGCTCGGCTCCCCGGCGAGAGCCGCGTCCATCTGCTCGGGGATCGTGGGCGGGATCTCATCCAGGTCGGGTGCCTCGGCTCCGTGCGCCCGCAGCGCGTCGAGCACGGGTCGCGCCCGATCCGCTGTGTCGCTCCCCTGCCCCGACGCGTCGTTGCAGAGCACCGCGACGCGGGTGCCCGCCCATTCGAAGGGAGGCCCGCTTTCTGTGGGATCGCGCATCTCAGCGGTGGTCATCGAACCACTTCTGCATCGTCGCCTCCGCGGCGCCGCCGTACAGGATCTCGAGCATCTCGCGCGGGAGCGACCGCCCGCGGAGGGTGGGCGCGCTCATCGCGTCGTGGTTCGCGGGATCGACCATCATCAGGTCCGGGTCCGCGATGTTGCTCTCGCCCTCGTAGTCGGTCTCGAACATTGTGCGCAGCGCCCAGTACCGGCTC
>DLBY01000114.1:1218-5620 GCA_002480345.1 Phycisphaerales bacterium UBA7812 | reverse complement strand
TCGCGTACAGGTCGAACGCCTCTTCCTCGCTGCTCGCGAGCTGGACACCAAAGCGGGGCGAATCCGGATCGCTGGGCGTGAGGTGCTCATCGCTGGTGACGATGTCCGAGCCGAACAGGACGCGCCCCTCGAACTCCGTCAGGAACGCGACGATTTCCGCGTCGGGGTGCCTGCTCAGCTCGCGGACCATCCATTTCGTGGCGCTCGTGTCGAGCACGACCTTGGGATAGCGGCGCATGATGCCCGCGACGCGTGCCAGGTCCTCGGGGCTCCCCAGCATGTGCGCGATCAGCCAGGGCATGTCGTACGACTCGAGCATCCGCTCCAGCCGCTCGTACTGCTCGTCCTTGGTCCCGTAGATCCCCGCGTCGGCGTACCGCGTCGCGAACCAGGTGTCCGGGTCCGCGACATGCGCCATCATCATCATGCCCAGCTCGGCGGCGCGGTCCGCGACCCTCCGGCGCCACGCGCCGTCCAGCGCCGCGACGCTGTAGGGATCCTCGAAGTCCTTCGCGATGTCCCACATCCGCGGCGCCGCCCAGTGCTTCACGCACCGTGCGCCGTATTCCTCCGCCCACACCTGCAGGTTCTCGACGAACCCCGTCGTGAACGACTTCTGCCGATCCTCGCTCATGTACTCCGGGATCGCGATGAACTCGACCGCGTCGCCCAATTCCCGGCGCACCGCGGGTGCTTCCGCCAGTTGGGTCTGCGAGTAGACCTTCACGACCCCGTACGCGTCCGCCGCGTGACGCCAGATCGTGCACGCGCGCGCGCCATTGATGTGCGCATGCGCGTCGATGATCGGACGCACCGGCGTCCCGAGGCGCGACGCCTCCGCGGTGTAGTCCACACCGAAGCGGTTCGCGGGCGTCGGCGTGCGCCCACCCGCAAGTGACTCGGACGCGATAGGCTTGTCGGCTCCGGGCATGCGCCGATGGTAGACCCCCACTCGATCACACCCCCAGGCGAGAATAAACCACCCATCCGGGCGGAAACCAGCCCCGCCGCGCCGCGCGTCGCGCTCGCCCATGACTGGCTCGTCGACAACCGGGGGGGCGAAGCGGTCCTCGCGCATCTCGCGCGCGTCGCGCTCGAGCGGGGCGAGCCCGGGCGCCTTTACACCCTTTTCGATGGGCACGGCCCCTACAGCAACGCGATCGACGAGTTCCCCGTCCGGACCAGTGGGCTCAATCGCCTCCCGGCGCGCGCGCGCCGCTGGCTGCTCCCAGCGTATCCCCGAGCGGTGGAGGGGCTGGGCCGATCGCTCGCGCGCGATCACGCGCACGCGCCGATCAATCTTCTGATTTCCACGAGTTCGGGGCTGATCAAGGGCATCCGCCCGCCCGCGGGCGTCCCTCACCTGTGCTATTGCCACGCACCGGCGCGGTACCTGTGGTCCGCGACGGATCAGTACACGCGGGGGTTCGCGGGCCGGGTGCGGGCCGCGGGGTTCGCCTTGTTCGGCCCCTCGCTCCGCGCGTGGGATGCGCGCACCGCGGGGCATGTCACCCGGTTCGTCGCGAACAGCTCGTTCATCCGCGACCGGATCCGAGAGCACTTCGGGCGCGAGGCGAGCGTGCTGCACCCGCCCGTGCGCACGGGCCTGTTCACCCCGGACGCCTCGATCACCCGCGAGGATTTCTGGCTCTGCTTCGGCGCCCACGAGCCCTACAAGCGAACCGACCTCGCGATCGACGCGGCGATCCGGGCGCGCACCAGGCTCGTCATCGCGGGCGGGGGCTCCGCGCTCCCCGCGCTGCGGCGTCGCGCGCGCCGGGCGCCCGCGGGGCTCGTTCGCTTCACGGGTCGGGTGAGCGACGCGGAGCTGATCGACCTGTACCGCCGGGCGCGATGCCTCGTGTTCCCGCAGATCGAGGATTTCGGGATCATCGCGGTCGAGGCGCAGGCGTGCGGGTGCCCCGTCGTGGCGCGCGCCGACGGGGGCGCGCTCGATTCGGTCCGCGACGGCGAGACCGGCGCGCTGTTCGAGGGTGAGGACACGGACGCGATCGTGCGCGCGGCGCATCGGATCCACGACCGGATGGGCGCCGCGTGCCGCGCGAACGCGGAGCGGTTCTCGATCGAGCGCTTCGAGCGGGGCGCGCGAGCGATGATCGACGAGATGCTCGGAGGATCGCGGGGCTGATCTAAACGGGTTTGTCGCGGGAGTCCTGGTAGATCTTCGTCTTCAGGATCTGCCCCACATAGATCTCGTGGTCCGCCTCGAGATCGAAGTGACGCACCACCTCGCAATCGAACGCGGCGATGCAACGCGTCGGGATCGGGGCGCCGGAGACGAGCGTCTCGTGGGGGATGCTGTCGAAGGGATCGCCCCCGCCCACGGGCTCGGCGCCGGGCGGGAACTTGTGGCTCAGCAACCGGTCGTCGGGGTCCACGACGCACAGCGCGAAGTGGTGGCTGTCCCGGATCAGGGGCTCGATCGAGTGTCCCTTCTGCGCCGCCACCGCGATCAGGATCGGTTCTTCCGAGCACTGGTGCGCCGTCAGCACGCGGATCCCGGAGCGGTCGTCCTCGAACGCGGCGGTCATGACGAAGACCCCGCGCGGGAAGTACTCGAGCGCGCGCGACAGCGCCGTCTCGCCGGCCCCGCTCGCGGCGGTCGCGTCTTGGTTCCCGTTCGCGTCCGTGGGGCTCATCTCGTTCCCTTGGGGTCGGACCCTGATCGGAAGGCGAGTCTACCGCAACTCGTCGGCCCCGGGGCGTCCGCTTGTCGGCGACGGTTCGGCCCCGGTCAGGCTCCGGAGTCGGGCGGTTTTGCCGGGTTCTCCACAAACGATCCAGAAAATCGGAATATGTTTGGGTTCATGCGAGAAAATCAGGCAGATGGGCAAGTTGTGGGGCGAAATGGGCGATGATGGTGTTGCGTTGTGGGGCAGAGTAGGGCATAATCCCACAACCAACCGCGGCGTGGGGCAAGCAGGAGGCGGCGTGCCCATGCCGGGGAGCCAACGAGACCGGCAACCCAGAGGCCGGGGCAGGAACGCCCATGACCGCACTGGACACTTCGGGGCCCACGCGTGCTGTTCACCGGACAGGCCGAGATCACGATCGACGCGAAGCAACGGCTCGCCGTGCCTTCGAAGTTTCGTGCGCGCCTGCCCGAGGACGCGACGGAGTGGTACTGCGTGCCGTGGCCGGACGGATCGATTCTGCGTCTCTACCCCGGCGCGACCTTCGAGAACCAGGCGTCGCGGCTGGACGATTCGCTGACCGCCGGGAGCGACGCGGCGAAGATCGACACCAGCCTGTTCGGCTTTGCCGAGCACCTGGAGATGGACAAGACGGGTCGGGTCCGTTTGCCCAAGTGGCACCTGGACCTGGTCGAGATGCCCAGCGAGGTGATGGTGATCGGCGCGCGCAATCGGCTGGAGATCCATGCCCGGGGCGGCTGGCAGGCGAGCATGAAGGACCGCTTCCGCGAGATGGCGGCGCTGATCGAGCGCTCGGAGCGGAACTCGATGGAGAGCCGGAGGGGCGACTCATGAACGGGGTGTTCCTCCAGACGGATCAGAGCCCTGTGGGCGCATGGGCAAGGCCGCCCGTGCGTCGCGGGGCGCAGGCGACCGGGCCGAGAGGCTCGGACGGATGATGCTGCATCGGCCCGGCACCGGACGCCGGGTCGGCCCTTGAAACCGGTTCTCCGCGGGACGAGGAACCCGCGGCGGACCGGCGCGAGCCCAGGGACGGGTGGCGGCGCAGGGACGCTCCGTCATCGCACGAGGGTGCGGCGAATCGATGTGTCCGGCGGGTGACCACCCGCCGGGCGCCTTGCCGGGACGCGGTGCGACCCGGCGCGACAATTCGTGACCGGCGGCGGGGCGCTCCCACCACGACCTCCCCAAGCCTTGCTGCCGACCTCCCCGCGCCCGCCGAGTCCCACCTCGGCGGGCGTTCGTTTTGCCAAGCGTCCGCCCGCGTTGTGGGCGCAGAAGAAACGCCCGGCGGGGCCGGGCGCTCGGGTGGCTTCTGGGATCGCACCGCCTGATCGACCCGGAGCGGGTCAGGCGTTCTGCTCGACCTTGGAGACTGACTCGATGACGATCGGATCGATGGGGACATCGCCGTGCCCGGCCTTGTTGGTCGTCGCGACGCCCTTGATCTCGTCGACGACATCCATGCCGTCGATGACCCTCCCGAAGACGGCGTACCCCGCGCCGTCGCGGGGCTGGTCCAGGAAGTCGTTATCCGCGACATTGATGAAGAACTGGTTGGTCGCCGAGTCGGGCTGGTTGCCCAGGCGTGCCATCGCGAGGGTGCCCCGCTTGTTGTTCAGCCCGTTCTCCCATTCGTTCTTAATGGGCCCGCGCGAGCCCCGGCGCTGCTCCATGTCGGGGGTGAACGCGCCGCCCTGGATCATGAACCCGTCGATGACGCGGTG
>DLBY01000114.1:0-901 GCA_002480345.1 Phycisphaerales bacterium UBA7812 | reverse complement strand
CGGTGGAAGATGGTCCCGTCGTAGTCGCCCGCCTCGGCATACCCGAGGAAATTCTCGGACGAGATCGGCGCGTGCTCGGTGTCGAGTTCGATCGTGATCGCGCCTTTGTTCGTGTTCAGCTTCAACTGCATGCAAGCACCCCCATTTGGGATTCCCGTTCTTCTCTTCGTTGACATGGTCGTTCGCTCGAGACGATCAGTAGAGTCACCGAATTCGTCAGTCAAAGTGATTTCGCGCCGTTCTCGGACAATCATGGCTCTTGTCCGATAAAACAGGTAGTTGTCTCTAGTAAAGAGCACGGATCCTCGAGGGTGCCCCAGTTTTGTGCCAATAACTCGTGATAAAGCGATTTTCGCGTGTACTTGGGGTCGGACTCACCTGTCTGCGGGTGTCATCCGATACGAAGACATACTCAATTTGGCATCCGTCTCGGATCGCGATCGCTCGGGGTGGTCGTCCGAGCCGGGGGTCGTGCAGGCGGGGATCGAGGGTTGAACCGGCTCATGCCATCCTGGGACCATGCCCGATTCGCGTGGGCCACGCGCGCGATCCCCGTGATGCTGATCGCGGGGGGGGTGTCGGCGCTCGTGCAGGCGGGCGCGCTCTGTCTTTCGACCCCTGAAGCGGGCGGGCGGCCCATCGGGTCGCTGCTGTTCCTGGCGACGCTGGGCTTCGGGCAGCTGGCGGCGGCGTGCGTGAGCTTCGTGCTCGCCCGACGCATCTCGGACGAGCACCGCGCCGCGCACGATCACGAGGCTATGCTGTCGCTCGCGGCGGAAGCCGGGACGATCGGCTTCTGGCAACGCGACCTGCGGAGCGGTGATGTCGTCTGGGATCAAACGATGCACCGGATTCACGGGACCGACCCCGCTCGGTTCGACCCGAGCGGGTCCCGCTGGGC
>DLBY01000134.1 GCA_002480345.1 Phycisphaerales bacterium UBA7812 | reverse complement strand
CAGCCTCGTCCAGCGCGCGGGGTCCGGGTCGTCGCGGTCGAAGTCCTGCAGATTGTCGAGTTGATCACCCAGGCGGACGAGCCGAGCCCGCCAATCGCCCGCGAGCAGACGCGCCTGGGCGTGCTCTTCCCGGTCGGCTTCGGGCAGCGCCGCGTCCTTGGTCAGCGCCGCGACGCCGTCCGCGACGATCGCGCCGAACGCCTCGTGCAGATCCTCGTAGTCGGTCGTCGTGTCCTCGATGGTGTCATGGAGGAGCGCGATCGCGAGCGCCTCGGGGTCATCGCACCCGAACACAACCGGGAGGGAGAGCGCGACACGGACCGGGTGGGCGACATAGGGCGTCCGCCCGTCCCGCCGTGCGTGGACGCGATGCGCCCGGGCCGCGAACGCCGCGGCCCGTCGCCAGAGCTGCTCACCCTCTGCGGGGGTCATGGTTCGCTCCGTGGGCTGTTCAGGCGTTCGACATGGTCGTCGCGACGATCGGCGAACGACCCGGATCGGGCGCGAGCTTGATCTTGCCGGGGTTGCCGCCGTGCTCGTCGAAGATCGTGAGCACATTGGCGCCCTCGGTGAGCCAGCACGACGGGATCCAGACCTCGCCGCCCGGGGGGACCGGTGTCCCGTCGGCGGTCGCGACGAAGTAGCGTCCGAGGTTGCGCCCGTTGATGTAGACCTGCCCCTTGGTCATCCCGGAGAGATCCAGCATCAGGGGCGACCCGGGCTCGCCTTCCACGGTGAACTCGCACGACCACCACGAGGGCACATCGCGCGAGCCCAGCTTGGTCTTCGCGACGGGCTCGTACGACGCGTCGTGGGGGGGTTCCCATTTCGCGAACGCCCAGTCCGCCTTCGCGGTGGTCTCGTTGGTGACCTCGACGACACTGAAGACGGAGGCGAGCGCGCCCGCGAGCTTGGCCATCGTGGAATCGGGCTCGGGGTCGTCCATCGGCGCGAACTCGACGATGTTGTTGCCCCGGTTCAGGTCGTCGCCCTCGATCGTCCGGCGGAGCGTCTCGCCCGGCTCGACGAGCCCCGCGAACGCGTCGTTGATCATCACCACGCCGCGGACCGGAACGGGGCCCAGGATGACATGCAGCGCCGCTTTCTTGCGGTGCATGAATTTCCAAACCACACGCTCCGGGTGGGTCGCGTCGTTGACGCGCATCATCATCAGCGGCTGCTCGTGTTCCAGCGGGATGATCGGGTCGCTCTCGACGATCTCGGGCTTGCCCGGCTTGACCGCCCCGACTTCGCAGAGGTGCCCCAGCACACCCTTGCGCTCATAGCCGCCCGAAGCGTCGGTCCGCCGTCCCATGTTGTCGGCAAGCATCACGACGGTCCGGTCGCCCTTCTTGAGCGAGACATTCAGTTCCGACGAGGCGCCGGGACCCTCGCCCAGCAGGCCCGCGGGTTGCCCGTCCACGATCAGCTGGACGCGATCGCCCGAGTCCATGACCGCGAGGTGGGCCTTCTTCGCGCCGCTCTGCTTGAAGGTCGCGCGGTACCAGCCGTACCCGTAGGGGGTGCCCAGCGCCGCGAGCCCGGCGGGCCCGTCGATGCTCGCATACCGCGGGCTCTCACCGGCGATATGCGCCTCGTTATCCGCGAGCATCCAGGCGCCGAGGGTGACCTTCGCGTCGCTCCCGCTCTTCGGGGCCGAGGCGGATTTGACCTTGCCCTCCGGGGTCACGACCGAGTAGGTCTTGCCCGCGGGGACCGGGTCACCCTCGCGCGTCACGCCCGAGACGCCCACGAACACGGCGTTGCCCGAGAAGTAGGTCTGATCCACCACATCCTCGGAGACGACGACAACCGTCACGCCCTCCAGGCGCTCAACCGCGGGCTTGCGTCCCTTGGGCACCTCGACCTCGATCGGCGTGCCGTTGATCGCGAGCGAGCCCACGGTGCCGGCGGGACCGAAGCAGACGAGCAATTCGCCCGCCGCGTCGAGCACATTGAGCCCGCAGTAGTCGAGGACCGCGTGCCCCCCCAGGTGGACATCGAAGAGGCACCAGGAGACCCGCTGCTTGCCAAGGTGCACACTCAGCGAGGTGCCGTTGGGGCGCAGCAGATCCACGCGGTGCCCGGAGAGGGGCTTCCCGGTGGTGGGGCTGAACAGGAACGCGACCGAGCCCTGGCTCCCGTTCATATGCGTCACGATCGGGCCCACATGCTCCGAGCTCGGGTCCTGCACCACCGGGCGGTACTCGGGGTCCGCCGCGGCGAGCACCCGCGAGAACCGTGTCGCGAAGCTCGAGAGCCGGCGGATCGGCCCGTAGGACGCGGTGGGCGAGCCCGTCTCGTCGAGCGGCGCGGGGGTGAGACCGGCGCTCGCGAGGAAGCGGTTGGGCCCGTCAGTCGCGGCGCCACCCGCGAACCCGAAGCGGCTCGGCGCCGCGAACGGCGCGATGTTCATCTGCCCGCCGGACGCGAGGGCCTCGCCCAGCCGGCGCTGGAGGTCGTACGCATCGGGCGCGGCGGGCGCGTCTTCACCGATGCGCGGGAGCCGGCCGCCGCCGAACTCGGAGACGAACCTGGGCTGTCCGGGCCTGACGAACCCGAGCTGGCGGATGAGCGGGAACATGCCGTCCTCGCCCACCCAGCCGTCGATCTGTCCCTCGGCACCCTGCCAGAGGTTGTTCGCGTTGACGACCGGCACCGCGATGCCCGCCTCCCGCAGGTAACGGCTCAGATCCCCGAGGTACGACCCCGCCTCGTCGCTCCCGCAGGTCCACTCGTGCTCGACCTGCACCGCGAGCAGCGCGCCCCCGGTCCCCGCGGCGGTGATCTGCAGATCCCGAATCTGGTCGGCGAGCGCCGCGAAGTACCGGCTCGTCGCCTCCAGGAAGGGCGGGCTCGACGCGCGGAGTTTCAGATCCTCCTGCCCGAGCAGCCAGACCGGGAGGCCTCCGAGGTCGAGGTCACGCCCCGTGAAGGGGCCCACGCGCAGGATGACATGCAGACCCATCTCGCCGGCCAACGCGATGAACGAGCGGATATCGTGCTCGTCCTCGAACTGGAAGTGCCCGGCGCGGGGTTCGACCGCACTCCAGACCACCGAGGTCTCCACGGTGTTCAGGCCCGCCTGGCGGGCCGCGTGCAGCCGGTCGGCCAATGATTTCCGCGGGGTCCG
>DLBY01000016.1 GCA_002480345.1 Phycisphaerales bacterium UBA7812 | reverse complement strand
GTGCGGCACGCGCCGCATGCGAGGCCCCCCCAGCCCGCCGCGGGACGCGGCGCCGAGGGCCCGGTGGACCGGGGGCTCCATCGCGAACAGATCGCGAGCGAGCGCGTCGCCGCGGCCGACTGATCGGTCGGGCGTCCGAACAAACCGGAGTTGAGAGAGGGGAACCGGCGGACCTGTGTCCGTCGGTTTCTTCTTTTGGATGCATCCGGTGATGCGCGCCCCGACCGCGCCGGCCGAACTGGGCGGCGTGCCCGGGATTCGACGCCTGGCGGTGGATTACTGCAGGTTGACCGGCATCACGACATAGACGAAGTCACTGCCGCTGCGGAGCAGGCCTGGCTTGTTGGGGGCCTTGAGCTCGAAGACGACCTGCGGATCGTCGATCACGCGGAGCGCATCGGTGATGAACCCCGGGTTGAACCCGATTTCGAGGTCGTCGCCCTCCATGCTCATGAGGTCCACGGAGATGCGGGCCTCCCCCATCTCCGGGACGCGGCTGGAGAGCTCGAGCTTCTTGTCGCCCGCCGAGAAGGCGAGGCGGACCCCCCGCGATTCCTCGTTGGTGAGCAGGGCGGCCCGCTTGACGGCGCTGGCGAGCACATCGCGGTCGAACCCGACCTTGATGTCGTGCCCCTTGGGGATGACATCCTCATAGGGGGGGAACGAGCCCTCGACGAGATTGCTCGCGATGAGCGCACGCCCGGTGCCGTCGCCCGCGGAGAACCCGAACGCGATGCGGTTGTCGCTGATCGAGACCGTCACCATCTCGTCGGGGTCGTCGATGAGCTTGGTCAGCGTCACGAGCGCCTTGGAGGGGACGATGCAGGTCATCCCGTCCCCGTCGCTGTCGAGCGTGTCGCGGCACAGGGCGAGGCGTCGCCCGTCGGTCGCGACGAACTCGAGCTTCTTCCCGTCGCGGCGGACGAGCACGCCGTTGATCGCGTACCGGCTGTTCTCCCGGGCCGCGGCGAACAGGGTCCGGCGCACGAGATCGACGAGCACGCCCGCCTTGATCGTGAAGGCGGCGGTGTCCTTCTCGATCGCGGTGAAGCCCGGGATCTCGGGGAAATCCTTGGCCTCGAACCCACGCAGCTGGAAGTGCGCATCGGCGCCGCGGATGTGGGTCGTGTCCCCCTCGACCTCGAGCGTCAGGGTGGGCTCGTTCTCTTCCGCGCGCACGATCTGGGCGAGCTTGTCGGCGGGGATCAGCGCCTCGCCCGCCTGCTCGACATCCACCCGCTCGGTGAGCAGGGTCATCGAGAGCTCGGCATCGGTCGCCTCGAGCATGAGCTGCCCGGCCTGGCCGTCCTTGGTCGCGGTGAGCTTGACGCACTTGAGCTGCGGACGCGGGGAGCGGTTGGCGACCACGCCCGAGATCAGGTTGATCGCGTCGAGCAGCGCGCCACGATCGCACAAGACTTTCATCGAAGGGCTCCTATCCCTATCCGTAGTACAAAGGCGTGGAAGTGTACCACCATGACGGGGGTCGCACGCCTTTCAACAGGTTTTGCACAGCCCGCGGCCCCGAGCGTGGGCGTCCGCTCGCGCCGGGGTGGGGTGCGCCGAGTTGACCGCGCCGGAGGCGGCGCGGGTTGCCAACCGCTGCCGGAGCGCCCATACTAGTGGTTCGATCACAGCGGTTCTCAGGTTTGGGGATGCCCGGTTTTGGGGATCTGGCCGGGAGAACCGTGAGCCAGCACTGCGTCCGCCCCTCGGGGTCGGCCGCGGCCGGCGGGTATGGCACACATGCGAGCCGCCCGAGGCGGCGGCGGATCCGCCCGGGTGGCGGGCCTCACGACACGGGGAGTCCCCGTGGGGAGTGTCGCATGTCTTTCGAAGCCGCCGTTCATGCCCAGGCCATTGAGATCGGGCGTCATTCACTGGAAATGTGCGCCGCGTCGGGGAGCGGACACCCGTCCAGCGCGCTGAGCATCGCGCACCTCGTGACGGACCTGATGTTCCGCGCGATGCGCTGGAGCCCCGAGTATCCGGATTTCCCGACGAGCGATCGCCTGGTGCTGAGCGAGGGGCACGCGGTTCCCGCGGTGTACGCCGCTGCCGCGACGCTCGGCATGTCGGTCGGCAAGCCCGGCGAGGAGCGGAGGCGGATGACCACCGCGGACCTCTCCACCCTTCGCGAGCTCGACAGCGTCCTGGACGGGCACCCCAACCCGCGCGAGGGGTTCCCGTTCTTCGACGCCGCGACGGGCTCGCTGGGCATGGGCCTCTCCGTCGCGGCGGGCATCGCGAAGGCGGCGCGCATCGACGGCATCGACAAGCGGGTCTACTGCATCATCGGGGACGGCGAGGCGCTGGAGGGCCAAGTCAGCGAGGCGCTCGACTTCATCGTCGACCACGCGCTGAACAATGTCCTCCCGATCTTCAACTGCAACGAGTTCGGGCAGGCGGGCCGGGTGAGCGGGCAGCAGACCGCCGAGACGCTCGCGAAGAAGCTCGGGGCGTACGGCTACGAGGTCGTGAGCATCGACGGGCACAACCCCGAGCAGATCCGCGACGCGTTCGACCGCTTCGCGGAGCGGAGCGGGACGGACGGCGCGCCGATGGCGGTCGTCGCGAAGACCGTCAAGGGCTGGGGCTGCCCCTCCATCCAGGGCGGGGGCTGGCACGGCAAGCCCCCGACGGGCGAGGCGCTGCAGCGGGCGATCGGTGAGCTCGACGAGCTGCGCCTCGAGCTGACCAACGCGCTGGGCAGCAACGACGCGTTCACGATCCAGCCCCCCGAGCAGGGCGCACCGGAGACCCCCGAGCCGGGCGAGATGCCCAGCATGAACCAGTACATGCGTTCGCTGGACATGGAGGCGGTGATCCACTCGGGCAAGTTCGCGACCCGCAAGGCGTACGGCGTCGCGCTGCGGGCGCTGGGCGAGACGAACCCGAGCGTCGTCGTGCTCGACGCGGATGTCAGCAACTCGACCTTCGCGGAGACCTTCGCGAAGCACAACGCCGAGCGGTTCGTGGAGTGCAAGATCGCGGAGCAGAACATGATCTCCGCGGCGGCGGGCATGAGCGCCGCGGGCAAGGTGCCCTTCTGCTCGACCTTCGCGAAGTTCGTCACCCGGGCGTACGACCAGATCGAGATGGCGATGAACGGGGGCGCGAACCTCAAGATCGTGGGCTCGCACGCGGGGATCACCCTCGCGGCGGACGGGCCCAGCCAGATGTCGCTCCCCGATGTCGCGTGGTTCCGCTCGCTCTCGACGATGCGCGACCACAACGGCAACCCGGGCTGCTACATCCTCCAGCCCGCGGACGCGTACGCGGCGTACGCCCTCACGGGCGTGATGGCCGAGTACGAGGGGCTCTGCTACATGCGGACCCTCCGCGCCGACACGGAATTCATCTACGGCGACGACCAGGTCTTCAACCTGGGCGGGTTCGAGGTGCTCACCGAGGGACGCGATGTCGTGCTCTGCGCGTGCGGCTACATGGTGCAGGAAGCGAACAAGGCGGTCGAGCTGCTCGACAAGGCGGGCGTGAGCGCCACGCTTGTGGACATGTACTCGATCCCGTTCGACACCGACAAGCTGCTCGATGTCATCGCCGCGAACGGCGGGTACGCGGTCTCGATCGAGGACAACTACGGCGGCGCCTTGGGCTCCGCGATCGCGGACGCGCTGGTCGAGGCGGGCGATGCGTTCCAGCTCGAGCAGATGTTCGTGGAGCGGATCCCCAAGAGCGCCAAGACGCCCGAGGAGATGCTCGAGATGTGCGGGCTGACCGCCCAGGACATCTGCAACCGGGCGATGCAGGTGCTCCAGGTCGTCTGATCGGCGATCGCTCACGAATAAAGGCCCGGTCCCTGGAGGGGCCGGGCCTTTTTCATGCGCTCACGCGTTGGCGATGCCGGTCAGGGGCAGCCCTGCTGGAAGAGGGCGAGGAACCGGCTGATGTCGCCGAGGTCGATGATGCCGTCTCCGCAGTCGCTGTCGCCCTCGGGGATATCAACGGAGAGGCGTCCGATCTCGCGATCGACGAGGAAGGCGGAGAGATCCTCGGCGCCGACCTGCCCGAACGGTGCCGCGAGGTCGGCGGGGCTGCACGGGAAGCTCTGGGGAACGCCCTCGCACTCGCGGAGGATGTTCGCAACGAAGGCGCCGCGTCCGAAGGTGTAGGCGACGATCGTGTTATCGTCGCGGAAGTCGAGCGTCTCAACAACGGTGGTGGGCAGGACCCCGGCGGTCTCGTCGTCCCCGATGTTGAGCAGTCGCCAGGTGACGCTGTCCACGGGGGGCTGCCCGTTGCCCGGGTCGCAGTTCGCGTCCTCGGAATACGCATCCTCGGAGACATAGACGCCGATCTCGGTGCCGACGAAGACGAGGCAATCGCCCGGGGCGCAGGGCCCGGAGCCGCAGCGTCGGATCGCGACCCAGTGGGCGGGGACATCGGGCAGGACGGGATCGATCCCGTCGTCGGGGTTGCAGTCGAAGCCGTCCATCTGCTCGAAGAACCAGCTGTTGGGGTCGTCGCAGTCGCCCGTGCAGGTGCCCCGGTAGAGGTTGTACTCGGGGCTGGGGTCGTTGGGATCGAACTCCGTGAAGCGGGCGTTGGTCACCCAGATGGAATTGGGGTTGACGGGATCGACCGCGATGCTGGAGATGAAGCCCTCCTCGATCGGGAGGCCCGCGGAGAGGACCGCCCACTCGTGGTTCTGGGCGGTGCCGGTGCTCGTGCGCGCGACGAACCCGTCCTCGGTGCCCATGTAGACGATGTCGGAGTTGGTGGGCGCGACCGCGATCGCGGAGACGCGTCCGACGACATCGAAGAAGCCGGGCAGGCCCGCGATGTTCAGGTCCGCGCCCGCGTTCCAGACGATGAAGTCCGCGGAGATCTCCGCGTTGAGCGTGCGCCAGGGGCGGAACCCGCCCGTCCAGAGCACCCTCGGGTTGTTGGGGTCCATCGCGAAGGGCGTGATGAACAGGCCTGTGTCGCGCGTGCTGAGGTCGGGCGTGCCCCGCAGGCTCTGCACGCGTTCGCGACCGTTGCTGGTCGTAAGGCGATAGATGTTCCCGAAGTTCTGCGTCTCGGCGTAGATGGTGCCGTTGTTCTGGGGGTTGACCGCGACATACCCGCCGTCCCCGCCCAGGATGCGGTCCCAGCCTTCGGTGCAGTAGCGGGTGTAGGAGCGGACGGTGCCGTTGTCCTGGGTGCCGCCGATGTAGAGGTCGCGTCCGCCCGGGACGCTGGACCCGGTGTCGCCGTGATAGAACTGGGTGACCTCGTACCCGTTGTTGAGGCTTTCGTAGGTGACGCTCGAGACGACGGGGTCGTCGTCGGGGTTGTCCGGGAAGGGGCACGGATCGCCCGCGACGGGCTTGAACGGGTCGTCGGTGCGGTAGATGCCCCCGTCGTTGGTGACATACATCGTGGTGTTCGACGAGCCGTCGTAGTCGGGGTGGAAGACGATCTCGTGCTGGTCGGCGTGGACATACTGGGGCTCGTCGTCGTCGAAGTACCAGTAGCTCGCGGCGCCGAAGTTGCGACCGCCGTCGTCGGAACGGAACAGGTCGATGCCGCCCGCCCAGACGACATTCTCGTTGACGGGGTCGACCTTGATGATGTTGTCGTACCAGCCCTGGCTGAGCGAGGGGACCACCGCGCCGAAGCACGCGCCCGAGACGAGCGGGTTGCTGAGCAGCAGCTTGTTGTTGGCGTTGGTCGTCTCGACGGAATTGAACCGCGCCTCGAAGGGGAGGCTCACATTCGTGATGTTGTCGTTGCCGTCGCGCTCGATGAGCAGGTCGCCCAGGTCGGCGCGGAAGACGCTGACGACGGACCCGAACTCGAGCAGCAGCGCAGGGTCGTCCGGGTCGGTCGGGGTGAAGAAATCCCCGTTGCGGGACATCAGGACATAGACGATCCCGTCGGCGTTCGCGCTGAAGCGGGTGCTGAACGCGATCGACATGCGCCCCTGGTAGGGGCTGTCGATCCGGTAGAGCTGCTCCTCCTCGCTGGTCGTCTCGTCGATGAGGCGGAACCACGCCTCGCCCCCGTCGGCGCTGATGAACAACCCGTCCGCGATGAAGGACCCGAACGACGCGAGCACGATCTCCTGCTCGACCGGGTCGGGCGTGCCCCCGACCGGCGCGGGGCGGATCTGGATGTCGGTCGCGCCGACCGCGGACCCCTCGCTGTTCTGCGCGCCCACCTGCACGAAGGGATTGCCCAGCACCAGGCGCCAGGAGAACTCGTCGCCCATCGCGTTGGTGGGCTCGCCCGCGTTCTCGTGGATCCAGACGCCCGAGCGGGTCGCGGCGTAGATCCGGTTCGGATCCGCGGGGCTGATCGCGAGCTTGTTCACATAATGGAACGCGAAGGGCGCCACGAACGGGCTGGTGGTCTCCTCGAGTTGGACCCAGGTCTCGCCCGCGTCCACGCTCTTGAAGATGCCCAGCCCCCGAACGGCGCTGCTGTTCTGGAACCCCTCTCCCGTGCCGGCGTAGACGATGTTCGGATCTGTCGGGTCCATCACGAGCGAGCAGACCGCGATGTTCTCGAGCAGGTCCGCGGTGGGACGCCACGACGCGCCCCCGTTCGTGCTCTTGAAGATGCCGCCCGACACGCCCGCGGCGAGCATGAAGCCCTCGTCCCCATCCTCACCGGTCCCGGGGCCCGCCGGGGAGATCACCAGCGCGCGGGTCCGCCCGCCGACATTCCCCGGGCCCACGGCTTGCCACCCGTCGATGATGGGCGTGCTCGTGCCCAGGCGGGTCGAGGGCTGGCCGCGCAGCAGCGCCTCGGCCTGCATGCGCCGGATCCGGTCCGCCTGCTCGATCTCGCGCCGCGCGATCTCGTTGACGCGG
>DLBY01000041.1:24357-40495 GCA_002480345.1 Phycisphaerales bacterium UBA7812 | reverse complement strand
TCGGATCACGACGCTGCACGCGGATACGGATAGCCACACTTCGGTCGCGCTCGCCCGGCTGCTGCTGGACCGCCTGCACGGGGTGCGGCCCGAGATCGTCGATTTCCACGCGCGGGAGCGGCCCCTGGACGCGTCGGATGCGCCCGAATCGGTGCTGCTCATCGGTGACAAGGTCGTCACGGCGTCTCCGCCGGCGGTCCGATATCCGCACCAGTTGGACCTCGGTGCCGGATGGCAGGCGTTGACGGGCCTGCCTTTCGTCTACGCGGCATGGGCGTGCAAGGCGGATCGCGCGGATGACCCCGCGATCCGCACGGCTGCGTCGTTGCTGGACCGGACGCGTCGTCGCAACGCGGCACGGTCCGATTCGATCATGAATACAGCCGCGGGCGAACACCGCTGGCCGCTAGGGATCGCGAAGGAGTATGTCGGCGATCTGCTGCGGTACGACCTCGACAGCCGGGCTCGGAAGGCGATCGAGGCCTTCGTGGAGGCGGGCGTGGAGTCGGGGATCCTGCCTCCGGGGAAGGAGATGCCCCGGATCGGGGAAATCTCGCCCATTTCCGGGATTGACACGACACCCGGATGAACCGCTCAAGTATGATGCTGGTATAGGGGTTGGATGGCGTCACGCCCGGTCGTTTCGGGTGTGCGGGGTCTGTCCACCTTTCTGCTGCGGCGTCGTTCGACGCGGGATCGGGTTCCATGCCGCCTCTGGCGAAGTGCAAAATCCCGGAGATCGCGGATCTGGCGGATCAGTTGCGGTTCGCGCCCCACGAAGCGCTGCTGCGCCAGGTGGAATCCGCGGAGGCGCTCGCGGCGGACCTCGATGAGAAAGAGAAGTACCCCGTCGACTGGCTCGTGTTCCGGATCACCGGGCACCGCCCCGACGGCGCCTCGGGTGAGAGCGCGGTCTTCACGGGGGCCTCGGTGCTCGCGGATCTCTCCGCCTTCGTCGAGCGGCTCTGCGAATCGGCGGAGTTCGGCCTTGATGATCTTCCCGAGGGGTCGGTGGATGCGGACGCGCTCGCGTCGCGCTGGAATGTGAGCCGCAAGACGATCGATCGCTCGCGTCGCAAGGGCCTGATCGCGCGTCGGGTGCGGAACGAGCGGGGGCGTGCGAGCCTGTACTTCTCCCCGCGCTCGATCGGCGCGTACGAGGGCAGGCGGGGCGAGGCGATCGAGAAGGCGGGCGCGTTCAGCAGGCTGAGCCCCGAGACCGAGGCGCGGATCCTCCGGCGCGCGGCGCGGTACAGGCGGGTGTTCCGGTGCACGCTCAACCAGGCGGCGGTCCGGCTGGCGGAGAAATTCGATCGGAGCCATCAGGGGATCCGCGAGTTGCTCGAGCGGCACGACGCGCGCGAGCGCGAGCGCGGGGGCGAGCCGATCTTCGAGGAGCGCCCGGACCGGAGCGCGCGCACGCAGATCGTCGCGTTGCGGATGAGCCGGGCGGGGTCGGAGCCCTCCGCGATCGCGCAGGAGATCTTCGGGCCCCGGGCGGACAAACGCCGCGCGACGCGGTTGATCCGCCAGGCGCGGGCGCGGCTGCTGCGGCGGTTGAACCTGGAGGGTCCCGTGAGCCCGGCGTTCGCGCGCGGGGACGCGGACGCGGTGCTGCTGGCGCCCCCCTGCGTGCAGACGGGGCTGGGCGGTGGCCCCGGGGCGACCGACCTCGCGGGGTTCATCCGGGTGATCCACGAATCGGCGCCGATGTCGGCAGCGGACGAATCGGCGCGCGCGGTGGCGCACCAGTACCTGCGCAGCCGGGCGCGCCGGATGCTCGAGCGACTCAGCGATACGGACCCGAACCCGACGCGGCTGGACGAGATCGAGACGCGCCTGCGGTGGGCGATGCTGCTGCGGACCGAGTTGGTGCGCGCCGAGTTGGGGGTGCTGGGCACGACGGTCGAGCGCCAGGTGGGGCGTTCGATGGACCGGCTGCCGGCGCACCAGGTGCGCCCGCTGCTGATCGTGGGCCTGCGCACGATCGGGGAGGCGGTGGACCGGTTCGCGCCCTTCCACGGGGGGCGGCTCGCGGGCGCGGTGTCGATGCGCGTCGGCAAGGCGATCACGCGCGAACTCGACAATCCGTCCAGCGCGTTCAACCTGGCGCGGCGGCGGCCCGCGACGGGGGCGGCGATGCCCGACCTGACACGGATGTGGCCCGGGATCGCCTGGGCCGCGTGGCTGGCGCCGCTCCCCGGCTTGCGGGAGGCGTACCAGCATCTGTCGGGGCGTGACCGGTTGATCATCGGGCGTCGGTCGGGCTTCGACGGGGAAGCGCCGGAGACGATCACGGAGCTCGCGAACCGGCTCGAGACGACGCGGATGCACGCGGCGCGGTACGAGCGGGCGGCGGTGCGCGAGGCGCTGCGGGTGCACCGTGAACTCGCGTCGTCGTCGTGAGCCCGTCGCGGCGGGCCGCCTGTACCATCTCCCCATGAGCAAGACTGCTGAGGCGATGCCCGCGGACGAGCGGGCGTCGGTGACGATCGAATCCGTCCGCCCGATCATCGGGATGGAGATCCATGTCGAGCTCGCGACGGTGAGCAAGATGTTCGCGCGCGCGGCGAGCCCGGCGTTCGCGGGGTGCACCGCGGCGCCCGAGCCCCTCGCGAACACGCTGCTCGACCCGGTGGTGATGGCGCTTCCCGGGGCGCTCCCGGGGCTGAACAGGCGTGCGGTGGAGTTGTCGGTCCTGGTCGGGCTCGCGCTCAACTGCTCGATCGCGCCGGAGACGAAGTGGGACCGCAAGTCGTACACCTATCCCGATCTGCCCAAGGGGTACCAGATCAGCCAGTACGACCTGCCCCTGTGCTACGACGGGTATCTCGATGTGCCGGGCTTGGGCGAGAAGGGCGCGTTCGATCTCGAGGGCGGGTTCTCGCGCGTCGGGATCATCCGGGCGCACCTCGAGGAGGACGCGGGGAAGCTGAGCCACGAGGCGCCGGGGGGCGGCGCGATCGACGGCTCGCTGGTGGACCTGAACCGGGCGGGGACGCCCCTGCTGGAGATCGTGACGCAGCCCGACCTCGCATCGGCGGACGAGGCGGTGGCGTTCTGCCGGCTGCTGCGGATGATCTGCCGGTTCGTGGGCGCGACCGAGGGGGTGATGCAGAAGGGGCACATGCGGTTCGAGCCCAACATCAACTGCGAACTGACGCTCGCGGGCGGTCGGACGGTGCGGACGCCCATCACCGAGGTGAAGAACCTCAACTCGTTCCGGGCGGTGTCGGGGGCGATCGAGCATGAGATTGCGCAGCAGCCGGGCCGGTGGCGGGAGACGGGCCTGGAGTTCGGTCCGGGTACGAAGACGACGCGTGGCTGGGACGACAATCGGGGCGTGACGGTCATCCAGCGCGAGAAAGAGGACGCGCACGACTACCGGTACTTCCCCGACCCGGACCTCCCGACGCTGGTCGTCGAGGAGGCGTGGGTCGAGGAGATCCGCGGGTCGCTGCCCGAATTGCCCCTGGAGCGGCTGGTGCGCTGGCGTGAATCGATCGGGCTTGGGGCGGACGAGGGCGCGGTGCTGATCGAGGAGCGCGCCGATGCGGAACTCTTCGACGCGGCGGTGGACGAGGTGGTCAGCCCCGGGTCGACGACGGCCGACCCGGACGACGGAAAGAAGAAAAAGAAGAAGGGCGCGAAGGGCATCGGGCGTGAACGCGCCGGCAAGGCGGTGGCAAACATCGTGCTGCAGCAGGTGGCGCGCCTTGCGAACGAGCGCGGGTGCTCGCTCGCGGGCGTGGGCCTGGACGCGGTCCAGATCGCGGCGATCGCCCGCCTGCGCGAGGCGGACGACATCTCCGCGGCGAACGCGGGCAAGCTGGTCGAGCAACTCGCCGAGCCGGGTTACGAGGGACGCGACCCCGCGGGTGTCGCGGAGTACGAGGGCTGGCTCATCGTGCGCGACGAGGGCGCGATGCAGGGCTGGGTGGACGAGGTCATCGCGGCGAACCCCGAGATCGTCGAGCAGATCCGGGGTGGCAAGCAGCAGGCGGTCGGGCGGCTGATCGGCGAGGTGATGGGCAAGAGCGGGGGCAGCGCCGACGCGAAGGCGGTGCGGGCGATGCTGATCGAGCGGATCGGGTCGTAGCGGGTTCACCGGGGGACTGCACGATGGCGAATGTCAGAGAAACCAACGACACGAAGTTCGTCTCCACCGGGTCGGCGTGGGAGGCCGCGAACGGGTACAGCCGGGCGGTGGTGGTGGGCGATCGCGTCTGGTTCAGCGGGACGACAGCGGCGATGCCCGACGGGTCGATCTGCGCGCCGGGCGACGGCGCGGCCCAGACGACGCGGTGCTTCGAGATCGTGCAGAGCGCGCTCGACGCGCTGGGGCTCGATCGGTCGTGCATCGTGCGCTCGCGGATCTACACGACGGATGTGGGCCAGCACGAGGCGATCGGGGCGGCGCACAAGGCCTTCTTTGGCGACCATCGGCCCTGCCTGACGCTGGTGGGGACGAGCGGGCTGGTGCACCCGGACATGGTGGTGGAGGTCGAGTGCGAGGGTGTGGTGTCGAAGCGCTGACCTGTGACGCAGGTCAGTGGCACGATGGTCTCGTGCTCGATCCACTCAATCGAACACGATCGTCTTGCGACCCTCGATCAGCACGCGGTCGTCGAGGTGCAAACGCACGGCTTCGGCGAGCGTGGTGCGTTCGAGGTCGCGGCCCTTGCGGACGAGGTCCTCGACGCGGTCGCGGTGGGAGACATGGGCGACGCGCTGGGCGATGATCGGGCCCTCGTCGAGGTCGGCGGTCGCGTAGTGGCTGGTGGCGCCGATGAGTTTGACGCCCCGTTCGAAGGCCTGGTGATAAGGCTTGGCGCCCTTGAAGGCGGGCAGGAACGAGTGGTGGATGTTGATGATCCGTCCCGGGCGGGCGGCGGTGAAGTCGTCGGAGAGGATCTGCATGTAGCGGGCGAGGACGATCAGGTCGAGGCCCTCGGGGCTGTCGCGGTCGGCGTCGAGGAGGTTTGCGATCGCGGCTTCCTGCTGAGACTTGGTGTCTTTCGTGACGGGGAGGCAGTGAAACGGGTGGCCGAACCGGTCGGCGAGGTCGCCGGCGGATTCGTGGTTTGAGATGATGCGCGTGACCTCGGCGTTGATCTCGCCGGTGGAGACCCGCCACAGCAGGTCGGCGGCGCAGTGCAGGCTCGGGCCCGCGAGCACGGCGATCCGCTTCGTGCGCACGGGCCAGCGGAAGAACGCGTCCATCGACAGCGGCTCGGCGACCGCGGCGGTGAACTCCCGCTCGATGCGGGCGCGGTCGTCGGTGCCGGGCATCGGAGAATCGGCGCCCGCGTCGAACTCGACGCGCATGAAGAAGCGGCCCGTCATCGGGTCGGTGTGCTGGTCGGCGTCGAGGATGTTCAGCCCCGCCTCGGCGAGGAACGAGGCGACGCGGGCGACGACGCCGGACCGGTCGGGGCAGCGGATGAGCACGCGGGCGGTGGGCATGCGGAGACGATACCGGGAGAGTGAGCGCGGGTGGTGGCATCCGGTGGATAGGACTGGCAAACGATCATGATGAGCGGAAAGAAGGAGCCCGGAGCGTGAGCGACGGGGCGGTCGGGGCACCGTCGCAGAGATCGCGCCGGCGTGGCCCGTTGCTCACGCTCCGGGCTCTTTCGTACTCGATCCCCAGACGAGGTGCACGCCGTTGCGTTCAGGGAGTCGCGGTGAGTTCTGTCGCGAGGCTCTCGATCGCCCTGCTCACGACGCGGATCGCGGCGTGGTATTCGTCGATGACGAGGTGCTCGGTGGGGCTGTGGTCGAGCAGGGAATCGCCCGGCCCGTACGCGGCGATGGGGCACCGCCACACCGGGCCCACGACATTCATGTCGCAGGTGCCGGTCTTGACCTTGGGCTTGGGGCGTGCGCCCTCGGCGCGAATCGCGGCGGAGAGGGCGCGGGCGACGGGGTCGTTGCGTTCGGAGCGCCAGGCTTCCTCGTCTCCGGTGAAGATCAGGTTGACCCCGTCGTGGTCGATGTCGCGGATGATGTCCTTGAGTTCGCGGACGGTGATCCAGGTGGGGAGGCGGTAACCCGCGTTGAGTTCGCCGACATCGTGCAGGCCGTCGTTGTTGGAGGCGATGCCTCGCACGGACCAGAGGATGCGGTCGAAGTCGCCCGTGCGGTCCCTGTTGAGATCGTGGACGCGCTGCTGGACGCGTTGCCACCAGGCGATGAGATAGTCGCAGGCGGAATCGCCCGGCCCGGCCGAGTGCCCGTTGTCGCGGGTGACGGTCGCGTTCATGCGGACCGAGCCCTTGTAGCCCAGGGTGACGCCGTCCCAGGCGCTGGGCTCGCCGATGAAGCAGGCGTCGGGTCGGAGTTGGGTCTTGAGGTGATGGGCGCCGGGGGATTCTTCCTCTTCCCCGCACGCGGCGCAGACGAGCAGGTTGACGCCATCCGGCAGCTCGGCCCGCGACGCGCCCGCGAGAAACGAGGCGAGGGGGCCCTTCGCGTCGACGGATCCTCGCCCGTGGAGGACGCCGTCCTCGAGGCGGACGGGGATGTCGCCCGGGACGGTGTCGATGTGCCCGAGCAGGACGATGGTCTTCTGCTCGCCCGCGGGGGTGTCGCCCGCTGCGCGGCGCCAGGCGAGCCCGTTGCCCGCGGCGTCGATCTCGCTGTGGAACCCCGCGACCGCGGCGCGGCGCACGAAGACATCCACCGCGGGGCGCTCGGCGCCGCTGAGGCTCTTGGTGCCCACGAGATCGACGATCAGGTCGGTCGCTTCGTCGTCGGTCATCGGGCGCACGGCGGGTGCCTCCGTGGGTGTGCTCGTCTGGGCGGTGGTCATGGTGACCCTCTCAATCGATCGGTTCAATCGTGCTTCTGGACGAGCCGCGACCGTGAGGGAGCGGTCCGGGTTTGTCGGAAACCGCGCCGTCACGGTCGCGGTTCGGGATGCATCGGGTTACGCGGGATTCGCGGTCGGCTCGAACACCGTGCCCGCGCCAGCCCGAGCCGCGGCGATGGGGTTTTCCCCGTTCGCCGACCCGATGACGGATCGCTTGACACCCCCGTTGAGCGCCTCCTCCGCGGCGAGCACCTTGTTCTTCATCCGCCCCCCCGCGGCCTCGCGCACCGCGTCGATCCCCGCTTCCGCGGTGGAGGCGATGAGCGTCGAGCGATCACTCGGATCCGCGAGCACGCCCGGCACATTGCTGAGCAGCAGGAGTTCGTCGGCGCCCAGGGCGGCGGCGGTGATCGCGGCGGCGCGGTCCGCGTCGACATTGATCGCGACCGACTTCCCGGGGTCGTCTCCGTCGACCGCGAGCGCGGGGGGCGTCAGGACGGGCGTGCGTCCGCTGTCGAGCAGGAGGTTGATCAGCGCCGCGTCGCACGATTCGACCTTGCCCGACAGATCGTCGCGGATGATGGTGGTCCGTCCCTCGTCGTCGACGGCGCGGATGGCGCCCTTGCGCTTGCCTTTCCAGAGCCCACCGTCGATGCCGCTGAGCCCCAGGGCGTTCACACCCCGGGTCTGCAGGTGCTCGACGATGCCCTTGTTGGTCTTGCCGCAGTAGACCATCTCGAAGATCTCGAGCGTGGTGCGGTCGGTGCGCCGGCTCTCGTGCCCCGACGGGCTCTTGATGAAGGTGGGGGGGTGGCCCAGCTGTTCGCTGACGAGATTGGTCTCGTGCGAACCGCCGTGCACGAGCACGGCCCGGACGCCCGATTTCACGAGTTCGCTGAACTCGTCGAGGATGGGCCCGAGTTCGATGCCCTCGCCTCCGCCGATCTTGATGACGATGGTGGTCATGGTGGATTCTCTCGTTCTCCAGCGGGGTGATCGGCTGGGTGCGTGGGACAGGTTTCGGGGTCGGGATCAGGCGGGGTGGAGGCCCGGGAAGGTCAGGCCCGCGGTTTCGTCGAAGCCCAAGGCGATGTTCATCGCCTGGACGGCGCTGCCCGCGGCGCCCTTCATGAGGTTGTCGATGGCGCACAGGGCGACGACGCGTCCGGTGCGGTCGTCGATGCCGAACCCGACATCGGCGTAGTTGCTCCCGCCCAGGACCGCGGGGTCTGGGAGGCGGAACAGGCCCGTGCGTTCGCACACGAGGCGGACGAAGGGCTCCGCGCGGTACATCCCGCGGTAGAGCTTCCAGAGGTCCTTCATCGCGAGCGTTTCGGTCGGGATGACATGGGCGGTGCAGAGCACCCCGCGCACCATCTCGATCGCGGTGACGGTGACATCGAGCGTGAAATCGCCGAGCATCTGGTGCACTTCCGCGGCGTGCCGGTGCCCGGTGAGCGCGTAGGAACGCACGGCGCGGGACCGCTCGGGGTGGTGCGACGAGGCGCTGGGCTCGGCGCCCGCTTCCGACGACCCGACCTTGATATCCGCGATCACGCGCTCGATCAGGCCCGCCTTCGCGAGCGGCGCGAGCGCGAGGTTCATCGCGGTCGCGTTGCAGCCCACGCCGCTCACGAATCGGCTGCCCGCGATGTTGGTGCGGTTGAGCTCGGGGAGGCCGTACGCGACATCCGCGAGCCTGTGCGGCGCGGGGTGGTCCTCTCGGTACCACTGCTTGTAGGTCTCCGCGTCGCGCAGGCGGAAGTCCGCGGAGAGATCGACGATCAGGTCGCCCAGTTCGTTGTAGCGGTCGATCTCCTTCGCGGCGCGCCCGTGGGGCATGCACAGGAAGACGACATCGCACTTCTCGAGCTCGTCGGGCGCGGTGAAGAGGAGGTCGGACCGCCCCCGGAGGTTGGGGTGCTTGCGGTGGAGGGGCTCGCCCGCGTTCGCCCGGCTCGTGACCGCCTGGACCGTCACGCCCGGGTGGTCGAGCAGCAGGCGGAGAAGTTCGCCCCCGGTGTACCCGCTCCCCCCGACGATGGAGACGGTCATGCGTTCGGTTGTGTTCCCTGTGTCGGTCACGCGTTTGTCCTCGTCTCGCCTGTCGGCTCTCGGCCGGGTGCCATCACTCGACGCGGAGCGGCGCCCTGATGCTCGTCCCGGCCGTCCTGCCTGCGGTACGGCTGCGCCGCGGAGCGCGGCGGTCGTGGCACCCGTTCGTTTCCTTACGCCGTCGCTCTCTCCGCTTCCGCCACCGCGACGGCGTGCTTCGCGACCAGCAGGGGGATATTGACGCCCGTGGTGTCCACGCTGTTGCGGAACTCCATGGAGTGGTTCACCTCGTTGACGAGCATCCGGCGTCCGCGCGGGTCGCGCTCGGGGCTCTCGAACAGATCCACCGCGACGACATCGCCCCGCACCGCTTCCGCGGCTCGGGCGGACAGGTCGCGCAGCTCGCCCGTCACCTCCACCCCCTCGGCCCGCGCGCCGCGGGCGGTGTTGGTGACCCAGTGTTCGCTGCGGCGAGCGATCGCCGCGACGGGCTCACCCCCCACCACGAACACGCGGTAGTCGGCGCCGGGCTTGTCCACATGCTCCTGCACATAGTGCACCTGCTGGGCGCTCGACCCGAGCGTGGCGCGGTGCTCGATGACCGCCTCGGCCGCGTCCCGGTCGTTGACCCTCGCCAGCAGACGCCCCCACGATCCCACCGTGGGCTTGAGCACCGCGGGGTACCCGACCTGTTCGACCGCGTCGAGCGCACCGGGCTCCTCGACCGCGACGAGCGTCCGGGGCGTGGGGATCCCGTTTGCTTCGAGCGCGAGCGAAGTCCGGAGCTTGTCGCTCGCGATCTCGATCGTGTCCGCCCGGTTGATCGTCCGGACGCCGAAGCGTTCCAGGACCCGGGAGATCGTCGTCGAGGCCCGGAGGCTGACGCAGCGGTCGAGCACGAGGTCATAGCCCGACCACTTCTCCGCGGTGGGGCTTCCCTCCGACAGGTCGAACGCCTCGGCGCGCACATCGACGGGTTCGACCGTGACGGACGAGCCGAGCGTTTCGAACGCGTCGAGGAGCATCCGTTCCTCGGTCCGCAGGCGGGTGTAGATGAGCGCGATGCGCATGGGTGTGTTCCCGTCAGTGTGGTGCGTGCCGAGCGGGGCGGCTCATTCCCCCCAGTCTTCCTCGACCTCGGGCGCGACTTCGAGGGTGATCGGGTCCGCGTTGGTGACCTCGAGCTCGACGCCGCAGTCGCCGCAGCGGACGACCTCGCCGTTGAGCGGGGGCTTGGCGAACGAGACAGGGGCATCGCACTCGGGGCAGTTGGCGGTCGCGGTCGTGCTCATGGCATGGTCCTTTCGCAGAGGTTCTGGACTCGGTGATGATAAAGAAAAACCCCCGGGCTTCGGGGCCCGGGGGTCGATCGGTGTTCGGTCCGTGTCGTGAACGCTTGTGAACGCTCACCCACCGCACGCCGCAACGATCGCCCGGGCCTCGCCCTCGGCTTTCGCTTTCGCGGCTTTTTTCATCGCGGCGTTCGTCACGCGTGTGCTCCATCGGGGCGGGGCGATCCCGCCTGTCGAGGACAATGAATAGCGAGACGGGGCGGCCCGTCAAGCGCGGGCGTCGGAATTCGTGCGCCGATTGCGGTCTCGCGGTTCACGCGAGGTCGAAGACGAGCACCTCGGCGCGTCGGGTCGCCTCGAGGTGGATCGTTGCGCCCGGCGCGAGTTCGACGCCGTCACCCTCACCGATCGTGAGCTCGTCGCGGTGCTTCTCGGAGGTGATCGTCAGGGCGAGATCGCCCCGGACGACCTGGATCCACCCGTACCGGGAGGGACCGAACGACTTGGTTGCGCCCTGCCCGGCTTCGAAGACACCCGCGTCAATCGAGACATCCGCGTTGATCCGGACCGCGTGCTCGCCGCCCTCGGGGCTGACGATCGTGCGGAGCGAACCCGTCTTCTCGTGCACGCCGGTCGCTTTTTCCTCGTAATCGGGGGCCAGGCCCTCCCGGTCCGGGATGATCCAGATCTGCAGAAACCGCCCGCGCTCGGCGTCGGACGGGTTGAACTCCGAATGACGGATGCCGGTCCCCGCGGTCATGCGCTGGATGTCGCCCGGTCGGATCGTGGAGCCGTTGCCCAGCGAGTCCTTGTGCGCCAGAGCGCCCTCGACGACATAACTCACGATCTCCATGTTGTCGTGGGGGTGCTCGGCGAACCCGCCCCCCGGCGCGATGCGATCATCGTTGATCACCCGGAGCGCGCGGAACCCCATCTTCGAGGGGTCGTGGAACCGCCCGAAGCTGAAGGTGTGCCGGCTGTCGAGCCAGCGAAGGTTCGTCGGGCCGCGCTCCGCGGCCGGGTGCAGCCTGAAACGCGTGGTGTCGGTTGTGCTCATGGCATGTCCTTTCCTGTTCCGCATGCTTCAGCACGAGTCTGGTCGATCGACGGGACAATAGATGTTTCAACAGCAATTGTTCCAACGACCACCAGAAGAAAACAGTCTGGTCGGGAAGGGAAGGGATTTGATTGGATTCTAGTGCGCGCCGCGGACCCAGCGGATCACCGCGTCGCCGATCCGACCCCCGAAGAGCTCCGCCGTCCGGCGGTCCTCCTGAGGCGGTGTCTCGGAGGGCGGCGCGTTCTCCGACTGGGCCTGCATGCCCAGCCACGACCCCATGCGGTTGATGCCCGTCGCGTCGTAGAACAGGCCCTGGCTCACCCAGATCATGCTGTGCTGGGCGGCGAACAGCGCGAGGTCGATCAGGCAGTTGACCTTGTCCCCGCTCAGCCCCCCCGCGTTGGTGAAGCCCGCGGCGAGCTTGTCCTTCCACCCCTGCGTGCCCCAGATGGCGCTGCTCGACTCCATGAAGACCTTGAACTTGGCGCTCACACTGCCCATGTAGGTGGGGCAGCCGAACACGATCGCGTCCGCGCTGTTCAGATCGTTCCAGGTGCCGGTCAGCGACCCATCGGGCGACGGCACCGGGAGGTCCGAGACGGAGATCAGTCTGGTATCGATGCCCTCGATCACCGAGGCGCCCCGGGCGATCGCTTCCGCGATGACGCGGGTGTGCCCGAACTCGGAGTGGTACACAACAGCAACAGTCGGCATGGGCGATGGTAGACCGGATCGGGGATCCAGCAGACCTCGGAACGGTCAGGCACGCACGCCGCCCGCGATCACGGACTGAGCCCGCTCGACCCGCTCCATCAGCGTCGCGCGGTCCGGGGCGACGAGGGTGACATGCCCGATCTTGCGGGCGGGCTTGGGGGCCTTGTCGTAGTCGTGCAGGCGCAGGCCCGGGACCGCGAGCAGGGCGGCGCGGTCGGGCCAGTCGCCGATGATGTTGAGCATCGCGGAAAAGCCCCGCGCATCGGTCGAGCCCAGCGGCAGGTCCAGGATGGCGCGGAGGTGGTTCTCGAACTGGCTGGTCTCGCAGCCCTCGATGGTGGCGTGCCCGGTGTTGTGCACACGCGGCGCGATCTCGTTGGCGAGCAGGCGGGCGTCGGGCCCGCCCGTCTCGAAGAACTCGACCGCGAAGACGCCGATGTGGTCGAGGTCATCCCCGATCTTGGTCGCGGCGGTGACCATCTCCGCGAGGCGGCCCGCGCCGACACCGGGCGCCGGGCAGATCGAGCGGGTGAGGATGCCGTGGGCGTGGGTGTTCTCGAAGGGCGGGTAGCAGCGGGTCTCGCCCGATTCGGTGCGGACCGCGACGATCGAGAGCTCGCGCTCGAAGGGGATCATCTCGTCGAGCATCGCGGGCACCCGCTCGGCCGCGTCGTGCTGGGCGCCGTGGGCGGTCGCCTCCTTCCATGCCCGCTCGGCGTCGGTGATCTCGTGGATCCGCGCCTGCCCCTTGCCGTCGTAGCCCAGGCGGCGGGTCTTGAGGATCGCGGGGAGGGGGAAGCCCCCCTCGAGCGCGGCCTGCAATTCAGCCAGCGTCTCGACCGGGGCGTGACGGGGTGTGTCGATGCCCAGGCGGTCGAACAGGTCGCGCTCGTTCAGGCGGTCCTGGGCGACCTCGAGCGATCGTGAGGATGGGCGGACGGGGCGTTGCGCTTCGAGCGCCCGGGCCGCGTCGAGCGGGACATTCTCGAACTCGTAACTGACGACCTGCAGCCCTTCGGCGAACTCGGCGAGGACGGCGGCGTCGTCAAAGCCTCGCCCATCGACGGTACCCACCGCCGAAGCGGGGACGGGCGCATCGCCGGTCGCATCGAGGAAGCGGCAGCGGATCCCCAGCGGGAGGCCGGCGTGGGCGAGCATGCGCCCGAGTTGGCCCGAGCCGAGGATGCCGATGGTGGTCTTCTCAGGCACGCGCGACGCTCCGCTTGATCGTTTTCATGGACAGGGCGTGTCGGAGCAGGATACCCGCGGCCACCGCGTGCGCGAGGACAAGCGCCGTCGCGATGACAATGCCGGGCCCGCGACTGTACCGCCAGCCGATGGCCGTGAACGCAACGGCGATCAGTGCTTGCAGACAGGCCGCGCCCGCTGCGCCGAGCCTGACACGGAAGATGCCACCCAGCAGGAGCAGGACGATCGCGACCCCGAACCCGAGCGGGATCGCCCAGAACACGAGCGATGTGGAGGCCGCGGCAAAGCCGTTGTGCGTGACCTGGGCGTAGAACGCCATGAACCCCAGCGCGAGCAGCGCGTGCTCGGCGCTGAGCAGGATCGCGAGGATCGGGAAGCGTCGGCGGAGCACCGACGGATGGAGCGCGGTGCTACTCGGCCCCCCGCACTCCGGGCAGACGGGGCCCGTCGGATTGGTCAGGTCGAACCCGCAACCCGGGCAGACTCTTTCCGGACCTTGATGGCGACGATCATTCATCGGCGCTCGGTCTCGTTCTCTGCGGGTGAAAGCACGCTCACCGAGGCGTTGCCGGACACCAGCAGCATGTACCCGATACCCAGGTTCAGCAGGGTCAACCCGAGGAGCAGGATCGCATGGTTCCCCGGTCGGAGCAGCGAGAGCGCCGCGAGGCCCATCCCGATGATGCACGCGAGCACAAGACAGACCCAGCGAAGACGCGAGAAGACCCCATCTCGGTATTTCGCGAGGTTCGAGATCACCGTCGAAGTGATCACGCCCAACACCGAGGCGCCGATCGCGACAAGCGAGATGTTGCGGGAAGCGGGCGGCACCAGCAGGTGCTGGATGCCCCATCCGACGAGAACCACCGCTTCGATAATTGGGATCGTGCACGCGAAGTAGAAGGTCAGCCCCGCAGCGATGCGTCGCGAGGAGACCGGGTCGCCGGGCGACCACCCGCACTCGGGACACGGGATGAGGCCCTCAAGGGCGTAGCCGCACTCGGCGCACGCGGGAGGAACCGGGTTTTCCTCTGCCGGGGTCACGAACTCGGATCCGGCTGCGCCAACACCCGCGCCGTCTGCTCCCGGCGGAATGTCTCCAGCGCCCCGACGAACTCCGGATGCGCCCCCGCCACGATCGACCCCGCGAGCAGGCCCGCGTTCGCCGCCCCGGCCTTGCCGATTGCGAGCGTGCCCACCGGGATGCCCGCCGGCATCTGGGCGATCGAGAGCAGGCTGTCCATCCCGTTGAGGGCCTTCGATTGCACCGGAACACCCAGCACGGGGAGCGTGGTCTTGGAGGCGACCATCCCCGGCAGGTGGGCCGCGCCGCCCGCCCCGGCGATGATGACCTCGAGCCCCCGCCCGCGGGCGGTCGAGGCGTACTCGAACAGCAGGTCGGGCGTGCGGTGGGCGCTCACGACGCGTTTTTCGTGGGGGATGCCCAGCGTGTCGAGGGATTCGCAGGCGTGGCGCATGGTCTCCCAGTCGCTGCTCGATCCCATGATGACGCCGACGAGGGGGCGGGGCTCGCTCATGCGTGCAGCGTATCGCGTCGATGCAGGGGAGGGGTACGATTCGTGAACGCGGGGTCGATGCCCGCCCGAGAGACAGGGGCTCACGATTTCCACCATCCAGGACAAGCTGGACGCGACGGGATCGCCGAGGCGGGATCAACACTCGGGTGATACCGGACGGACGATCTCGCTGCCGACGATCCAGCGGCACGCTCCATCGAACTGCATCGTGCTCCCGATCGGGGGGATGACCTCCGAGGGCGCCGCCCGACGCCTCGAGACGACCCTCAACCGGTTGCCCGATGTGCGCGCGACGACCTCCCACGCCGCGGGGGTCGCGCGGATCGCCTACGACCCCGAGCACATCACGCTCGAAGACCTCGACCGGCGACTGCGGCGCCTTGGCCTCCGCCCGGATTTCGCGGGTGCGCGTGTGTGCGACGGGCGTCCGTTGCCGAAGGCGGCGCAGCGAAAGGCATCCCTGATTGTGCGCGCGGCCCGCTGGCTGGCCGAGCACCCCGAGATCGCGCTGGTGCTGCTGGGCGGTCTGTTGCTGGTCAACGGGTGGATGGTGCACCTGCTCGACGGGCCGTTCTGGCTCCGCGTCGCGCTGCTCGCGGTCAGCGCCGTGTGCACGAGCACGGAGACCTTCCCCGAGGCGATCGGGGCGCTGCGCCAGAAGCGGCTCGATGTGGATGTGCTGATGTTCGTCGCCGCGGGCGGGGCGGCGGCGCTGGGGCACTACGAGGAGGGGGCGTTCCTGCTCTTCCTGTTCGGGCTGGGCGCGGCGGGGGAGCACCTGGCGCTGAGCCGGGCGCGCCGGTCGATCAAGGCGCTCACCGATGTCGCGCCGGACAGCGCGTCGGTGCTCGACCAGCAGGGGCGGGAATCGACGGTGCCGGTCGAAGAGGTCGCGGTGGGGGCGCGGGTGGTGGTCCGCCCGTTCGATCGCGTGCCTTTGGATGGACGGATCGACGAGGGTCGGTCGGCGCTCAACGAGGCACCGATCACCGGGGAGAGCGTGCCGGTGGACAAGGCGCCGGGCGACGAGGTCTTCGCGGGCTCGATCAACGGGGAGGGCCGCCTGGAGATCGTCGTCACCCGCCCCGCGGGCGAAACCACGCTCGCGCGGGTCATCCGCATGGTGGAGGAAGCGCAGGCGAGCAAGTCGCCCACGCAGCTGTTCACCGACCGCATCGAGGCGGTGTATGTGCCCATCGTCTTCGTCGCGACGCTGCTGCTGATCGCGTTGCCCCCGCTGCTGACCGAGGTCTCGTGGGGCACCGCGTTCTACCGCGCGATGGCGTTCCTGACCGCCGCATCGCCCTGCGCGCTCGCGATCGGCACGCCCGCGGCGATCCTGTGCGGCGTCGCGCGCTCGGCGCAGATGGGCGTGCTCGTCAAGGGCGGGGCCTACCTTGAGGCGCTGGGTCGCAGCGAGGCGATCGCGTTCGACAAGACCGGCACCCTCACCCGC
>DLBY01000041.1:23795-24057 GCA_002480345.1 Phycisphaerales bacterium UBA7812 | reverse complement strand
GACAAGACCGGCACCCTCACCCGCGGCGAGCCCGCGGTGGTGCGCGTCGTGCCGGCGCCGGGCGTGGACGAGGCACGAGTGCTGGCGGTCGCCGCGTCGATCGAGGCGCAGGTCAACCACCCCCTGGCGGACGCGATCGTGGACGCGGCGGCGGATCGGGGGCTGGCGATCCCGGAGTCGGACGATGTCCGACAGATCAGCGGGTCCGGCGCCGAGGGGCTGGTGGAGGGCGAGCGGATCGCGATCACCAAGCCCGCGGCGG
>DLBY01000041.1:23122-23491 GCA_002480345.1 Phycisphaerales bacterium UBA7812 | reverse complement strand
GCGATCACCAAGCCCGCGGCGGTGGCGGATTCGGTCGCGATGGACGACTCGGTGCGCACGGCGATCGACGCCGCGATCGGCGAGGGCATCACCGTCGCGGTCGTCGCGGACGCGTCGCGCGTGCTGGGTTTCGTGGGCATCGCGGACCGTCTTCGGGACGAATCCCCCGAGGTGATCCGGGCGATCCACGCGCTGGGGGTGAAGCGCGTGACGATGCTGACAGGGGACCACCCCGAGGCGGCGCGCGCGATCGCGGAGCGGGTGGGCTTGGACGACTGGCGGGCGGAACTGTTGCCCGAGGAGAAGCTCGCCGCGATCGACGGGCTGTCCGCAGAGCACGGGCGGGTCGCGATGGTGGGCGACGGGGTG
>DLBY01000041.1:0-22817 GCA_002480345.1 Phycisphaerales bacterium UBA7812 | reverse complement strand
CCGGCGACGGGGTGAACGACGCGCCGGCGCTCGCGCAGGCGGATGTCGGCATCGCGATGGGCGGCGCGGGCGCCGATGTCGCGATGGAGACCGCGGACATCGTGCTCATGGGCAGCGACCTGGGACGCCTGCCTCGCGCGATCGGTCTGTCACGGTTCGCGCGCCGCATCATCACGCAGAACCTGGTGATCGCGCTGGGCGTGATCGCGGTCGTCGCCCCGCTCGGGGCGCTGGGCTTCGCGACCCTCGCGCTCGCGGTGCTGCTGCACGAGGGCTCGACGGTCGTCGTGGTGCTCAACAGCCTGCGGCTGCTGGGGTATCAACGCCACCGGACCGCGGATTAGCGAACCCGGCTCGCGTCGGACTCACGGCGCCACCGGATAGGCGATCCCCGACACGCTGAACCAGTCGTTGTTCGGCGGGTTGACCAGAAAAAGGCTGCCATTGTCGCGCACATCGACACGCGTGGTGCTGTTGCCCGAGATGACATTGAAGGTGTGCCGCCCGAGGGGGTGCATGCTCGGCGGGAGCGTCGCGAAGACGCCGGTCGAGCCGGTGTCCGACCGTACCGTCCCCGAAAGGAACACCATGTTGCCCACGCGGGTGGCCCGCAGCCCGTCGTAGGTGAACCCGTAGTTGGAGAACCCCGCGGCGAGAACCGGCTCGATGGTCTGCTGGTCCGACAGCGCGTCCGCGACGGCGGCGCTCGTCGCGAAGCTCGCCGAGTTCGCGCTCGCGGCGGTCGTCGCGCTCGCGGCGGTCCCCGCGGAGGCCGCGGTATCCGCGAAACGGGCGAACTCCGCGGCCCACGCGCGCGGCGTGAACCGCAGGGCGATCGGTGCCCCGATCGGAACCTCGGTCACCGCGTCGATGAACACGACTTCCAGGTCCGGCGCGAACGCGAGCTCCTCCGCCTCCAGCAGCGGCAGCTCGACGGTGAACAGGCCGTCCTGCACCACCAGCGGGAGCACGGGGGTCTCGAAAACGACCTCGCCCCCCGCCGCCTCCGTCTCGCGGTACAACGCGATCACCGGGATGTTGTCGGTGACCGGCCCGCCCGCGTCCTCCAGGCGGCCCTGCACCGTGAAGACGGCGCTCACCGCAGGCTCGCCCAGCATCGCCGCGGTCATGGTGAACGCGTGGGGCGACTCGAACTGTCCTGCGTTCAGGTGCGTGCCGGGAGCGGAGCTGCACCCCGCCAAGAGTGAGCCCAGCAGCAGCATGCCGGTCGCGGCGGTCCGCCCATTGGTCATCGATTCAAACGAAGTGGGCATCTCTCTCTCCTCAATCAACGCCGGGCACACGACCCCCGCCCCGGGGCAAGCAGGCTACCGGCTCGAGCGTGAGAGATCCACGACTTCCGGGATTTCACGGGAAGGCGAATCTTATCAGACGGTCCCGCGCGGCGCAGCCCCACGCGCCGCGATCACCCGATCGCTTCCTTGCCCCGCAGGCCCGTGCGCACGCGGATGCAGTCTTCGAGGGGGACGACGAAGATCTTGCCGTCTCCGTGGTCGCCCGCGTGATCGGGCCAGTCGGTCTGGGCGTGCTCCATGATCGCGTCGATCGCGGGCTGGAGGAACTCGTCGTTGACCGCGATCTCGAGGCGGACCTTCTTGAGCATGTCGATCTCGATGTCGGCGCCGCGGTAGGACTCGTGGTAGCCCTTCTCGGCCCCGCACCCCAGCGCGTTGGTCACGCTCATCTTGGTGATGTCGGCGCGGAGCAGGGCCTGCTTCACATCCGTGAAGACCTCGGGCTTGAAGTAGGCGATGATCAGTTTCATCGGTCGTCTCCGGTGTGCGGCGGGCGTTACCGCGTGGTGAAGAACTGGAAGCCCGCGTAGGCCTCCATGCCGTGCTCGCCGATGTCCAGCCCGCCCAGTTCCTCCTGGCGGCTGACGCGCAGGCCCACGGTGTGCTTGAGCGCCAGGAAGATCACCATCGCCGCGGGGAAGCAGAGCAGCGCCGTCGCGCCGATGCCCATGAGCTGGGGGACGAGGCTCTTGCCCTCGCCCCAGATGCCGGTCGCCAGCGTGCCCCAGATCCCGCAGAGCAGGTGCACGCTGATCGCGCCGACGGGATCGTCGAGGCGGGCCCGATCGAGCCCGATGATCGCGAGCACGACGATCACCCCCGCGATGAACCCGATGACGATCGCTTCCATGGGCGTCACGACATCCGCGCCCGCCGTCACGCCCACCAGGCCCGCGAGCACGCCGTTGAGCGTCATCGACAGATCGGGCTTCTTCTCGATGATCCACGAGGGGATCATCGCGCCGAGGATCCCCGCCGCGGCCGCGAGCGAGGTTGTGACGAACACCAGGCTCACGCTCTCGGGGTCGGCATTGAGCACCGATCCCCCGTTGAACCCGAACCAGCCGAACCAGAGCAGGAAGACGCCGATCGTCGCGAGCGGCATGCTGTGCCCCATGATGGGGCGGAGGATGAAGCCCTTGCCGTGCTCAACCGGGATGTACTTGCCGATGCGCGGGCCCAGCACGATCACCCCCGCGAGGGCGGCCCAGCCCCCGACGGAGTGCACGATCGTCGAGCCCGCGAAATCGTGGAAGCCCTCCACCTCGAGCCAGCCCCCGCCCCATTTCCACATGCCGACGATCGGGTAGATCACCGCGACATACAGCGTGCTGAAGAGCAGGAAGGGCCCGATCTTGACGCGCTCCGCGACGGCGCCCGAGACGATCGTCGCCGCGGTCGCCGCGAACATGCCCTGGAAGATGAAGTCCGTCCAGTAGGTGTACCCGCCGTCGGCGTAGGTGAGCGGGTCGTACCCCTCGGGCAACGCGACCCCGAAGCCCGCGAAGCCGAACAGCGCGCCCGCGAAGTCCTCGCCCGGGTACATCAGGTTGAACCCGCACAGCGCGTAGGTGAGCAGCCCGATCCCGACGATCGCGGTGTTCTTGAACAGGATGTTGACGGTGTTCTTCGCCTGCGTGAGCCCGCTCTCCAGCATCGCGAAGCCCAGGTGCATCGCGAAAACGAGCACCGTCGCGACGAGCATCCAGAGGTTATTCGCCAGCAGGCTCAGTTCCGCGAGCGCCGCGTCCGCGCTCGCCGCGGCGGAGGCCGCGTCCGTCGCGACCCCGTCCTGCCCCCAGGCACATGCTGTGCACACAGCCAATACACCAGCAACGATCGCGCCCGCCCTGCTGTTCATCCGGTTCATGAGCATCCCCTGGAAAGGGCAGACGATATCGGCTCCTTGGCCTTGTTTCAGGCTGTTTCGGCTGGGCGCACAAAGATTCTGGATCGAACAGATTTCGCGAGATGATGAAACAAGACCGCCCCGGGCGCTGAACGGTCCGGGGCGGTCCTCTTTCAGGGAGTCGGGCTCAGGCGCCGAGCTCAGCTCTCGTCGGCCAGGAGCTTGTCGATCACGGTGCGGTCCTCGAGCGTCGTCGTGTCGCCCGCGATCTCGTTGCCCGCCGCGATGTCGCGCAGCAGGCGGCGCATGATCTTCCCGCTCCGTGTCTTGGGCAGCGCGTCGGTGAACCGCAGCAGGTCGGGCTTCGCGATCGCCCCGATCTGCTCGCCCACATGGGCGCGCAGCGCCTGCTTGAGCGCCTTGGCGGCCTCCGCGTCCGCGGGCTTCGAGCCCGGCTCAAGGATGCAGAACGCCGCGATCCCCGTGCCCTTGATCTCGTGGGGGATGCCCACGACCGCCGCCTCGACCACCGCGGGGTGCGCGACCAGCGAGCTCTCGACCTCCGCGGTCCCCATGCGGTGCCCCGAGACATTGATGACATCATCGACGCGGCCCATGATCCAGAAGTACCCGTCCGCGTCGCGCTGGGCGCCGTCGCCCGCGAAGTAGTAGGGGCTGGGCTTGCCGGCGCTCACCGTGCCGTTCACATCGAACTTCTGCCAGTAGGTCTCGATGAACCGGTCCCGGTCGCCCCAGATGCCGCGGAGCATGCTGGGCCAAGGCCTGCGGACGCACAGCAGCCCGCCGCCGCCCTCGATCTCCGTCCCGTCCTCATCGCAGATCGCCGCGTCGACGCCGAAGAAGGGCACGCCGCACGAGCCGGGTTTGGTCTTGTGCGCCCCGGGCATGGTGGTGAGCATGTGCCCCCCGGTCTCGGTCTGCCACCAGGTGTCCACGATGGGGCAGACCCCGCGCCCGATGACTTCCCGGTACCACATCCACGCTTCCGGGTTGATGGGCTCGCCCACGCTGCCCAGCACCTGGAGGCTCGAGAGGTCGTGCTTCTCGCAATGGGCGCGGCCCCACTTCATGAACGCGCGGATCGCGGTCGGCGCGGTGTAGAACTGTGTCACCTTGTGCCGCTCGACGATGTCCCAGAACCGGTCGCAGTCGGGGCAGTCGGGCGCGCCCTCGTACATCAGCGTGGGCACGCCGTTCGCCATGACGCCGTACACGATGTAGGAGTGCCCGGTGATCCAGCCCACATCCGCGGTGCACCAATAGACCTGCCCGCTGAGGGGACGCCCGTTGGGCAGTTGGCGCGTGGGCTCGTCGAGCCCCGGGATCAGGTTGAAGACATACTTGCTGGTCAGGTAGGTGTGCACCATGTACCCGCCCACCGTGTGCTTGATGCCCTTGGGCTTGCCGGTCGAGCCCGAGGTGTAGAGGATGAACGCGGTCGACTCGCTGTCGAGCTCCGCGCAGGCGCACGACGCGGGCTCGTTCTCGACCGCGTCGTGCCACCAGACATCGCGCCCGTCCTCCCAGGCGACCTCGTTCCCGCAGCGTTTCAGGCAGATGATCGTCTTCACCGCGCCGTCGAGCGCGGCGCACGCCTCGTCCACATTCGCCTTGAGCGGGACGACCTTGCCCCGGCGCCACGCGCCGTCGCAGGTCACGACGATCGAGCTGTCCGCGTCCTTCACCCGATCGACGATCGAGTGCGAGGCGAACCCCCCGAAGATCACGCTGTGGACCGCGCCCAGGCGCGCGCACGCGAGGCAGGCGATCGCCAGCTCGGGCACCATCCCCATGTAGATCGTGACCACATCGCCCGGCTTCACGCCCCGCGCCTTCAGCGCGTTCGCGAAGCGGCTCGTCGCCGCCTGCAGCTCCGAATAGGTGTACGACACCACCTCGGGCGCGCCGTCCGCATCGGTGGGCTCACCCTCCCAGACCAGCCCGATCGCGTTGCCCCGACCCTCCGCGACATGCCGGTCCACGCAGTTGTAACACAGGTTCGTCGTGCCGCCCTTGAACCACACCGCGTCGGGGCTCTCGAACTCCACCACCTTGTCGAACGGGCGGAACCAGTGCAGTTCCTTCGCGGCCGATCCGTAGAACGCCTCGGGGTTCTCGATCGACTCGGCATGCATGCGCTTGTAGGTCGCCTCGTCCTCGATCAGCCAGCGCGGGGCGCCCACCGCTTCGGGCGAGGGCGGGTCGAAGACTCGCGATTCGGTGAGCACCGAGTCGATCGTTTCGGTCTGCGTCGTCATAGCGGCGTCCTCAAGCTGTCGAGCGACGCGCCGAGGGTGCTGACACCACCCTCCAGGGCCGCGACGCCCGCGGTCACGAGTAAATCATTCTATAGAGGTCCGGAATAGAAGTCGCGTGTTCAGGCACGGTTTCCGTCACCCGTTTCGAGGGCGCGGGCGACCCGCTCCGCGGTCTCGCGGAGCACCGCGAGGGCCCGCTCCAGGTCCCAGTTCTGGTGCTCGCGGTCCCCCGTCGTGTTGCTGATCACCCGGATTTCCGCGAAGAGAGGCGGCGATTCGAGTCGGCTGAGCGCCGCCGCGACCGCCGCGCCCTCCATGTTCTCCGCAATCGCGCCCGTCTGCATCGCGACCCGCCGTGCCGCGTTATCGGTCCCCGAGCACGAGGACACCGTCGCGATCACACCCCGATGCGTGCAGACCGACGCGAGGGCATCCGCCCATGCGGGCGCACACGCCATCCCGTCGGGCCCGAACCCGCCCGTCGACCGCCCGGCCCCGAACCCGATGGCCTCGATCGGAATGAACCGATCCGGTGCGCACACCCCCTCATCCGCGAAGACGGACCGCGTCGCGAGGACCGTGTCTCCGATGCGGGCCGGTTCCCGGGCGGGCAACGCCCCGCCTATCCCGATGCTCACGACGCCTCGGTGCCGCGCGGGGTCGTACGCCCACGCGGTCCCGCCCGCCGCCTGAGCTTTCCCGACACCGGTGACGATCAGATCGAACCCCGGCGCGAGCGTTTCGCGTTTCCACGGTTCGTCGGGGCCCCCATCCGATCGCTCGGGAGTTCCAAACGCAACACGAACAGCATTCGCTTCCACCGGGGCGGCGACCACGACGAGGATGCCATGACCGGATCCCACAATCTGGTTGTCATTCGGTGTTGACATGAACAAAACGCCGGGTTCAGAGGTTTTCCAGGGCGAGAATCCCCGTGGGATGCCGGAGAGTACAGTTCCCTGCGTCCCGATGAACGGTCGGGAAGGGGCTGCCGTCCCGAATCCCGACGCCGGGATGCGACGATTCGCATGCCAACCGCCCGGCCGAACTCGGGCGGATCTCCGCGGTATCGCCTGAGTGCATCCCGCGAGCCCGAAGACGACGAGACGGAAAGCAGACCCGATGAAGACCAGAACCCGCGCTCTCCGACCCGCCCTTGCCGTGGCGCTTGCCGCGTCCCTTGCGATCAGTGTTGGTGCCCTGACCGGGTGCGATCAGCAGACGGGCTCGAGCGACACCGCGGCGGTCCAGCTCGCGGAGGCCGAGGTGCGCGACTTCGAGATCGCGACCCTCGCGACGGGCGAGCTTGAGGCGCGTGATCGGGTCGAACTCCGCAGCAATGTCGAGCGGCAGACCGCGATCGTCGAGATCGTCCCGGAGGGTTCACGGGTCAAGGCGGGCGATGTGCTCGTGCGGCTGAACTCCGATGAGATCAAGCGTGAGATCGAGGAAGAGGAGCTCCAGCTCTCCGAGGCGCGCCTGAACCTCGAAGCCGCGGAGACCGCCTATGACATTCAGGTCTCCGACAACGCGGCGAGCCTGCAGAACGCGCAGCTCGCGGTCGAACTCGCCGAGCTCGCGCTCCAGCAGTGGGAGAACGGGGACAAGGTCAAGCAGCTCAAGCAGTTCGACACCGCGGTGGAGAAGGCCTCGCGCGACCTCGAGCGCCTCAAGGAAAAGAAGGCGAAGAGCGACGAGCTCTACGAGAAGAACTTCATCTCCTACGACGAATGGAAGCGCGACGAGATCGCCCTGCTCGAGGCGGAGGCCGCGTACGAGACCGCGAAGCTCGACCGCGAGGTCTACGAGAACTACCAGATGAAGCGGGACCACGAGCAGCGCCTCAGCGATCTCCAGCAGGCGCGTCAGGAGCTCATCCGCGTCGAGAAGTCCAACCAGATCAACCTCAAGAACCGGGACTCGGCGCGCCAGAACCGCGCCGTCCAGGTCGGGCGACGCGAGGAACGCCTCGCGGAATGGACCGCCCAGTTCGAGGCCTGCACCATCACCGCGCCGACCGACGGGCTCGTCGTCTACGGCTCCACGGTCCAGAGCGACGACTGGCGCTCCCAGAACGAGGGGCCCATCGCGGTGGGGCGGCAGATCCGCAACAACGACCTGATCATCGCGCTCCCCGACACGAGCGAGATGATCGCGTCGGTCAAGGTGCACGAATCGCTCGCGGGGCGTGTCCGCCCGGGTCAGCGGGCGAACATCAAGGTCGAGGCGATGGGCGACCTGACCATCCCGGGGCAGGTCGAGACCATCGGGCTGCTCGCGGAAACCGGGGGCTGGCGCGATCCCAACCGACGCGAGTACACGGTCCGGGTCCGCGTCGAGCCCGGGCCCTACAGCGAAGACCTCAAGCCCTCGATGCGCTGCCAGGCCGAGTTGATTCTGGGCACCGTTGAACAGGCTCTCGCCGTGCCGGTGCAGGCGGTCTTCTCCGACGGTCCGGTGCGGTATGTCCTCGTCCCGGAGAGCGGGCGGTATGTCCGACGCCCGGTGAATCTCGGTCGGCGGAGCGACCTGCACGCCGAGATCCTCGCGGGCCTCGAGCCCGGGACCGAGGTGCTGCTGCGCGACCCGATGCCGGGAGAGGTCGTCGAGGAGCCTTGGGACGCGCAGCAACTCGCCGACGCGGGGTACGCCCTCGACGAGGACGGCAACCCGATCGCGCCCCGGCGCGCCCGTCCGGGCATGCGTCCGGGTGGACGGGGCGGCCCGCCCGCGGGCATCCCCACGACCTCGTCCGGGTCGTCCGACGAGTCGAGCGCGAAGGCCGACGCCGGCGCCAGCGACCAGGCCGCGAAGCCCGAGGCCGCCCAGACCGAAACCGCGTCGACGGCGCCGGTCTCACCCGATGAAGCTTCGGGGGGCAGCACGCCCGCTGAAGACGAGGCGACGAAAGCGACCCGCGAGCCCGCGTCCGACCCCGCGGGATAAACCTCGCGGCGCGGCCTTTCGACTGTCCGCGATCTCGTCTTACCTGCTGGGGCTCGGACGAACCCGTCCCTGCGTCTGCTGAATGACATGGGCCGCTTCGTGCGCGAGCGTCGCGTGGTCCCGTGTCGGGCCCGGCTGGTACTGCCCTTGGTTAAACATGATCTTGTCACCCGTGGCGTACGCCGTGGCGCCGACTTCCTTCTTCTGGTACGCCGCGTGGTGGACGCGCACATCGTGGAACTCGGGTTTTGCGATCGGCACGCCCGTCCCGGGGAACGGTGCCGAACGGACGGGGTTGTTCACATCGTGATCCGCGGCGTCCTGCTTACCGGCCGCCGCTTCCTTCTTCTGCCTCGCCATGCACCGACCTCCCGTGTTCTGTTTGCGATCCCCCGAAAAAGGGCTTGTTCCCGCGCAGCCTACCGCGCGAGCAATCCCGGCGGAACCGCCTCACAGCTGAAGCGAGCGCGGCGCGCAACGCTCACGCGGCCCCCGACGACCAGCCCCGTGCGCGCCGACGCGTACGATTCACCGATCGGCGACGCGTCCGCGCCGTGACGCATCTCCACGGCTCCCGCCGCGCTGCCCCGAGAGGTCCCACGCGTGATGAATCTTCACTCTGTCCGCCGCGCCGTGCCGATCGTCGCGGCCCTCCCGTTCCTTGCGATGCCGCTCGCGGGGTGCGAATACACCGCGACGGTGCGCAACGAGAGCGCCAAGACCGTGCTCGCGGAACTCGAGCACGACCGGTTTCTTGCCGAGACGGTGACGAAGCGCTCCGCGATGCTCGAGCCGGGCGACGAGGCCGTGCTCGGGCCCTTCAAGGTCGACCCGCTCGAGCCCATCACCCTCCGCGTGCGCATCGTGGGGGATGTCTTCGGCGCGTGGCAGTCCGAGCGGCTCGAACCCGGGAGCCAGACCTTCGTGATCGAGAACGGTTCGCTCCAGTCGTGGGAGGCCGTGTCGATCCGCAGGGAATCGAAATGAGTACCTGACTCGAGCCCGGGCGCCGCGGGCCTCGGCGGGACGCGGTGCGCGCACGACAACGCCCCCTGTCGGGGGCGTTGATCGCTCCATCCAGCGGGGTGCGGCTCAGTGCGAGCCGGTCTCGACGATCGGGCCCAACTCCTCGGGCTCGGGCTCGGGCCTCGCGGGGCAGGTCAGCAGGATGCCGAGACCCACGAAGGCGGAGAGCGCCGAGGCGACGAGGATGCCCAGCTTCGCGTGGTCGAGCATCTCGGGGCTGTCCTTGAACCCCAGGGCCGCGATGAACAGCGCCATGGTGAACCCGATGCCGCCCAGGCACCCGGCGCCGATCATGTGCCGCCAGGTCACGCCCTTGGAGAGCGCACCCAGGCCCAGCTTGACCGCGATGAAGCTCGCGAGGGTGATGCCCAGGGGCTTGCCGATGAACAGGCCCAGGATGACGCCCAGCGTGACCTTGTCGCCCAGGGCGCTGCCCAGGTTGCCCTCCATGTGCAGGCCCGCGTTCGCGAGCGCGAAGACGGGGATGATCAGGAAGGCGACCCAGCCGTGCAGCCCGTGCTCCATGCGGTGCAGCAGGGGGAGCACATCACGGCTGTTCTGCTCGATCGCGAAGACCGCGGCGCGCTGGGTCGAGTTGGTGCGGATGTCCTGGGTCGGGTCGTCCGCCTTGTCGAAGCAGTCGAGGGCGGCGCGGGTGTAGGTCGAATACCGGCTGACCTTCACACGCGGGCGCACGGGGATGGTCGCGGCGAGGACGACGCCCGCGATGGTCGCGTGCACGCCGCTCTCCAGGAAGCAGTACCAGAGGAAGATGCCCGGGATGATGAACCAGATCGCCCGCTTGAAGCCCATGACATTGAGGAACGCGAGGACGCCCACGATGCCCGCGGCGACGCCCAGGTAGCCGAACGAGACTTTCTCGGTGTAGAACAGGGCGATGACGATCAGGGCGCCCAGGTCGTCCGCGATCGCGAGCGAGGTCAGGAAGATGCGCAGGCTGTTGGGCACGCGCCGCCCGAGCAACGCGAGGATGCCCAGGGCGAAGGCGATGTCGGTCGCCATCGGGACGCCCCATCCCCGGATGCCCGCGTCTCCCAGGTTGAACATGACATAGATGAGGGCGGGGGCGACCATGCCGCCGATCGCGCCCGCGATGGGCAGCGTCGCCTTTTTGACATCGCTGAGCTCGCCCACGAGGATCTCGCGCTTGATCTCAAGCCCGACGAGCAGGAAGAAGATCGCCATCAGGGCGTCGTTGATGAAGTCCCCGATGGTCAGCGCGTGCCCGTGGTACTGGAGGGCCCAGTCCCCGATGCCGAACTCGACCTCGAAGACATGGAAGATGTCGTGGTAGGACTCGTACGCGCCCGAGTTCGCCCACACCATCGCGACGACGGTGCAGAGCAGGAGGACGATGCCGCCTGCCGACGAGAGCGCCGCGAAGCGCTCGAACGGACGCGTCAGACGCTGCGCCGGGACCGGCGCCGCGTCCTCGATCGCTGTGGGGATATTCGAGTGAACCGCCATGGTCATCAGAGGCCTCCTCGGCCCTCTTGGCCGAAGTGTAGCGGGGTGATCGGACCAGTTCCGCCGCACCCGGGGCACACGAGCAGCCCCGCGGGTTCGCGGTCTATCGAACCGGCGGCAAGCGATCTTGGTCCCGTGTCGCGATGACGGGCGATCCGCGGCCGCGCAGCCGGCTCAGGGCGCACACCGTGCGTCCCGCGGTGCGGGCTCTCGGACCAGCGCGCCGAGTTCCCGGACCCCGCTGCGGACAATGGCCGCTTTGCTCGTAGAATTTGAATGCAACGCAACTCGATCAGGGGTTCCGACGGATTAGGTTGTGAAGTCGGAGATTTCGGCACCAGCCCACCGGGCAACACGCCGATAGAGAGTTGATCGTCCGTCGCCCGGTGAACCGGGTGCCCCGTTCTGGAGTGCGATGATGCGTACCGCTGTCGTTGGCGCTGGCATCGCGGGCCTCGCCTGCACCAGAGCACTGGTCGAGGAAGGCCACGAGGTCACGGTCTACGAGGCCGCGGCTCATCCCTCGGGACGGATCGCAACTCTCCGAACGAACGGTGTTTCGGATCAGTCCGGGATCGTCGCGGACCACGGCGCGCGGTATTTCAGCGCCCGGTTCGAGCGTTTCTTGCACGAAGTGGAATCCTGGATCGACCGCGGCGAGGCCGCCCGCTGGCAGCCGCGCACCGTCGCGATCAACGACGCGGGTGTTCCCGAGGCGCAGATCGAGCGGCTGATGCGATTTGTCGGGGTGCCGACGATGGACGCACCGCTGCGTGCGCTCGCGACGGGGCTGGAGAGCCGCGCCGAGTTCCGGTACGCGACCCCCGTGCGAACGATCCACCACGCGAGCGGCGACTGGGTTGTGACAGATGATTCGGGTCGGCGGGAGCACTTCGACGCCGTCGCGACCGCCGTCCCGGCGCCCGGCGCGGTGCAGTTGCTGACGGAGGTCGCGCACCTCCACACGGCGGCGGCACGGGTGCCCATGGCGCCGTGCTGGTCGCTCGCGCTCCGGTTCGCGGAGCGCCTCCCGCTCGACTACGACGCGGCGCGGGTCAACCTCGGTGCGCGTCACGAGCACGCGGGCGTGCTCGCCTGGGCGGACCGCGAGTCGTCCAAGCCCGGACGCTCCGAGGACGAGGTCTGGGTGCTCCAGTCCAGCGACCAGTTCGCCCGCGAGCACATCGGCTCGGACGAATCCGAGATCAGCACCGTGATGCTCGATGCCTTCTTCGCCGCGACTGGGATCGACCGGATCGATCCTGCGGCGCACCACGCAAGGCTCTGGAAAGCAGCCCTCCCCGTCGCGCCGCTGTGCGACGGGTGCCTCTACGACGAGCAGCTCCGGATCGGCGCCTGCGGCGACTGGTGCATGGGCGCCCGCGTCGAGGGGGCCTACCTCAGCGGGCTCGCGATGGCGGACCGCCTCAACGGGCGGCACCGCGACTTCCTCGCGACCTGCTCGCTCGCGCACCATTCCGCGTGAGCTTCTCAGCACGCCGCGCCGCATCGTTCTTCGGGATGTGTCCGAACCCGTTCGCGTGCCGCGCTCGTCGTCCAACCTGCCAACCAAGCCCTGCGTCGTGTGCGGGCGTGTGATCACTTGGCGCAAGAAGTGGGAGCGCGACTGGGACCAGGTCCGCTACTGCTCGGACGCGTGCCGGCGCAGCAAGACGACCCCCGTGGACGAGGCCTTGGAAGCGGCGATCCTTGAACTCCTGCGTGCGCGCGCACGCGGCAAGACGATCTGCCCCAGCGAGGCGGCGAAGCGTGTCGAACCCGACGCGTGGCGCCCGCTGATGGAGCCCGCGCGGGCCGCCGCTCGCCGGCTGGTTGCGCGGGGTGTCGCGGAGATCACGCAGCGGGGCCGCGCGGTGGATCCCTCGACGGCGCGCGGGCCGATCCGGATCCGCCTCGTCTGATGCTCAGCCGGTTTCCCGCGGGCCGGTCGCTTTGACGATGATGAAGGTGATGTCGTCGAGCACGGGCGCGTTGCCCCGGAAGCGGGCGAGGTCCGCGAGGATCGCGCCGCCGATCGCGCTCGCCGGTTCTTCGGCGTGCGCACGGATGACCTCGCGCAGGCGTTCCTTGCCGTACAGATCGCCCCGCGGGTCGCGGGTCTCCCAGATCCCGTCGGTCCCGACGACGAGGACATCGCGCTGGGCGAGGGGCTCGACGGACACGGTGGAGTAGGTCTCGTCCGCGACGACGCCCAGGGGGAGCCCGCCCATCGGGAGCTCCTCGAACGACCCGGTGTGTGCGCGCAGGACCAAGGCTGGGTCGTGCCCCGCGTTCGCGACCTCGAGCGAATCCGCGTCGAGATCGAGCACGAGGAGGACGAAGGTCATGAACTTGCCGTGCGAGGACTCGCGCGCGATCGACTCGTTCATGAGCTCGAGGACCCGGTGGGGCGCCGAGACGCGCCGCGCGTGGCTCTGCAGCAGCGCGCGCGCGCTGGTCATGATCAGGGCCGCGGGGATGCCGTGCCCCGTGACATCGCCCAGCGCGAGCCCGAACCGGTTGGCGCCCAGGTCGATGGGCTTGAGATAGTCGAAGTAGTCCCCGCCCGTCTCGTCGCAATAGTCCGCGATCCCGAAGATGTCGAACCCGGGAATCTCGGGTGCGGCGGCGGGGAGCAGGCCCTGCTGGAGCTCGGTCGCGAGCGCCATGGACTCCCGGAGGCGCATCCGGTCCGCGAGCGCGGGCACCATGTCGTTGAAGGTGCGCGCGAGCTTGCCCAGCTCGTCCCGCCTGGGTCGGATGTCCACGCGCGCCGTGAGATCGCCGTCCCGGATCGCCTGCGCAGCGTCCGCGAGTCGGCGGATCGGGCGCGAGACGGTGCGGCCCGTCAGGTAGGCACCGAGGATGCAGAGGATGACGACGATCACGGCGCCCGCGACGAGCGAGCGGAGGGACTCTCGCGCGATCGAGCGGAGATCGGCACGCACGCCCCCGATCAGCGCGTCGACGCGCGCGCGCGGGACGACCATGACAAGGCCCGTCGAGGGACCGATGGGGCCGTACACCGCGATGCCGGGCTGCCCGTCGAGTTCGACGGGGCGGTGTCCGCCTCGCTCGGCGCGGAGGGCATCGATGATCTCGGTGAATCCGTCGGTCGCGGGGAGGGTGACGCCCTCCTCGAGTTCGCCCGAACGGGTCGCGATCAGCACGCGGCTCTCGGTTTCCGCGTCATCGCCCAGCGCGACGATCCAGGCGACGGACCCGAGCGAGAGCTCCGCGGGCAACTCGAGCAGGTCCACCGCGGTGCGCAGGGCGAAATCGACACCGGTGACCGCGAGCAGCGAGCCGTCCCCGGAGAGGACCGGGGTGGACGCGGTGAGGCGCGGCTCCCCGGTGATCGCGTCGATGTAGGGCCCCGCCCAGGCGACGCCGACCGCGGGGTCGTCGCGCTCGCTCGTCGCGGCGCGGAACCAGGGTCGGTCGCGCGGGTCGTACCCCGCGTACCCCCCCTTCGCGGGGTAGGCGGCGTGCGTGCCGTTGGCGAGCGCGACGAACTGTGAGCGGATCCCGCTCCGCAGGTCGAGCGAGAGGGCGCGGAACTCTTCGAGCAGCGAGGCGAGCCTTGCCGAGTCCGTGGGGTCGGTTTCCGCGTCCGGGGGCGGGACGATGACCATGCGGTCGTAGGACACGACAGGCGGCGCGTCCCCCCCGGCGGGCCAGCCTGGCTGTTCGCGGAATCCCAGGGGGATTTCGCCCGGCTCGAGGGCGTCGAAGGTCTCGGTGGTGTAGACCGCGGGGGGTGTGCTCGGCGGCGCTTCGTTGAGGGTGTGCGCCGCGAGGGCGGCCTGCGTGCGCGACATCATCATCACGCGCGCGCGCATCCCCCGCATCTGCTCGGCGGTCCGGCTGACATGGACCCCGAGCTCTTCCTGGATCCGGCGGGTGATGTTGTCGGAGACTTGCTGATCGACCCGGCCCGCGAGGCGCGCGAGCCCCACCCGGTCGACGACCTCGACGGTCACCATCGGCGCGAGCGCGAACAGGAGCAGCAGCAGGGTGAGCTTGACGCGGATGCGCATGGGTCTGGGGAGGCGCCGGGCGGCCTGTGCAGCGGGCCCGCACGCCGGACCCGCGTCCGGCTCGCGGTCGGGGAAATGGTACCCGATTCGGCTCCGGAGGCTTTCGGTTCACGGGTTCACCCGACGGGGGCGGCTCGTGCATTGCGTGGGCTCCGGGGGGTGTACCGGTCGGACCAGGCGGGATGCGGGACACCCGATCGTCTCGGGGGGTCGTGTGACGCGTTGCCGCTTTCGGCGCTTGCTCGAAACCAAACAAAGATCAAATAAAATGGTTCGTCAACAGATGCCGGGGTGTCTGACGGGGCACCGGACGGATCGTGCGGGCGTGGGCGCGCTCGCGGGAAAACCGGGGTCTGCGTGGTCCGGAGGGGCGTTTCGGAGGGGCTCGCGTCCTACACTCCCGCCCCATGGGTAAGTCACGCGAAATCAAGACGCGGATCAAGGCGGTCAAGAACATCCAGCGCATCACGCGCACGATGCAGATGATCGCGACCAGCAAGTTCAGCAAGGCGCAGCAGGCCGCGACCTCGAGCAAGCCCTACACCGAGGGGTTGTTCGATCTGGTCGCCCAGCTCGCCTCGGCGGCGGGTGACATCGAGCACCCGCTGCTCGAGACGCAGGGCAGCGCGATGCCCGAGTTGACGCTCGTGATCACGAGCGACCGGGGGCTGTGCGGGCCGTACAACGCGAACATCATCCGCACCGCGCTCAACCACTTCCGTGGGAACAGCGCCGCGATGACGGGCCCTGTCGAGGTGGTGGGCAAGAAGGGCCTGACGCCTTTGCGGTTCAACGGCGTGGAGATCTCGACGCACCACACGCAGTTCGGTGACAAGCCCCGGTACGAGGATGTCAACGAGCTGGCGGAGCGGTACATGGACCTGTTCGCGCGCGGGGAGATCTCCGCGGTGCGGGTGGTGTCGATGAAGTACTACTCCGCGGGGCGCCAGGCGCCCGAGGTGACGCAGGTGCTGCCCTTCAGCAGCGATGCGCTCGAGCAGGCGGACGCGTCGGGTCCCAGCCTTCCCTACGAGTTCACGCCCGACGCGGAGGAACTGCTCGGGTCCTTGGTCCCGGCGGCGGTGAAGGCGGTGCTGTTCCAGATCTTCAATGACGCGATCGTGAGCGAGCATGTCGCGCGGATGGTCGCGATGAAGGCCGCGACGGACAACGCGGGGAAGATGGGCAAGTCGCTCAAGACGCAGTTCAACCGGGCGCGTCAGGCGCAGATCACGACGGAGCTGACCGAGATCGTGTCCGGCGCCGCGGCGCTGGGCTGATCGGACCCGGGCCCACGAGGGCGAAGCGTTTGTCATCGAAAGGGCCCGGGCGCTCGCCCGGGCTTTTCTCTGCGCGCGGCGCGAGGGCGCACGAAAAAGCCCCCGGCGCGAGCCGGGGGCGTTGGGCGATTCAGAGCGATCGGGTCAGCCGATCAGGTCCACCGATGCGGTCTGCCGATGAGGTCTGCCGATCAGGGGCAGCCCGCGTTGAACGCGGCGATGAAGGCGTTGACATCGGAGAGATCCCAGACGCCCGACGGCGCCGCGATGTCGGCGGCGGGGAGCTGGTTGACGAACGCGTCGATGAACCCGTTGACATCGGAGAGATCGAGCACGCCGAAGGGCTCGGCGTTGTCCGCGGCGTTGCAGGGCCCGCCCGTGTTCATGTCGAAGGTCGCGATGACCTCGAAGTTGACCATGTCGTTGTCGTCGACATCGAGCTCGACATGGACCAGGCCGTCGTCGGCGAGGTCGATCCCGCTGCCGAGGCCCGCGTTGAAATCGGTGATGGTCAGGTCGCCGATCCCGTCGTTGTCGGTGTCGAGCATGTCGCCCACGCTGCAGACGATCATCGCGGTCCCGGGGATGTTCGACGCGTCGGAGGCGTAGAAGAGGGTCTCGGCGAGGCCCGATCCGTCGTCGTATTCCCAGACGAAGGCGGCGGTGCCCGTGTTGCTGATGGAGACCTCGTCGACGGACCCGTCGACGATGCCGCCCAGCAGGGCGTCGCCCTCGCGGAGGACGATGACGCCGTTGTAGGCGATGAACTCGTCGGTGGAGGTGGAGCCGTCGGTGTCGCCCGAGAAGAGGTAATCGCCGTTGTTGGCGATGTCGTTGTTGTCGAAGTTGTCCCAGTTGTCGCCCTGCCCGGTGGGGTTGGCTTCCTTCGCGACGATGACGCCGTTCACGGCGAGGCAGGTGTCGTTGGCGGTGCTGCCGGTGAGGGCGTCGTTGAAGCCCCAGACATTGTGCGCGCCGTTGTCCGACCAGGAGAGGTCGAAGTCGATGCCGCTGCCGCCCGCGACGATGGCGCCGTCGACGGCGTCGCCCGCCTGCAGGGGCGCGGTGATGGTGCCTGTGGCGCCGTCGCGGAAGAACACGATGCGCGTGAGCGAGCTGGTGCCGCCCGCGCCGTCGTTGAGGCCGCTGACCCAGTAGGACGATCCGTCATCGATCATGCGGGGACGGGAATGGAAGGTGGTGTTGAAGCCCGCGGGCCCGGTGGGGGAGGGGGTGTTCTCGACAGCGATGAGCCCGCCCTCGCCCCAGACCGAGTCGTCTCCGTTGAAGGAGGGGCTGTAGATGAACTCGCCGTTGTCACCGATGCCCATCGAGGCTTCGCCCCCGGTCAGGGAATCGGGGAGGGCATCGCTCGAGACGAAGAGGGGGGTGGTGTTCCGCATGATGGCGCGGTCCCCGCTGTCGAGGGTCGCGATGTAGCCCACATCGCCCAGGCCGTTGGTGAAGGGCGAGGTGAGGGCCGTGACGACGCGGCCGGCGACGGTATCCCCCTCCGCGATGAGGATGGAGGCGGGGACGACGCCCGCCGAGGCTGAGGAAACCGCGAGGCCGGCGATCGACGCCGCCAGAGCGCAAGACATCTTCATGGTGTTCTCCTTCTCCGCACGCCGGCCGGGTGCCGACATTCGTGGTGCTCGTCACCGGTCCCACCGCTCCGACAGGGAGGCGCGGGATCGATGACGGGTCCTCTAACCTACCGGATTCGGGGAAACCGGGCAAGGAAATCCGATTGTGCGGGCGCGCTCTCGCCTTGTTCGGGTCGCGGTCGAACGAGGCGGGGGGAGTCCGCTAGTCCTTGTCTGGCAACGGTTTGACGATCACGCGGACCTTGGGGCGCTCGTGATAGCGTCGGTAGGTTTCGGTGACATCATCCGCGGTAAACGACGCGTACGCCTCGAGGGCGTTGGTCAGATCGTCGAGGTCGCGATCCCGCTTCTCGAGTTGGCTGAGCTGGAGGGCCCAGAAGCTGGGCTCCTCGAACGCCTCGCCGAGCGTTTTCGCGACCTGCGCCTGGGCCTGTTCGAATTCCTCGGGGGTCGGTCCCGACTCGGCGAACGCGTCGAACACGGCGTCGATCTCGTCGGCGAGCGTCTCGGCCTTGCCCGGGTCGGTCGCGGAGCCCGCGACCATGAGCCCGAAGCCCGAGTACGCCTCCGCGGGGCGGACCGACGCGCCAATCGAGTAGACCAGCCGCTCCTCTTCGCGGATGCGCTTGATCATGCGGGTGGACAGCGTTCGGCTCGCGAGTTGGAGGAGTCGCGTGTCGCGCAGGTTGTCCGCGTCGGAGGCGAGGAACCCCGCGACGACACCCGCGGCGGGGGTCTGCGTCTCGATCTGGATGGTCGAGCGGATGTCCTCGGTGGGGGGTGAGGGCATCTCGAATTCGAGCGACGCGTCCGCCATCTTCTCGCGCTCGCCGATCGAGCCCAGATAGGTGCGCGCGAGCTCGAAGGCGGTTTCCTTCTCGATGTCGCCCACGATCGCGACCTCGACGGGGGCCTCCGCGATCAGCGCGTCGAGCCAGCGCTGCGCGTCGCGCATCGAGAGGGCCTCGATCTGCTCGGGTGTCAGCGGGCGGGCGGCGGCGGCGGACTCGGGATAGAGCGCGTTGCCCACGGCGCGCTGGAGCGCACCCAGCGGGTCGCGGTCCGCCGCCTCGAGCGCCTGCACGGTGCTGGTGCGCCATTGCTCGAAGGGCACCGTCTCGAGCCTGGGCTCCGTCAGCAGCAGGTGGGCGAGCTGCATCCCGGTCTCCAGGTCGTCGGGCGATCCCGTCAGGCTGAGTTGGACGAAGTCCTCCTGGGCGGTGCCCGCGGCCTGGATCTTCTTGCCCGCCATGATCTGGCGCACCTGCGTGCCGGTGAGCCCGTCGGTCGCGGGGCGGGCCCAGGCGCGCATCGCGGCGTTGGTGATGCCCCGGTTCGCCGCGGTTTCCTGCGCCTCGCCCCCCAGCAGGGTGACGCGGACATCGACGAACTTCTGCCGCTGGTCCATGCGTTTGTGGTGCACGACAACGCCGTTGTCGAGCACCGCGGTCCACACGCCGGACGCGGGGTGACCGATGAGGTCGACGATCTCTCCCGGCGCGGGGGGCTCGTCCATCAGCGTGTCGGCGATCGCCTCCTCCGCCTCGGGCTCGGGGGCCCGCTCCGCGAACGAGGACGCAAGCGAGAGCACCTCGCTCTCCTCGGGGACGCCGGCGTTGGTCGGGATCTGGACCAGGAAGGTCGCGCGGCTGGTGTCGAAGAGGTCCGCGAAGGCGTCGCTCGTCTCGCCGGTGCGGATCGTCGGGATCAGGCGTCGCGCCAGATCAAGGATCTGCGAGGGGGAGACGAAGGGCTCGCCCGTCGCGACGCTCGACGCGAGGCGGCTGAGGATCACGCGTTCGGGGAGGGTGGGCTCCTGCTGCGCGTCCTGCTCGAGGCGGGCGAGCAGCGAGGCGCGAGCGACCTCGATCTCGGATTCGGTGAACCCGTGCAGCTCGGCGCGCCGGACCTCGGTTGTCAGGTCCTCGAGCGCCGCGGTCCACGCATCGGGTGTCGCGGCGGCGGAGGCCTGCGCGAACCGCATCGCGCCGAAGAGGTCCTGTGCGAACGCGCCGCCTCCCAGCAGGCGCGCCTCGCCCTGGTCGACCTTGGACGCGAGCCGGCGGTTGAACGCTTCGAGCGCGAGTTGGCGGATGAGATCGGTCCGCAGATCACCGACGGTGGTGCTCGGGCCCGCGGGTTCGTCGATGACCATCAGCGCGACCTGCGCCTGGGTGATCTCCGGATCGTGCGCGACGATCGCGCGCCGCTCGGTGTAGGGGCTCACCATCGGGTCCCGGTTCTCGGGGTCCTCAACGCTCGGGAGATCGCTGAAGGTGGCGCGGATCGTCTCTTCCGCGACCCCCGGGTCGATGTCGCCCACGACGAGGATCGTCATGTTGCTCGGGACATACCAGGTCGTGTAGTAGTCGAGGAAGTCGTCACGGTCGATCTCCGCGAGGGTCTCCTCGGTGCCGATCGGCAGGCGCTCGCCGATCAGCGAGCCGGGCGCGAGGCGGGTGAGCCACTGGTCGCGGATGCGCTGCGCCGGGCCCTTGCCGGTGCGGAGTTCCTCGAAGATGACGCCCCGCTCCTCGTCGATGTCCTCGGGTCGGAGCAGCAGCCCGCTCGCGACATCTTTGAAAAAGGTAAGGCCCTTCGCGAGCGTCGCCTGCTCTGTGTCGGGCAGGTAGAGCTGGTAGGCGGTCTGGTCGAAGGTCGTGAACGCGTTCTGGTCGCGGCCGAAGGTGAGACCGATGGACTCGAAGTACTTGACGACCTCGCCGGGGGGGAAGTTCTCCGAGCCGTTGAAGGCCATGTGCTCGAGGTAGTGCGCGAGCCCGCGTTGCTCGTCGGTCTCGTTGAGCGAGCCGGTCCCGATGTGGATCCAGACCCCCACCTTGCCGGGCGGGTTGTTGTGGGGGCGGACGACATAGCGCAGGCCGTTGTCGAGCGTGCCGATCGTCAGGCGGTCGTCGGTGGGCAGTTGATCCGTGAGCACGGGGCCCTTGCTCGCCTCCGAGCCGGGGCGGAACCGTCCGGGCCCGCCGGTCTGGGCGACAGCCGACGAGAGAGCGAGACCGATCACGCCCGCGGCGCAGGCGACGCGGGAAGCGGTAGAACTGAAGAAGCGCATACGGGTGTCCTCCGGGGTGTCGCGCCCGAGGGGGGCGCCCGCAAAGCATAGGGGCGGGGGCTCGGAGCGGTTGCACGCGTTCGCTCGCGGGGGTCGCCGGTCAGCCCGTTTCCAGCCCCGGGTCGAGGAACGCGCAGGTGCCGTCGCAGCCGTTGGGTTTTCTGGGATAGTCGCCCGCGAGCATGCCCTCGATCGCCTTGTCGATCTTCTCCCGGAGTTTGGGCTCGTACTCGGCGAGCTCGTCGAACGAGACGCGGCCGCGTTCCCCCGTCGCGAGCACCCAATACTCGGCGCCCCCCGCGGGGGGATCGATGCCCTCCCATCGCCCGTCGTTCGCGAAGGCGCGGAGCGCGAGCGCGTAGATACCGAACTGCATGTCCTTCTTGTCGGGCTCGATGAGGTTCTTGCTCGCGCGACCGGTCTTGTAGTCCACGACGCGGTACCCGCCCGGCGCCTCGTCGACGCGGTCGATCTTCGCCTTGATCGTGTGCATCTTCCCGGCGTGGGGATAGGCGAACGAGCAGGTGAGCTCGGTGTGCTGGGGATTGAGCCGATCGTCGTGGAGGTTGTCGTGCGTGAGGCGGAGCAGCGCCTCGACGCGCTCGCGCTGCGCGGGGTCGAGGGGCTCCCCGGAGGGCCACTTGGCCCGGAACGCCCGGTCGCCGATCGCGAGCAGGTCGTCGAGGGTGGGCATCGCCCCGCCCTCGCCCCCCGCAAGGATCATCCGCTGGTAGAACTTCTCGAGCGCCGCGTGCACGACGGTGCCCACGAACTGCTTGCTCGTCTCGGGCCTGGGCAGCTCAAGCACATACTTGACCGCGAAGCAGCGGGGGCACGCTTCCCAGTCCTTGAGGTGCGTGTAGGAAAGCGTGAGCGGCGCTTTCATCCCGGGGAGCACCGCCGCCGCGGGGGTGACCGACTCGCCGCTGTCCGGATCGGTCAGCGCCGCGTGGAGGCCCGCGAGCGCAGCGTCGCCCTCCGCCCACGCGGGGAGGTCCTCGCCGCGGCGCGCGGCGCCGATCACCGCCATCCGGCGCACCGCGTCGGCCATGCGCCCGTGCAGCGTGTGCAACGCCTCGTCATCGAGCGCGCGCATCTGCGCCTCGCCCAGCACGCTCGCGGCGTCGAGCTGGGCGACGCGTCGCGCTTCGCGCAGGCGCTCCCGTCGCCGCTCCGCCCGGCTCCACACCGGGAGCGGGGCCGCGTGCTCGATGCCGTCGCGCGGGTGCGGGCCCAGGACCTCGTGCGCCTCGCGCGGCACGAGCAGCTCGGGTACATTCTGGAGCTCGAAGAAGTAGTTCACGCTCTTCGAGCGGTTCTTGGGGACCTTTCCGAGGACCACGAGGCGGCGCTCGGCGCGCGTGCAGGCGACATAGAACAGGCGCCGCTCTTCGTCCTGTCGCGCGAGCTCGCGATCCTCGCGGTCATCACCCGAGAGCCAGGCGGGGAGGAGCTCGTCCTCGTCGGGTTTCTGGGTCGAGGGGAACCCGTGCTGCGATTCGACACGCGGGAGATAGACCGTGTCGAACTCGAGCCCCTTGGCGCCGTGGGCCGTCATCAGGTGCACCGCGTCGTTCGCGTCCGGGTCGTCGTCGCCCTCCTCGTCCGCCTCGTGGGTCAGCCCGCCCGCACGGAACGACTGCTCCTTCTCATCGAGATCCTCGACATACGCCATGAACGCGCGCAGATCGCGCGGCTCCTCGAGCCGGTCGGCGCGCTCGACCGCGAAGCGGAGCAGGCCCACGACCGCGTTGACCCGCGCGGCTCTCGCGGGCCCGTCGAGCAGCTCGGCGTGCACCACATCACTCCGGCGCACGATGTGCGACAGCGTCTCGTGCGCCGGTGCGGTCGCGGCGAGCGCCGAGAGCTCGCGCCACAGCGTCAGGAACCGATCGAGGGCGGCGCGTTGC
>DLBY01000129.1:9145-13793 GCA_002480345.1 Phycisphaerales bacterium UBA7812 | reverse complement strand
GCCGCCCATGTCGACGCGAGCGGCGCGGTGACCGAATACGACCACAACGGCAACTACCCATGGGCGATCGAGATCGACGGACGGTTCGTCCGCGTGACCGACCATCGCACCCATGCGCGGCAGACCACCCGGTTCGTCGAGATCGCCCCCGCGGACCAGTTCCGCCCCGCGATCGTCGTGAGCATCAACGGGTCCGAGCCCGAGCCCCTCGCGTGGAAGAGCTCCCTCATGGTCCCGGGCGGCGCCGCGTTCCTCCGCTTCGGACCGCGACGCGTCGAACTCCCGTTCGAGCTCACGCTCGTCGACTTCCGCAAGACCGACTACCCGGGCACCATGATGGCGATGGCCTACGAGTCCGATGTCGTCATCCACTCCCCGGAGCACGACGGGCACGAGATGACCATCTTCATGAACAACCCGTTCGCCTTCGAGGACTGGAAGGTCTACCAGTCCGGCTTCCTGGGCGACACTGTCTCCATCTTCAGCGTCATGCGCGACCCGGGCATCCCGCTGACCTACCTCGGCTGCACCGTCCTGTGCGTCGGCATCCTCATCACCTTCTACTTCCGCGCGTTCAGCTACGGGCACCCGGGCATCGGGTTCGCCCAGAAGCACGCCGCGGCTGATCCCGACGCGGGAGAGCCGGCGGACGCCGCCCCGGGGCAGCCCGGCGCCGGCACGCGCACGCAATCGGAACCGGCGTTGGAACCAAACCTGAAGGGGGCCCTGTCATGATGCGTCTGCTCGCGATCCTGTCCCTTGCGCTGTCCGCGTGCCTCGCGTGCGCGTCCGAGGGAGCCTGGCTGGACACCTTCCGCGCCCTGCCCGTGCAGGACGGCGGGCGGGTCATGCCCCTCGATTCCTACGCCAACCGCCTCGCGATCGAGCTCACGGGCCGGTCCCGATGGTCGGAAGACCGCGGCGCCGAGGCGTTCCGCGGACGCCCCGCGATCTCTCTGCTCGCGGACCTCATGTTCGACCCCTCCGGCTTCGCGGAGGGCGGCGCGATGCACGCCCCGCTCATCGTGATCGACGACCGCCCCTTCAAGGAGCGGGTCGGGCTCGACACCGAGCAGAAGTTCTTCAGCGCGATGGAGCTCGCGCGGAACACCGGCATCCAGGAGATCCTCGACGGGTTCCAGGCGAAGCGGGCGCAGGACCAGTCGGTCCAGCCCCGGGGCGATGAACGCACCGCGATAGACCTGAGCAACGCGGTGCACCGCCTTAACCAGTTCGCGTCGCGGACCCCCCTCCCGATCGTCCCGCAGGGCGACGACACCTTCCTCCGCGTCAGCGAGACCGGGGGCGAGCCGGGCACCGAGAAAGCCCGCAACGCGATGCGCGCGTTCGGCGAGGCCTACCGCGCCGGTGAACCGCTCGACGCCCCCGCCGACGCGATGGCCGACGCGATCATGTCCTCGGGCTCGCTGACCGAAGCGCAGGACAAAGCGATCGGTCTGGAGCTCTTCTACAACGACCACAAGCCCTGGCGCATGACCGCGGTCGCCTACGGGCTCTCGATCCTCGCGTTCGGCGCCAGCCGCCTGCTGTTCCGCAAGCCCCTCGTGATCGCCGCGATCCTGCTCGGCGTCTGGGGCGTCGCGGAGCACACCCTGGGCATCGGCCTCCGCGTGGGCATCCTCCAGCGCGCGCCCGTCAGCAACACCTACGAGTCGCTCCTCTGGATGGGCCTCGTGGGCATCGGCATCGGGATGATCGCCCAGATCTTCAACCGCAAGGCCTACTACCTCTTCGCGGGCGTCTGCACCGCGCTGCTGAGCGTCCTGTTCGCGATGCTCGTCCCGCTCGAGCAGCAGACCAACGCGCTCCCCGCGGTGCTCCGCAGCAACTACTGGCTCATCGTCCATGTGCTGACGATCGTCGCCTCCTACGGCATCCTGCTCGTTGCCTCCGTGCTCGGGCATGTCTACCTGTTCAGGACCACCATCCTCGGACAAAGGCTCGAGAAGAGCCCCGACGACGACCTGCTCCCCAAAACCCACCCGCTCACCATCCAGACCTACCGCTGCCTCCAGATCGGCCTGTTCCTGCTCACCGCCGGGACGATCCTGGGCGGCGTCTGGGCCGCCGATTCCTGGGGACGCTTCTGGGGATGGGACCCCAAGGAGACCTGGGCGCTCATCAGCATCGTGATCTACTTCGCGGTGCTCCACGCACGCTACATCGGGTGGATCCAGGAGTTCGGGCTCGCCGCCTCCTCGATCCTCGGGTTCGCCGCGATCGTCTGGACCTTCTACGGCGTCAACTATGTCATGGCGACCGGCCTCCACAGCTACGGCTTCGGGTCGGGCGGTGAGGTCTGGGTCCTGCTCTGGGCCGCCGCTGAAGTGCTCTTCCTGGTGGTCTGCAAGATCCGGCACAAGACGCTGACCAAGGCGCGGAGCAAAGAACTCCACGACGAGCTCTCCCTCCCCCGCGACGCCTCGACCGCGTGACCAAACGACGAGCCCCCGCGCCAGCAGCGCGGGGGCTCGCTTTCCATCCGGAATCTCACCCTCGGGATCAGCGGTCCAGCAGCACCCGCTCGGCCGCCTCGCGGTACCGCTGCATCGCTTCCGCCGTGCGCCCCTGCGTCTCGGCGATCCGCCCGAGGTAGTAAAGCACGCGTCCGGGCTCGGGGTTCAGCACCAGCGCCTCGGTCAGCACGCGCTGCGCCTCCTCGATCGCGTCGATCTCGAAGCAGGCGATGCCGAAGATCTCCTTGGCGCGCCGGTGCTCGGGAAGATCATCGAGCACACCCCGCGCCAGGTCGAGCGCCTCGCGGTCGGCGCCGGTCTGCAGGTTGATGTCCGCGAGGTCGAGGCGGATGTTCGCGTCGTCGGGGTCGAGCTCCATCGCCTGCCCCAGTTCGCGCCGCGCATCGGCGATTAGCCCCTTCTCACGCAGGAGCCGCGCCGCCGCGCGGTGCCGCGCCGCGAGACTCTTGGGCGATCCCATCTGCGAGGGCTTGGACTGCAGGTTCTCTTCGAGCCCGCTCGCATCCAATTGCCCGAGCGTGTGACGCACATACGCGTCGAGCGTGCGGGCATACTCGGGCCCCCGCGTCGAGAGCACATGCGCGAGTCGGCCCTCGGGATCGACGATGATGGTGGTCGGGAAGACGATCAGCCCGAGCTCCCCGTAGAGCCGCCGCCCCGCGTCGAGCCCGAGCGGCACCTCGATCTTGTTCTCGGCGCGGAAGCGATCGAAATACCCCTTGTGCACCACATCCGCCGTCGCGTGCACAACCCGGAGCGGCTGGTCGCGGTAGGTCTTCATCAGCGCCGCGGAATCGACCGCCGCCATCTCGCTGCTCTTCTGCTCCGCGGAGAGGTAGACCAGCACGACGACCTCGCCCTCCGCGTCCCCGCTGTCGATGAACTTCCCGTCGGTCGTCGGGAGCCGGTACGCGGGAACGGGCTCCCCGATCTTCACATTCCGGAGATGATCCGATCGCTCCGCCTGCTCCGGCGCCGTCTCCGGAACGCTCTCCGGAACGCTCTCCGGCGCGGCCTCCGGCTGCGCCGAGACAGCAGACGCGCCCGTCCCGGCCGCCGCAACCAGCATCGAGGCGGTCACCACGCCGAGAACAGCGCTGGCGATGTATGTGTGCTGACGCATAGCTTGCTCCTTTAGCATCAATCCACCGACAACGGGTGTGATCCGCCGCCGCGTCTACTCCTCGTCCTCTCCCCCCGCGGGCGCGTCGTCCGCATCGGGCTGCAACCCGCGCCCTCTCCAGGCATCGTCGCCCTGGGGCCGCTCGTTGAGCACCCGCTCCACCCGGTCATACCCCCACGGCTTGTGGCACCCGCTGTTGCACGAACCGCCCGTCTCCGTCGCGGTGTATCCGATGGGCAGTTCCCACCCCGAGGGCCCGTACGGGATCGCCTCGCGGAGATGGTGCGCGACATCGGACGCGTGCGAGTCATGGCAGACCTTGCACGACCGGCCCCGGTTGTCCTTGTGAACATGGACATAGTGCAGGTTCTGGTCGCCGTTCCGGAAACCGGTGACCGCGTCGCTGGTCTCGGTGAGCACCAACTGCTTGTCGTGGCAACTGAAGCACAGCGCGTACGCGTTGTCGTCATAGGGGTAATACAGCGCCGACGGGTACTCCTCGGTCAGCAGCCGCTCGTGCCCGCCTCCGTGGATCTCGTGGCACGCGGCGCACTTGCCCTCCGCGACGGGCCCGTGCAGGCTCGTGCCGTTCTCGATGACTTCTTTCATGTTCGCGAGGACACGCCCGTCCTCCAGAACGATCTCCGTGTCGTGGCAGTCGAAGCAGAGCGACATCGTCGAATCCTGCAGCATCGCCTCGTGGTCGCTCGCGTGCGGCGCATGGCAATTGAGGCACGACTGCTCGGAGGTCACCGCGGAGTGCTGCGTCGTCGCCGCCCCGATGCGCGCGCCGATATCCGCGTGGCACGCCACGCACAGCGCCTCGGGCTCATCGTTCAGCACGCCCTTCACATCCGTCGCGTGCGGATCGTGGCAGACGCGGCAGTCCCCCAGCAACGGCTCGTGCACGCTGTGCATCGAGGTGAGCTCAAGACCCGTCGTGACATGGCACCGCAAGCACAGGTCACGACCCTCGCTCGTCAGCAGGCCCTTGTGCGGCGCATGGTGCGGCTCGTGGCACGCGCCG
>DLBY01000129.1:0-8833 GCA_002480345.1 Phycisphaerales bacterium UBA7812 | reverse complement strand
CGTGGCACGCGCCGCACGCGCCCGCCGCAACAGGCCCGTGCACGCTCGTGTGCGCGCCCGTTGCGTCCGCGTGGCACAGATTGCACGACTCCGCGTAGTTCGCGCCGCGGAGCATCGCCCGCTCCGAGCTGCCGTGCGGGTCGTGGCACGAGAGGCACTCGCCCTGCTCGAACGGCATGTGCATGACCATGCCCTCGGGCTTGTCGACCATGTGGCAGAAGGTGCACACCCGCTCCCGCTCACGCGCCATCGTGAACGAGTGCGAAGCCGCGTCGGTCAGCGTGTGACAGCTCTCGCACGCGTTGACATGAACGGGCCCGTGCAGGAAACGGCTCGCCTTGACCCCGGGATGGCAGTCCGCGGTCACGCAGCCCGTCCGGTCGATCACCGTCGTCGGCGCCGGCGCGCGACCGGAAGCCCCGCCGCCGGGCTCGACCGCCGCGAACCCCGCCGCCGCGAGCGCGAGCCCGCAGGCCCCGATGACCGTGATGGTGTGAACACGCACGCCCATTAGCGCTCCAGTCGATCGTAAGACATGGGAACATGGCACCCCGGTGCACAGTTCCCCCCGCGTTCCGTCAGCGTGAAGCCCATCGGCATCTTCCAGTCCGATCCCTCGAAAGACACCAGGTCCGCCACCAACCTGGGGCGGCTCCCCCCGTGGATCACATGGCAGGTCGAGCAACTCCGCGCCGTGCCGCCGTTGACCACATGCAGGCTGTGCAGGTTCCGCGCACCGTCCCGGAACGCCGTGACCGAGGTGCTCTCCGCCTCCTCCACGAGCGCCGGGTCGTGGCAGGAAAAGCAGAGCGAGTAGTGCCGCGCATCGAACGACCCGAGCATGATGTCGGGATTCTCACCCCGGAGCAGCTTCGGATACGCCGACCCGTGCACGCTGTGGCACAGCCCGCACTGCCCGTGATCCACCGGACCATGCCGATAGTCCGCGTCCCTCACGAGCGGCGTCATGTCGGGGATCGTCCGACCGTCGATCGCCTCGACCTCCTCGTCGTGGCACGACAGGCACACGCTCGCCTGGTCATCGCGCAGCATCGCCGATTCGCGCGACGCGTGAGGCAGGTGGCACGCGACGCACTGCCGATCCGCCATCGCGCCCCGGTGCGTCACCAGCGATGTCGCGATCACCTCGCGGATCGACTCGTGGCACCGCACGCACTGGTCCGAGGCGTTCCCGACGAGCATGCTCGGCCAGTCGCTCGCGTGCGCCGCGTGGCATCGCATGCAGTCCGCCTCGAGCTCCGCGTGGGGGTGCCCCTCGCGCTCCGTCGCCCCAAAGGTATCGCTGTGACACAACGCGCAGTGATCCCCACCCGTCCCGCCGTGCAGCAGGAGCGCGTTGTCCTCCGCGTGCGGATCGTGGCACGAGGTGCACTCCCCCGCCGCGTACGGCGCGTGGACAACCGTCCCGCCCGTCGCGGGGTGGCACGCGTCGCAGGTCGCGCCGATCGAGCCCGCCGTCAGCAGCGCCGGCGCGTCCGAGACATGCGGATCATGACACGCGAGGCACCCCTCCGCCGACATCGCGGCGTGCCGGAACTGGTGATCCGCGCCGATGTCGTGGCACTGCGCGCACCCCTGCTCGACACCCGCGACGACCGGGTATACATGCCCCCCCGCGTCGGGCTCGTGGCAGGTCTCGCACGCGCCCTCCGCGACCGGACCGTGCACACGCTCGCTCAGCAGGTACGACGCGTGACACGCCGCGGTCGCGCACCCATCCGAGAACGCGACGACCTCCGTGGGCCTGGGCGCGGGCTCCACCGGACCGCTGGCCGCCTCGATCGCGGGCTCGACAGCCGACAGCCCACCCGGCGCCGTCGCCCCCGACCAGGGCCTCCAGAGCACCAGCACCCCGCCGCCGCACAGCACGACCGCCGCGGCCCCCGGGAGGGCGAGCCGCTTCAGCGTGCGACGGAGCGGGGATGGGCTGTTCCGATCGGTCATGGTCTCCTCAGAGCGTGCTCAACCCCCCGATGAGGATCAGCGTGAGCAGGATCATCCCGATGCCGACCAGCACGATCGCCGTCGCGAGGATCAGGGGCTTGGACTGCTTCGACGGCGCCGGGACGCGCAGCTCCTCGAGTCGACCCGACTCGACGAGGCGGTCATACTCCTCGGGCCTGTGGTGCTTGAGTTCCTCCTCCGACATGCTCCCCGTGAAGATCACCTCGTCGACCGGGAACATCCCCGGGCGCAGGTGCGCGTTGAAGAAGTGGATCGTGAAGATGAACCCGATCGCGAGCAGCGCCTCGTAGCCGTGCACGATCATCGCGACATTGAACACCCATCCGGGCAGGAAGTGGCTCGTGAACTCGGGGAACCAGAGCAGGAAGCCCGACCCGCCGATGATCATCGACCCGCCGACCTCCGCCCAGTAATCGAACTTCTCCCAGTAGGTCCAGCGGTCGAAACGGGGAACCGTGCCCCCCCGCACGAACCAGCGGAGCATCCCCCCGACATCCTGCGCGTCCTTCCAGCGGGGCACGAGCGAGTCGGGCCCGAACAGCCAGCGGTGCCATGCAACGCGCCGGCGCGTGAACGCCCGCGCGAGCCCGAAGAAGTGCAGCACGAAGTTGATGATCAGCAGCAGCGCGAAGAAGCGGTGCCACAAGCCCGCGACATGCACGCCGCCGAACAGGCTCATCATGACCTGCGCCCAGCGCTCCCCGCTGAAGACCAGAGGGATGCCCGTCGCGGTCAGCCCGAAGAAGGTGATGACGACCAGGGCGTGGTTGACGCGGTTGAGCGTCGTGAAACGGCGGATCGCGGTCTTCGCCTCCTTCTCGTCGGACTCGTGCACCCCGTTCTTCGCGCGCTCGTACTTGGCGCGCACGAACCAGAGCGCGGTGTGCAGCCCGAAGAACCCGAACACCGTGCTCATCATGATAACGAAGTACATCCAGACCCCGAAGAGGATCGGGTAGTGCTCCGAGTCCCGGTAGTTCGCGTGCGGATCGAACTCCACGAAGTTCGCGCCGGCGCCCGAGTGGCACGACCCGCAGGTCTGCTGCAGGTTGTCCTTGTGCACCCGCGAAAGCGGATCATCGAGCGGCTTGATGTCATGCGCGCCGTGGCAATCGCTGCAGCGCGCCGCCCGCGCCGACCCGAGGTTCGCCGCCTGCCCGTGATAACTCTCAAGGTACGAGCGGTACCAGGTCCCCAGCTTCCCCTCCCGCGCGTCCTCGCTGTCGTGGCACTGCCCGCATTCGTTGATCACATCCAACGCGAACGCGGGCTCGTCGGCTCGCGTGATCGCGTGCGCCGCGTGACAATCCGTGCACACCGGCGCCTCGCCGTTCCCCTCCGAAAGCCGCACCCCGTGCACGCTCTCGTCGAACACCTCCGCGACCCCGAGGTGGCAGGTCCCGCAGGTCTGGGGCACATGCGCCCGGCTCACCATCGAACGCTCATCCGTCGAGGGCAGCACGCCGTGCGCACCGTGGCAATCCACGCAGTTCGCCGCCCAGACCAGCCCGCCGTCGCGCATGAAGTCCGCGTGCGCACTCGCCATGTACTTGCCGACCCACTCGCTCGGGTCGGGCTCATCCGCGCCGGGCGTGTGCTGCGCGTGGCAATCGCCGCACATCTTCGCGCTGTTCAACCGGTGCTGGGGCGCGTCGCGGTCGCTGCCCGGGACGATCTGGTGCCCGCCGTGACAACTCACGCAGGTCGGTGCCAGCTCATCACCCCGCGCGTACGCCGCCATGTGCGAGCCCAAGTCGTACGCCTCCACCGCTGTCGTGTGGCACGCCGCGGCGCAGGTCGCCAGGTTCAGCTTCGCGCTGTGAGGCAGGTCCTTCGCGTCCTGGTGACACTCGACACAGGTCACGCCCTCGTGCACGCTGCCCGCCACCGCATCGGCGCCGAGATACAAGCCCGGGCGCGTCTCGGGCTCCTCACCCGTCAACGGGATCTCGGATGTCGGTGCCCGCGGCGACCCCTCCGTCCCGAGCCAGGTCGCCACCATCGAACGACGGTCCGCGGGCGAGAGTTCCGCGATGTGCGGCTGCGCATGGCACGCCAGACACCGCCGGTCCGGATGCTCCTGGTTCAACAGATCGCCCGTCCCGTTCCGGGGCGCGCCGTCGACCTGCGCCGTCACCAGCGTCCCCGCGAACGCGACCGCGAGAACGGTCATCAGGATGCGAATGAAAGCGCCGTTCACGGTGCCGCCCGCCTGTCCGAGCCCGGCCGTCAAAGCCCGGTCTCGGTTCCACCCCGAGACCCGGAACCCGACCACCGGACCATCCGCCCAATTATACCCTTATTTATCCAATTTAGGGCGGGCAGGGGGCGTTCCGCCGACATCTTCTCGCGCCGGCTTCCCCGAAAAGCCCCGCCGCCGCAGGGCACGGAACCCACCCGCGGAGCCCCGTCCGAGAACACCCGGTTCAGTGCGCATAGAGAACGCGACGCCGCCAGCGATGCGCGTCGGCCGCCGCACGCGGGTGATCAAGCCAAAGCCGGGGCATCGCTTCGATGAGGAAACCGTCCGCTCAGGATGGCCCGTCCACCGTCTCGTGGACCTCCCACGATTCGGAGCCCTTCATGAGCCGACGCAACTCGGCCTCACGGTCCTCAACCTCCGCGTTCCGGACCTGCTCGTCGACCATCGCGTCGTAGGTCCGACGCTCGGGGTTCGCGTAGAGCACGCCCATCACCTCCGGAAAATCGGGATGCGACATCTGCGAGTACACATGCACGCGCGACCGATCGGTCTCGTCGTGCGTCACGAGATCGCTCGCGCTCGCCCCCCCCTCGACCGTGACCTTGATCGGACGCCCGTTCCGGAACAGGATGCCCCGATCCCGGTCCTTCCCGTACACCAGCGGCTCGCCGTGCCTGAGCTGCACCGTCGTCTCCGCGCGAGAATCCTTCTGCGACGCGTAGAACCACGCGCCGTGGTTGAAGATGTTGCAGTCCTGGTACACCTCGACGAACGAGGTCCCCTTGTGCTCGATCGCGCGCCGCAGCACCTCGTCGAGGCCGGGCTGGTCGACATCGATCGCCCGCGCGATGAAGGTGCACCCCGCCGCCGCCGCGAACGACACCGGGTTCACCGGGTAATCGAGCGATCCCTCGGGGGTCGTCGCGGTGATCTTCCCGTACTCGCTCGTGGGCGAATACTGCCCCTTCGTCAGCCCGTAGATGCGGTTGTTGAGCAGCACGATCGTCAGGTCGACATTCCGCCGCATCGCGTGGAAGGTGTGGCTCGCACCGATCGAGAGCAGGTCGCCATCGCCCGACACCACCACGACCTTGAGGTCCGGGTTGCTGATCTTGATACCCGTCGCGACCGCGAGCGATCGGCCGTGGATCGTGTGCATCCCGTAGGTGTCCATGTAGTACGGGAACCGCGCCGCGCACCCGATGCCGGACACGAAGACATAGTCTTCCTTCTTGTGTCCCAGCCTAGGCAGCGCCTTCCGCATCGCCGCGAGGACCGCGTAATCCCCGCACCCGGGGCACCACCGCACATCCTGGTCGCTCGCGAAGTCCTTCGCGGAGAGCTTGACTTCCGAGACCGTTGCGTCGCCGTTCTCGCTCACGCCGCACCCCCTTCGCCGTCCATCAGCTCGGTGACCCGCTCGATCAGCGTGTCCACATTCAGGGGCCTGCCCCGCACGATGTTGATCCCCGCGGCGTCGATCAGGAAACGCGAGCGGATCAGCATGCGCAGCTGCCCCGAGTTGATCTCCGGGACCACCACGCGATCGAAGGAACGCAGCACCGCCTCCGTGTTCGAGGGCATCGGGTTCAGATACCGCAGGTGGGCGCTGCTCACCGAACGCCCCCGTGCGCGGAGCGCGTCCGCCGCCGTCGTGATCGCGCCGTAAGTGCCCCCCCACCCCAGCATCAGCACCTCGCCCGATTCGGGGCCTCGCACCTCCAGCGGCGGGATCACCTCCGCGGCTTTCGCGATCTTCTCGGCACGCAGACGCGTCATCCGATCGTGGTTGTCGGGGTCGTAGGAGACATTCCCGTCCTCGCCCTTCTCGAGACCCCCGATGCGGTGCTCCAGCCCGGGCGTGCCCGGGAGCACCCACGCCGGCGCGCCGGTCGAGGCGTCCCGCGTGTACCGCAACCAGTCCTCTCCCACCTCCGCCCGCGACGGGTGCCTCACCTCGATCGCGGGCACATCGTCAAGGTCCGGCACGCGCCAGGGCTCGGCGCCGTTCGCGACATACGCATCGCTCAGCACGATCACCGGGCAGCACTGACGGACCGCGAGGCGGACCGCCTCGACCGCCATCCCGAAGCAATCCCCGGGGCTCCGCGGCGCGAGCACGATGCAGGGGCACTCGCCCGAACGACCGTGCATCGCCATCATCAGGTCCGCCTGCTCGGTCTTCGTGGGCATGCCCGTCGAGGGGCCCGCGCGCTGCACATCGATCACCACCAGCGGGAGCTCGAACATCACCGCGAGCCCGAGCGCCTCCGCCTTGAGCGCGAGCCCCGGACCGCTCGTCCCCGTCACCCCGATGTTGCCCGCGTAACTCGCCCCGATCGCGGCGCACACCGCCGCGATCTCGTCCTCCGCCTGGAAGGTCTTCGCCCCGAGCCGCTTGAGGTTCGCGAGCCCCTGGATGATGTTCGACGCCGGGGTGATCGGGTAGCTCGCGTACACGATCCGCTTGCCCGCCTTGTGCCCCGCCGTCACGAGCCCGAGCACCATCGCCTCGCTGCCGCTGATGCGTCGGTAGGTCCCCGCCTCCAGCTTCGCCGGGGGCACCCGCATCTTCGCGGGGAACACCTCCGCCGTCTCCCCGAAGTAGTACCCCGCCTTGAGCGCGCGGATGTTGATCTCCGCGATCTCGGGCTTGCCCTTCGCACCCCCGAACTTGCGATTCAGGTGCGCGATCGTCGGGTCCAGCGGGCGGTCGTACATCCAGTAGACCATCCCCAGCGCATACATGTTCCGGCACCGGTCGATCGCCTTCGCGCCCATCTCCGAATCCGCCAGCGACTCGCGCGTCAGCCGGCTCATCGGGATCGGCAGAATCTCGTACCGCGCCAGCAGGTCGTCGTCCTGCAAGGGGTTGTACCCGTCCGGGTAGCCGCACTTCTTCAGCTGCGACGCGGTGAACTCGTCCTCGTTGACGATCACGATCCCTCCGGGGTGAACATCCCGGATGTTCGTCCTGAACCCCGCCGGGTTCATCGCGACCAGCACATTCACATCGTCCCCGTGCGTGTGGATGTCCCGGCTCGAGAAGTGCACCTGGAAGCCCGACACGCCGTAGGTCGTCCCCTTGGGCGCCCGGATCTCAGCGGGGTAGTCCGGGAAGGTCGCGAAGTCGTTCCCGAAGACCGCCGCCGTTTCCGTGAACTGCGAGCCCGTCAGCTGCATCCCGTCCCCGGAGTCCCCGCAGAACCGGATGACGACCGAGTCGATCGTCGTGGGGTGCGCAGCGTGCTCAGCGACCGGTGTCGTCGTCATGGTGTCAAGCCTCCCGTCAGGCGGGCACGCGGCGCGGGCCCGAGCCACGGAACGCGGGGAGAAGCCCGCGTCTGAGAGCCTACTCGAAGAGGGACGAAAATCGAGCGAAGCCGTGGGATTCTAGGGAGACACCGGGCGCGACCCGGTCAAGGGCAGCCGGCAGTGAACGACCCGACAAACGCCACGATGTCGCCGAGATCGCTGACCCCGTCGAAGTTCACATCCGCGATCGAACTCCGCCGCACCAACGCGTCGGCGAGCGCCCCGACATCCGCAAAATCGAGCACGCCCGCCGGCTCGGCGAGATCGGCGGCGCACGGGGGATCGAGGCGGAACACATAGACGGATCCGGCGTCGGGGACACCGCCGTGATCATCGCCAGTCGCGCTAAGAACGGCTGTCGTCCCGTCGATGGCAACGGAGAACCCGAACCGATCCCGGGCCGCCGCATCGGACGCGACGAGCTTCGAAACCTGTCGGCCGGTCGCGAGGTCGAACACATATGCAACGCCAGAATTGGACACGCCGCCGTGATCACCCTGGTACGCCGTGATCACCGCGAGCCTCCCCGAGATCGCAACAGACCACCCGAAGAAATCCGCCTCACTCGCGTCCGGCGCGGTGAACTTCGCGACGAACCGATCAGCCGCCAGGTCGAACACATACGCCGCCCCCGCATTCTCGAGCCCGCTGTGGTCGTGGAGACGCGCCCCGACGATCGCCGTGGTACCCGAGATCGCGACCGAACTGCCCCAGTACTCGCCCACAATAGGCTCGGGCGAAGTCAGCTTCGCGACCTCATCCCCGGTCATCAGATCAAACACGAACACGGCGCCGGCATCCTCGAAGCCGCTGTGATCGTGAGCGTTCACAGCGATCAGCGCGCTCCTGCCCGAGATCGCGACCGCACCACCGAGTTGATCATCATCACCGGGTTCGTCCCGCGTGAGTTTCTTGACTTCAGAGCGTGTTCTCAGATCGAAGACATACGCGGAGCCCGCGTCCGTGCTTCCGCTGTGATCGTCGAACGACGCCCTAACCAGAGCGGTTCTCCCAGAAACCGCGATCGCGGAACCGAAAGCATCACCAGATTCGGCGTCGGACGCGACGAGCTTGTCGACCTCCATGCCCGTTGTGAGATCGAAGACATACACGGCGCCGGCCGCGATGAGCCCGCTGTGATTGTTGAACCGCGCTCCGATCAACGCGTTCGTCCCATCAACCGCCACGGCACTCCCGAACCAATCGCGGCGAGCCGCATCCGATGCGGTAAGCTCAGAAACCTGCTCGCCCGTCGTGAGATCGAAGATGTAAGCGGCGCCGGCTTCAGAGACCCCGCTGTGATCGGCGAATTTCGCCCCGACGACGACG
>DLBY01000122.1:75057-96350 GCA_002480345.1 Phycisphaerales bacterium UBA7812 | reverse complement strand
GCTGGCGCCGCCCGGGCCCAGGTTCCCGTCCTCGACGGCGATGAGCCCGGCGCGGGTCTCGACGAGGACCGACCAGATCGGGTCGGGGGAGGTGCCCGACAGGGCGAGGCGGCCGAGCTGGGTGTTCCCGAAGAAGATCGCCTCACTCGGGCTCCCGTTGAGGAACACGCGGATCGCGACATTGCCCTGCTCATCGAGCGAGACATACTGGCTCGAGAGGCTCGAAAGATCCGGCAGGCGGTACGCGGGGATGCTCGGGTCGAGGCTCGAACGGCAGATGAGGTGGATGTCCCATTCCTGCGGGACGGCGGCGGCGGCGTGCGACGCGGCGAGCGCGAGCGACAGAGCGGCGAAAGGGGCGGTGAATCGGTGCATCGTGGGCTCCGGCCGGAGGGATTCCGGGAAGGTGTTGAAGCGGGTTGAATCGCGCGCGAGCAAGCGTATGCGATTACTGGCAGGTCGTGTTAAACGCGGTGATGAAGGTACCGATGTCCGAGAGGTCCCACACGCCGATGGGGGCTGCGAGATCCGCTGCGGGTTGCTGATTGAGGAACGCTTGGACGAAGGCGTTGATGTCGATCAGGTCGAGCACGCCGAACGGCGCGAGCAGGTCGGCGAGGCAGACGAAGTTGACATCGACCTGGTTCGCCTGATGGTCGAGGCGGACGGCGACATCGGGGGGCAGCACGCCTGAGGTGACCGCGACGCCTGCGAACTCGCCGCTCACCGAACCGGCGGTGATGAGCGTGAACTCGTCGTCGATCGCGGGGGTGTACCCGGGGTCGATCTGGATGCTGACCGCGCCGGCGGGTGTGACGACGCCGCTGACATTGATCGAGTCGCCGCTGCCGTTGCCGTCGACATCGGCGATCAGTTCGGCGTCTGCGCCGAAGGTGATGCTGGCGTTGCCGGTGATGGCGCCGAGCGGGAGGCCGGGCATCATCGTGCCGAGGACGATGTGGGACCCGTTCATCTGCCCCTCGCCCTCGATGATTTGCTCGGGCCCGTGGGTCACGGTCGTGCCGTTGGTGTTGAGCTGGCTGTTGTCGCCGCCGCCCTCGAGGAGCATCCGGCCCGCGCCGACGACGACGGTGTTGCCGTTGAACTGGATCACCGCGTTGCCCGCTGTCCCGTTCGAGTTGATCCGGACCGTCGCCTCGTTGGTGAGCGTCGCGGCGTTGATCTGCATCCCCGCAGCGCCCTCGAGTTCGAAGTCGCTCGCGAGGGTGAGGTCGCCCCCGATACTGAGATTCCCCCCCGCGGTTTTGACGAGCCTGCCCCCGTTGACGGCGCGGATCGTGCCCCCGTTGACGGTCTGGTTGGACACGAACTCGACGGTGCCTCCGTCGGCGAGGATCTCGCCCGCGGGGCCCTGGGTGATGACGACGCCCGTGATATCGATCACGCCTCCGGGGTCGGCGACGATCTGGCTGTTGTTGGTCTTGGCGCCGCTGAAGAGGGTGATCCGGCCGTCCCCGTCGGTGCTCGGGAACGCGCGGATCAGCCCGTTGTTGATCAGCGCCGCGGGCACGAAGCCCGATCCTTCGATCGCGAAGTCGGGGGCGATCGTCAGCACGGTGCCGTTGGTGGTGACCTGGCTGTCGTCGGCGCTGCCTCCCAGGAAGATCCGCCCGCCGCCCGTCGCGGTGGTGTTGGCGTTGAACTGCATGAGGGCGTTGCCCGCGGCGCCCGAGTCGTTGAGGTTGATCGACCCGGTGGCGGTCAGCAGCGGAGAGTTGTAGAGCACGCCCGCGCCGCCCGCGACATCGAGATCGGCATCGAGGAAGATGTCGCTAAGCGACAGGTTGCCGCTGGGGGGCTTGGTCAGCGTGCCCCCGTTGATCGCTCGGATCGTGCCGCCGTTGACGGTCTGGTTGGAGACGAACTCGACGGTGCCTCCGTCGGCGAGGATCTCCCCCGCGGGGCCCTGATTGACCGTCACGCCGGAGAGCTCGACGATGCCCCCCGCGTCGGCGCGGATCTGCGCGTTGTTGGTCTTGGTGCCCGAGAACAGGCGGAGCTCGCCGTCGCCGTTCGTGCTTGGGAAGGCGCGGATCAGACCGTTGTTGACCAGGGTCGCGGGAATCTCGCCCGAGCCCTCGATGGTGAACCCGGGCTCGAGTGTCACCGTGGTGCCGTTGGTGGTCACCTGGCTGTCGTTGCCGCTCCCCGCGAGGAAGAAGGTACCCCCGCCGCTCACGGTCGTGTTGTTGTTGAACTGGATGAACGCGTTGCCCGCGGCGCCCGAGTCGTTGAGCACGATCGTGCCCTGGCAGTCGAACGCGTCGGTGTTGTAGAGCACGCCCGCACCGCCCGCGACATCGAGGTCGCCCTGCAGGGAGACGCCGCCCAGCGAGAGGTTCCCGCTCGGGGGCTTGATCAGCGTGCCCCCGTTGATCGCTCGGATTGTGCCGCCGTTGACGGTCTGGTTGGAGACGAACTCGACGGTGCCCCCATCCGCGAGGATCAGCGCCCCCGCGTCCTGGGTCACGACGATGCTGTTGATCTCGACGATCCCTCCCGAGTCGGCGCGGATGAGCGCGTTGTTGGTCTTCGCGCCGGAGAACAGGCGGAGGCGCCCATCGCCGTTGTCGCTCGGGAAGGCGCGGATCAGACCGTTGTTGACCAGTGTCGCGGGCACATCGCCCGAGCCCTCGATGGTGAACCCGGGCGCGAGTGTCACTGTGGTGCCGTTCGTGGTCACCTGGCTGTCGTTGCCGCCCCCCGCCAGGAAGATCGAACCCCCGCCGCTCACGATCGTGTTGTTGTTGAACTGGATGAACGAGTTGCTGACTGAGCTGGTGTCATTGAGCGTGATCCGGCCTGTGCAGTTGAAGGCCGGGGAGTTGTAGAGCACGCCCGCGCCGGGATCGACGGTGAAGTCCTGCTCGAGCGAGACATCGGAGAGCGAGAGGTTGCCCGATGTCGGCTTGATGAACGCACCGGGCCCGACGAGCCGCCCCCCGTTGATCGTGTTGTTTCCGTTGAAGATCACGATGCCGCCAGCGTTCGCGGCGATCGTCGCGCCCGGCGCCTGGTTGATCGTGATGCCGCTGATGAAGAGCTCGGCTCCGTCGCCGGCCTGCATGTTGCTGTTGTTGGTCTTGGTGCTGCTGATCAGCTCGAGACGGTTGGCAAACCCGGTGTCGAGGGCCGTGACCACGCCCTCGTTGATGAGTGACGCGGTGATCTGCCCCGCGCCGTCGATGGTGTGCCCCGCCCCGTTGGTGAGGGTCGTCCCGTTGGTCAGCAGACGCGCGTCGTCTCCGCCGCCCGAGAGCCGGAGCACACCGCTGCCGACGATCGAGGTGTTCGCGTTGAACTGAACCGCGGCGTTGCTGACGCTCGTCGTCGGGTTCACATCGATCAGCCCGTTGTTGGTGATCGCACCGCTCAATCCAAGCGTGCGAGCCGGTTCGATGGTGAGCATGATCTGCGGGCCCACCTCGAGCGTGCCGATGCTGGCCGTGATGTCGAGCGCGACCTCCGCGAACGCCGGGGCGAGAATGAAGGCGTTCTCGCTCGGGCTGTTCGGGACATTCATCGGGTTCCAGTTCGCCACATCGTTCCAGTTGCCCGAACCGGCGTTCCAGAAGATGTCGGTCTGGGCGAGCGCGGGCGCGGCGAGGCCGGCCGCCAGCGCGACGGTGAGGGCGCGTGTCTTCGTCTGCATTGTGCTTCCCTTCTCTTCCGGCGATTTCCCCGCCGATCTCTGCTTCTCTAACAGCCGACCCCCGGAACCCCTTGGAACGGATCGCACCGGCTGTGGGCCCGCAGCATAAACCAACCACCCGGAATCGGGAAATCGAATCGGGTGAGATCGCGGATGATCGCGGGAATCGATTGGTATTCGTTTGTATTTTGATAGAAAGGCGTAAAAAACCCCGGCTCGAGGGCCGGGGCATGGAGATCACGGGAATCGGGTGTGGGGTTTATCGGCCCGGGCGACCATTGCCGTTGCCGTTCCCACCGCCGTTTCCGCCGCCGCCTCCGCCGCCGCCGGACGCGTCGGAAACGGTAACCTGCGCCCAGCCCGACCACGCGCTGGAGCCCGCGGCGTTGACGGCGCGGACGCGGTAGCGGAAGGTGCCGGTGCCCGACGCGTCGGTGAACCCGGTCGCGTTGGCGCCGACGGTGCCGACGATCTGCGTGCCGTTCCAACGGCCGTTGCGCTTCTGCTGCTCGCGCTGGATCTCGTAGCCGTCTTCGTCGGCAACATCGGACCAGGTGACGGTCGCGGTGCCGTTTGCGTTGTCACTCGCGCCGGCGATGCCGGGGGCCGCGGGCGGCTGGGCGTTCGACTCGACGGTGATGGTGACCGAATCCGAATCGGACAGGTTGCCGCTGTCGCTCGCGGAGGCGGTGATCGTGTGCGTGCCGACGCTGAGCGAGGCGGTGGAGAACGACGCGCCGGCCCCGATCTGCCCGTCCCGGCTCGAGGTCCAGACGAGCGCCGCGCCGATGTTGCCGTCCTCGGGGTCGCTCGCGCTGCCCGAGAAGGTGACGGTGTCACCCTCGATGAAGCTGGACCCGCTGGAGGGCGAGCCGATGGACACCGTCGGTGCCGCGTTCTGGGGGTCGCCCCCTCCGCTGCCCAGTGCGGCCTGGAGGTTGAGCACGCCTCCGGTCGCGGTGGTGCCGCTCATCGCGCTGGTCGGGCGGACGGTCGCGTAGAGACGATCACGGACCTGCGCATAGGACCAGCTTGGGTTCTCTGCCCAGAGCACCGCCGCGGCACCCGAGACATGCGGCGCCGCCATCGAGGTGCCGCTGAGATAGACATAGCTGCTCCCGTTGTAGGTGCTCGCGATGGTGACGCCCGGTGCGCCGAGGTCGACACTGCTGACGCCGTAGTTGGAGAAGCCCGCGAGTCGGTCGCGGTTGTCCGTCGCGGCGACGGAGATGATGTTGTCGTTGCTGTACGACGAGGGATAGTGCGCGCTCGAGTCGGTGTTCACCCCGTCGTTGCCCGCGGCGGCGACAAACAGGTGGTCGTTCGCGGCCGCGTTGGCGATCGCGTCGCGGAGCGCGGAGTTGAAGCCGCCCCCGCCCCACGAGTTGTTGGAGATGCGAGCGCCGTTCGAGACGGCGTAGTTGACCGCGGCGATCGCGTCGGAGGTCGAGCCGCCGAAGGGACCGAGGAAGCGGACCGGCATGATCTGGACATCCCACGCGACGCCCGCGACACCGATGCCGTTGTTGCCCTCGGCGCCGACGGTGCCGGCGCAGTGGGTGCCGTGCCCGTCGCTGTCGTCGGGGTTGTTGTCGTTGTCGTAGAAATCCCAGCCTCGGACATCATCGATGTACCCGTTATTGTCGTCGTCGATTCCGTTGCCGGCGATCTCGTCGCTGTTGGACCAGATGTTGCCGTCGAGGTCGGGGTGGCTCCACTGCACGCCGCTGTCGATGACCGCGACAACGATGTCCGCGGCGCTGGAGCGCACATCCCAGGCTTCGAAGCCGTCGATGTCGGCGTCCGCGACACCGGCGGTGCCGTTGATGGACTGCCCGGTGTTGTTCACGCCCCACTGCAGGCCGATGTACTGATCGTTGGGCTGCGCGACGGGACGGACGATGTAGTCGGGCTCGGCATACTCGACGAACGGGAGGTTCTTGAGCACCTCGACCGCGATCGCGGCGTCCATCCCGACCTCGAGGTGTTCGAGACCCTGAACACCTTTCAGTTCTCGGATCAGTTGCCCGTTCACCGCGTTGCGGGCGAAGGCACGCAGCTGGGCGTCGCCCCGCTTGAACTTGACCAGGATCTGACCGGGCACCGCCTGCAGCGCGGGGTCGTTCTCGATCGCTGTCCTCGCGCGAGCGAGGGCTTGTTCCGCTCGCTCGGCGGACATCGCTGCCGGATTGGAAACCGCTGCGCCGGAGACCAGCGCGAGCACCGCCGCAATCGTTGTACGCTTCATGAAGTCTCTCTTTCTGATTCGAACGATTCGACGCCCGCTGAGTTGGCAGGCGAAACACATCCCGGGCGCTGCCGAAACGCGGCAAACCCAACACCGGGCCCGGTAACCGGACGGAATGGTGATCACCCGGCTCGGGAACAGCCGGACGATTCCGGTCACGCGAACCTGATTGGCTCACGCGCTGCCCCACGCCATCGCCACGGTGGCGTGGGGCGCGGAGTCGCCGGCTGATGATCCAACCTCACGCTCGATCGCCGGCGTGAACGCCGGAGAAACACAGACGACTGTCCGAAGCGAGCGATCGCGGCACGATACCCAACCGACGCACTTCCTACAACGCGAATCGGGCGTCGAACCCACGCGCGCGGGCAAATCAGCGGGGTTCTACTGACCCCCACCGCTCCCGGTGTCCGCGGGATCTCCGGTGCCGCCTTCGGATTCGGGAGGCTGCTGCTCGTCCAGTTCCGCTTCTCCCGCCTCGTCATCGCCCGAAATCTTGAGGAAAGGGATCGTCGAGTCGATGTTGCGGATCGTCTCCCGAAGCGACGCGAGGTGCTGGTCGAGGTTCTCCAGCGATCCCTTGATCGGGTCGAGTTCACCGTTGATGGAGACAAGTTCCTCGTCGATAGAGGTGAGCGAGGCATCGATCGACGCGAGGCGTTCGAGTGTGTCGAGTCGTGCGTCCAGGTCCGCGAGTCGCGCGTTGGTGGTGTCGATCTTGCCTAGCGTCTCCTCGACGCGCTCGAGCCGCGCGTTGACGCCCCTGAGCTCGTCGTGGATGTCCTGCACGATGCACCCCGACAGCAGCGGGAGGCACGCGAGGATCGGCAGAAGACGGAGAAAGACGAGTGATCCGAGATCGGGGTGTGCACGCATGGGGTGAGTCTACGCGGTGCGGCGACCCGGATGCGATCACGCCTCCGCGAGCTCGAGCCCGTGCGCGGAGGCGACCCCCTCGTTCAGCAGCTCACCCCGGTGCATGTTCACCCCGTCGCGGAAGCCCTGGTCGGAACGGCGGAGCCGCCACACGCCCTCGTCGGCGATCCGGACGACCCATGGCAGCGTCGCGTTGGTCAGCGCCCAGGTGCTCGTCCGCGCCACCGCGCCGGGCATGTTGCCCACGCAATAGTGCTGCACGCCCTCCTCCACGAAGACCGGGTCGGAGTGCGTCGTCACCCGGCTCGTCTCGCAGCACCCGCCCTGGTCGATCGAGACATCGACGATCACCGAGCCCTGCTTCATGAGCCGCAGGTGCTCACGGGTCACCACGCGCGGCGTCTTCGCTCCCGGGACGAGCACCGCACCGATGACGACATCCGCCCACGCGAGGTAGTGCCGGATCGCCTCCGGGTCGGCGAACACCGTGATCAGCTGGCGGGGCATCACCTCGCCCACGCGTCGCATCTTCTCGTTGTCGGTGTCCATCATCACGATGTGGGCGCCCATGCCGTAGGCGATGCGGGCCGCGTTCTGACCCACCACCCCGGCGCCGATGACCAGCACATTGCCCGGCTCGACCCCGGGGACGCCCCCGAGCAGCACGCCCCGCCCCCCGCTCGGGCGCTCCAGATACTTCGCGCCCTGCTGCGCCGCGAGGCGACCCGCGATCTCGCTGGTGGGCGTCAGCAGCGGCAGCGTCGTCCCCCCGTTGGGCCCGGGCGCCGTGAGCGTCTCGTACGCGATCGCGGTGATCCGGCTCTTGAGCGCCGCGTCGGTCAGGTCCCGGTCGGCGGCGAAGTGGAAATAGCCGAAGACGACCTGCCCCTCCTGCATCCGCGTGTACTCATCGGGCTGGGGCTCCTTGACCTTCACGATCATGTTCGACCAGCGCCAGAGCTCGTCGGGGTCGTCGACGATCGTCGCGCCCGCGGCGGCGTACTCCGTGTCGCTGAGCCCGGAGCCCAGGCCCGCGCCCGCCTCGACGCAGACCTCGTGCCCCTTGCCGGTCAGCACCTCCACGCCCGCGGGACGGATGCCCACCCGGTACTCATCTGGTTTGATTTCTTTGGGCACACCGATCCGCATCAGCCGCTCCTCATGGACAGCAGGCTCGAAGAAGGTGGTTATACACCGCGCCGGCGCGGGCGCGGCGCATTTCGGCTGTGTTTGCCCAGCAGAAAGGCGGACCAGGGTTCCGAGAATCGATCAGTCCGGCGCTCGTTCGAAGCGGAGCAGCTCACCCGCCGCCCCCCCGAGCACGAGCGACCCGCCCTCGACGCGGAAGGTGCGCACCGCGTCGAGCGCCCCGAGATAGGCCGCCTCAGCGGTCATCGCGGCGGGCGGGCCCGCCATGCGGGAGACGGCGAGGGGGCCGAACACGATCTCGCGATTCTCCCACGCCCCGGTATCGACGGTGCCCGAGTATCGGTTGATGCCGGCGTTGCCGGAGACATCGCCGGCGTCGCTGATGGTGAGGGTGATGGGGCGGAGGCCGGGCGGGAGGGGGTTGGGGAGCGGTTGGTTTTCGATGGTGGTGAGTGTCCAGGAGCCGGTGGGGAGGGGTGGAGACGCCGAGGATTTCTCGGAGTTTGCGACGCAGCCGATCAGGGTGAGCGATGCCGCGGCGATCCCAGCGAATCGGAGCTTACTTGCCAACATTTGCCATTCCAATCTTGGAATATCTAGTCAAGAGAAAACCAGCGACCAGATCCAGATCGCAATCTGAACCAGGCCGACGAGGAATGTTGCAACGATTGCGAGAAGTATCAGTGAACCTACGAGCCGTGCGGCATCGTCTCTCACTCTCTGTAGCTTCGTTCGCGGCCGGAACCGACGGTACTCACCAAGCGGCTTGACGAGGCTGAGTTTCTCGAATCGTGCGCGGACAACCTCGGGATACTCCGATTCATCGGCGAGCTTCGCGCGTCGCGGGAGCTGCGCGACGATCTGCGACGGCTTCCGCTTGTGCTGATTGAGAAACATCTCGATGAAGTAGTCGGCTTCGGTCGAGTCGTCGTCGCTGATGAACAGCCATCGGCCAGCCTCGCGGGGATCCCGCATCTTGCGGCAGAGGTGCCCAATCTCGGCGCACAGGCCGGGGTCATAGCCCTCGTTGTTCAAAAATGAGCAGAGGCGTTCTTTCGCCCGTCCGAGATCGTGGCCGGCGATATCGCCCTCGATATCCGGGATTCTCGGATCGCGGTCGCTGCTCATCGCTTCAGCACCCCCGTCGACAGATACGGGGTCAAGATCAATCAAAGCATACGCATTCGTATGCCTCTTACTTCAACAGCCACATCGGGCAAGCGTTATCCGAGGCGACGCGTGCCGTAAGCCACGCATGGCAGAGGCACTGAATATGCGGGTCGTCATCGATCCGATCATCATTCTCGTACTCGGCGAGGGTTCGCCGAACGCTTTCTTCGTTGACTTCGATGTCTTCGTGCCGCAAAAGTCCGTCGAGCTCGCCGATGAGCCGTGGCAGGCTTGCAATCTGGAACGCCCCGGATTCACCGTCGCGGGCGCCGAAGTTGCTGACCATCGCGTCGAGCATCCCGCGGATTTCTGGGTCGGGCTCGGCATCTGTCGCTCGACCGATCCCGAGAAGACGCAAGATGCGAGAGAAGAACGAAGCGGGTCGATGTCCGAGAACCTCGATCGTTGGCTGACCCTCCGAGCCATCCCCGTCGGGCTCACCGTCAGGCCAGAGCAACAGCCTGTCACAATCGACATCGAGGTAGGCGCCGGTCCACGCATCGACCGCGAGTAGGGCTTGGACGCGGTCGTCCCCGAGGCGTTGGGCAGCGTGTTGCTGCAGCTCGGACCACCATGACCAGCCGATCTCATCGCGCATGCAGAACTCAAACCCCGGCTTTGAGATCGGCGGGTCACCGGGCACATTCGCACGGATCAGAGAAGCAAGCGAATCGGCGTCGCTCGGCCCCATGATCTCCTCGATGCCAGCCGCCAAAAAATTGAAACCCATTCGCTCCCCTTCACGCGATGTCACCCACGGTTTGCGAGATCATACCTGCAGCACACCCGTCCTGAACTCGGGCGTGTAGTCCCACCCCTGCTCCGCCGACTCGAGGGCCGCGATCAGTTCCTCGCGCGTCCGCACCGGCTCGATCAGGCGGTCCACCCAGCCCCGCGCTGCGCCGTGGCGGATGTCCTGCTGCTCGTTGTACGACGCGCGGACCGCGCCGAGGATCTGCTCGTGCGTCTCTTTGTCGATCGCCTCGCCCTTGCGCTCGCGGCTGCGCTCCTCGATCATCGCCAGCACGCCCGTCGCCTGCGCCGCCCCCATCACGGCGCACTTGCTGCCCGGCCACGCGAGGCTCAGGAAGGGCTCGAACGCCCGCCCGCACATCGCGTAGTTGCCCGCGCCGTAGCTCGACCCGGTGATCAGCACGATCTTGGGCACCACGCTGTTGCTCATCGCGTTGACCATCTTCGCGCCGGCACGGATGATCCCCGCCTGCTCGCTGTCACGCCCCACCATGAACCCCGTCGTGTCGTGGATGAACACCAGCGGGATCTTCCGCTGGTTGCAGTCCATGATGAACCGGGCCGCCTTGTCGGCGCTCTCGTGATAGATCACCCGCGGCATGTTCACCGACTCGTGCGGCCCGGCGCGCCCGCCCGCCTTGGTCTGCCGGCTGATCGACCCCTGGTTGGCGACCACGCCGCACGCGCGTCCGCCGATGCGGGCGTAGCCGCACACGATGGACCGCCCGTAGTCCGCCTTGTACTCGTCGAAATCGGGCACGAGCGATTCGTGCCCGTCGGCGTTGGGCATCGTCCGCCCGTCGACGATGCAGGCGAGGATCTCCTCGATGTCGTACTGCTCGCCCGGCTTGTCGGTGAAGATCGACAGGATGTCCGACCCGTCGCGGACGGGACGACGGAAAGGCGCCCCAGAGTCCGAGAGACGAAGAGACGGAGAGACGGATTCTTCGGATCCGGCGCCATCCATGTCTTCCGGCCTTGTCTCTTCGTCTCTCCGTCTCCCCGTCTCTTCGCCCCGCCTCTTTGCCAGCACTTCTCGCAATCGCGTCAGACAGGCGGCGTCGTCGGGTTCCTTGAAGTCGATCGTCCCCGAAATCTCGGCGTGCATGGTCGCCCCGCCCAGGTCCTCGTCGCTGACCTCCTGTCCGATCGCGGCCTTCACGAGGGCCTGACCCGCGAGATACAACCCCGAGCCCTCGGTCATCAGCAGCGTGTCGCAGAGGACGGGGAGATACCCGCCCCCCGCGACGCAGAAGCCCATGATCGCGGCGGTCTGCGGGATGCCCTCGGCGGAGATGATGGAGTTGAGATAGAAGATCCGCCCGAAGTCGTCGGTGTCGGGGAAGACATCCTCCTGCAGGGGGAGGTAGACGCCCGCGGAGTCGACCAGATAGACCAGGGGCATGCGGGCCATCCGCGCGACATGCTGGGCCCGGATGATCTTCTTGCAGGTCATCGGGAAGAACGCGCCCGCCTTCACCGTCGCGTCGTTGGCGATGATCATGTGACGCCGGCCGTGGATGACGCCGATGCCGGTGACCACGCCCGCGGCGGGGGCCCCGCCGTGCTCGGCGTACATGTTGTACGCGCTCCAGAGGCCGAGTTCGGTGAAGTTCGGGATCTCGTCGCGATGGGGATCGAGCGGCGCGTCCCCGCCCTCGTCCGCGGGGTCGACCAACCGAGCGATCCGCTCCCGGGCGGTCAGGCGGTCCTTCGCGTGCTGGCGTTCAATCGCCTTCGCGCCGCCTCCCATCCGGATCGTCGCCTCATCGGCGCGGAAGGCATCGAGTTCAGTCGCGGCTTGGGTCGTGGTCATCGGGCTCTCCGGGGGTGCGTGGTCCGAGAGCGTATCGCGCCGTGGGCGCGACGGGCGGCCCGATCACCAGCCCCCGCCTCCCCCGCCGCCGCCGCCCCCGCCGGAGGAACCCCCTCCGCTAAACCCGCTGGACGATCCGGGCGCAGACGACGACGAACTGACGGATGTCGCGAGCGCGCCGCCGACGGACTCACAGAACGCGGTCGGATACAAGAGGTGGCGAGGCCCGTGGAACCAGTGCGGGTGCCACTCGCGCCGCGCGATCTCGCGGTCGCCTTCCTCGCGGAGTTTCGAGTCGACCACGGATTCGAAGTAAGCCGCCCAGTCCTCGCTCGCGTCGAGCGCGACGGCGTACGGGAGCCATCGCTCGAACTCGTCGGCGTCGATGCCGCCCCGCGCGCGCTCGTCTCCGTCGCCCGATCGTCCGCTCAGGTAGGCCGCGAACCCCTCGATCTCGTCCATGATCCGCCGCCCCTCGACGGTGGGCGCCGGGAGGAGGACCGCGTAGACCGCGAACAGCGCGCAGGCGAGTCCGAGCACCAGCGGGGTCCAGGGCACGGTCTGGTTCGCCAGCATGAACATCCCGAAGACCCAGAATCCGAGGAACGGGAGCGAAAAAAGCGTCAGGAACACCGCGGCGCCGATGCCCGATGCGCTGGTCTCGCTGGCGGCGTTCTGCCACGCCTTCACCACCGCGACCACGAGCGCGACGCACGCGATCGACCAGAAGGCGAGCCAGATGGACAGGAAGCCCGCGACCGCCATCGCGAAGCCCGGGAGCGACAGGACCGCCGCGACCCAGGCAACGAGAACGATGAGCACCCCGATCCAGAGCGGGCCCCTGTTCTTGGCAAACAGGTGCCCGTAGCCGTCCTTGAGCGAGGACTCCTGCGCCTTGATCGACGAACTCACCTTCTCGTGGTTCTTCTGATCGAACGCGAACGGGGTGTCGCCCTTGGGCACGACCCGGTTCGCGATCTTCTTCTCGTCCGGGAACGCGGGCTTCGCGTCGGGGTCGAGCCGCTCGATTTCGTAGGAGTCTTCGTCGTCCGCCCTGATCGCGATCACACCCGACACCGCGAGATTGAAGAGCGCTGCCGCGTAGCAGGTGGTGTCGTGCCGCATCTTGTGCAGATAGCGGCACGCGCCGGGCGACAGCCCCTCGGGGGGCGCAAGCCTGGGTTGGATCGGGCCCCTGAGCGGATCGCGCCCAACACGGATCCACTGGAGATGCAGGTAGACGAACGCGATGACCACACCACCCCCGATGAAGACCAGGAACAGGTTGGCACGCAGCAGAGAGCCCCCCGCCGCCTTCGCGGCCGCCTCGTCGATGATCCCCTTCGGCCATCCCACGACCACGGTCATGTTCCCGCCCGCGGGCTGCGGATCTGTGGTCTTGAAGACGACCGCCCCGTCGTCTTCCACTGTCGCGGTGAAGCTCTTCTCGGTCGAGCCTTCCGTGCCGGTGAATCCGTCCAACCGCAGATCGGATTCGGCAACGGGCGCAGGAAGGGTCACGCGAGCCTCGATCGAATCGATCGGGAACGCCCACCCCGTGCCGGTGACATTCCAGTAGAGCTCGTCGTGAGTCTCGAAGAACCCGAGTTGCCTCGCCGTCTCGTAGGTGATCGTGTAGGTGTGCTCGCCGTGCGGGAGCACGACCTCCTCGCGTCCGATGCGGATGCGCACGCCGTTCTCGAGCGATTCGATCGCGTACGGCTCTTCCGCACCGTCCCGTGTCACGCGCACGACCTCGAACGGCACGCGGACCCGGAGGCCCCAGGGGCCGTCGTAAATCGTCGGGAAGTCCCGGAAGATCCCGCGTTTGATGTTCCTGCCCTGTGCGTTGACCGTGATGGTCTCGGTCACGAGCATCGAGCCGTCGGCGCGGACCTCGATATCGCTCGCGAACGAACGGATCCGCTCGGCCTGTGCCGCGGCGGAGGGTGCGACTAGCGCAAGCGGGGTGATGATCGCGAGAACGATCGCGGCCGCGTGTGCCATCCGCTTGAGCATGAGACCTCCATCCCGCTTCGGCCCGGCTTCTGGACCCTCTGCCGCATCGCCTGCGCCTCCGTCGGGCGTGAGGAGGCGGTGCCGATCCAGCGACGATATGGTCATTGGGAAGCCATGCAGGGCGCGTTCAGAAGATCTGAACAGGCCCCCCTCGGCTCCCGAACGGAAATCGAAAGAATTCTGTTGACGAACTGTTTGGGGGCCGATATTGTCTGCGTGCCGGGCTCGCGTTCGACGCCGCCCCCGGCCGGGACCGTGATTCACGGAGGATCATCGGCCCGTTGCGCGTCGGCCAGCGTGCGCCCGCACGGCTGAGCGGATCGGGTGGTCGGCCGGCAAACTGAGCGATGAAGATCGCTCACTGAGACAGCCCCGAAGCGAGCGTCGATGACGCACATTTCGGGGGCCTGAGCGGCGGAGGTCGCTCACTCAGACAGATCGGCGAGCCCTTCTTCCGCAAGATGCCCGAGGCCCCGCGCGTCAGAAAGAAGGGAGTGCCCCCATGGCACGCACCAAGACTGCGCCCAAGGACTCGTCCGCCGATTCATCCGCCGCGAGCAAGACCGAAACGAAGACGGCCTCCGACGCCCCCGAGGCGATCGTCGAGACCAAGCCCGTCCAGCCCGCGCCGCCCCCCATCAGCAAAGAGAAATCCCAGGCCCTCGACCGGGCGCTCGGGCAGATCGAGAAGTCCTTCGGCAAGGGCTCGATCATGCGTCTCGACGAGGACGCGTATCTCTCCATCCCCGGCATCTCCACCGGTGCCCTCTCGCTCGACCTCGCCCTCGGTGGACGCGGCATCCCCCGCGGACGCATCGTCGAGATCTTCGGCCCAGAATCTTCCGGCAAGACAACCCTCGCGCTCACCGTCGTCTCGCACGCCCAGAAGACGGGCGGCGTCGCGGCCTTCATCGACGCCGAGCATGCGCTCGATCCCTCCTGGGCCCGCAAGCTGGGCGTCAACATCGACGACCTGCTCGTGAGCCAGCCCGACACGGGCGAGCAGGCCCTCGACATCTGCGAACTGCTCGTCCGCTCCAACGCGGTCGATGTCATCGTCGTCGACTCCGTCGCAGCCCTGATCCCGCGAGCTGAGATCGAGGGCGAGATGGGCGACAGTCATGTCGGTCTGCAGGCCCGCCTCATGTCCCAGGCGATGCGCAAGCTCACGGGCGTGATCGCCCGCAGCAACTGCACCGTCATCTTCATCAACCAGATCCGCGAGAAGATCGGCGTGATGTTCGGCAGCCCCGAGACCACCCCCGGCGGTCGCGCCCTCAAGTTCTACTCGTCGGTCCGCATCGACATCCGCCGCACCGGTGCGATCAAGGACGGCGACGAGAATGTGGGCAACCATGTCCGCGCCAAGGTCGTCAAGAACAAGGTCGCGCCCCCCTTCCGCATCGCGGAGTTCGACATCATGTTCAACGAGGGCATCAGCGCGACGGGTGACCTCCTCGACCTCGCGGTCGATTCCAAGGTCTGCGAGAAATCGGGATCATGGTTCAGCTACGGCGAGATCCGCCTGGGACAGGGCCGCGAACGCGCCAAGGAGTTCCTGCGCGACAACCCCGAACTCTTCGACGAGATCCGCGCCAAGGTCCTCGAGATCCGCGCCCCGCGACCCACGAAGCCCGCCGACGCGAACGCCTGATCACGCACGGCTCGTGAGAAACACACCGCACCACCACACCCCGCCCAAAGCGGGGTGTTTTCGTATGGACCGGCGCCGAGCGGCTCACCGTCCCGTCTCCCCGACGCCCCCGCGAATCCGGAGATCCGATCCCGTCGAAGACACAGAACCCACGCACAGCGTGCCTTGCGCATCGCCCACAACGGCGAGTGCTATCTGTTGTCTTGCATGAAAGGACGGAACACTTCTATGAAAAAGCAGCCCTTCCAACTTCTCAGCGTGATCTGCTTTGTTGCCGGCATGCTCTCGATCCTCGGGTCGATCGCGATCTGGTTCTTCTTCCGGACCGACGACCCCGCGTACGCCCAACGGTTCGGGATCTTCGTCGGGCTCTGGGCCCCCACCTTCTTCATCCTCTCGGGGCGGTTTGCGACGCAGACCGTGGTTGAGCGGCTCCCGGAGCAGGAAAGCGAAACCTCCGAGACCCCGGCAGCCCGGACCGCGATGGCCTGATTCCCGCACCGAGCGCCTCCACTCCGCCACCCAAGCGGGCTACAATGCGGGCCCCGCGGATGTGGCGGAATTGGCAGACGCGCTAGGTTCAGGTCCTAGTGGGGGTAAAACCCCGTGGAGGTTCGACTCCTCTCATCCGCATTCGTCGATGTATCGACCGACAAAGGCCCGGACGCGTTCCGGGCTTTTTCGTGCGCCCGCTCCGGGACGGCTCTCTTCTTTCAAAGGCGAACGCCCTCGCCGAACGGGCCTTGGTAGACCCGCGTCCTCCCGATACGCTGCGCGGAGTGGATACAGAAGAGACCACGCGGACCGCGGGGTCTCCACGCTTGTGGGATGGAACGGGGAGGCGAAGATGCTCAGGAACATGTCACTCACGGTCGCGTCGACGGCCGCCCTGCTGATCTGCGGGTCGATCGCCGCCGAGCCCGCGACCGGGCCTGTTGTCTGGAGGGCCGGCCGCCTCGTGTTCATCAACAACATCAGCATGTCCGCCTTCGCGAGCGCCGAGAACCTCGAAGAGGTCCGAGTCCTCGACTGGGGCGACATCGCGCCCGACACGCTCATCGGCGGGATGACCTTCCGAACCTGCGCGTTCTATCCCGAGGGGCCCGTGCCCGGCCTCGAGGCGGAGATCGCGCTCTTCGACGCCGACGACGGGCAGGCAACGACACCCCGCGTCTTCCTCACGGAACTCGTCACAACACTCAGCGGGGGCGGGGACGAGTTCCCGCTCTGCCTCAGCGCCCGTGATTACGCGGTCGCGCTGGACACCCCGATCGAGTTGGGCGACACCGACGGCGTCGCGGCGATCGAGAACGCCGTGCTCAATCCGTTTTCCTACGCGGATCTCGACGGGGACGGCCGGCACGACTTCTCGTACCGGTTCTCGTTCAACTACCCGGACGACCCGGTTGATCCGAGAACCCAGGGCGTGCTGCTGATCGGGGTTCCCGCCGCCGGACCCTCGGGCGGCAACCGGCAATCCGCGATCTACCTGGGCGACACATTCCTGTACAACACCGAGATCTTCCGCAATGTCTATCTTCTGCTGCACGGGCCCGGCTGCAACGCCGCCGACCACGCGCCCCCGTTCGGCGTGCTCGACCTTGCCGATGCCGCGGCGTTCATCGACGCCTTTGTCGCCGGGGCGCCACCTGCCGATCAGGCCGGGCCGTACTTCACGATCGATCTCGCGGACATCGTCGCGTTCGTGCGCGCCTTTGAGGAAGGCTGCCCGTAAACACGGGTCGCTCCGTCACGCCGGGCGCCGCGCCGCCTAGATCTCGTCCTCGTCGAACCCGCGCTCGACGAGGTCCCGCAGTTCGTTCACGCAGGCTTCGGCGTCGGCGCCCTCCGCTTCGATCTCGAGTTCGCTCCCCGCGGTCGCCGCGAGCAGCATGATCTCCATCACGGATTTGCCATTGATCGACTGCGCCCCGCGCTTGATACGCACCCCGCAGCGGTGCTTGCCCGCGGTTTCCGCGAACGCCATCGCGGGCCGGGCGTGCAGGCCCAGCTTGTTCACGATGACAACTCGGACACTCGCGCGGTCCGCCAACGGCCGGCCCTCCACCATCGGGTCGTGAGACGATCGGTTCGGATCCCGGACCTCAGCCCGGCAACTGCTGACTGTCCGCCTCGTCCAGGAGCGTCGTGACTTCCTCGACCGACCCCGCCTGCCTGAGGAACCGCCGGAAGTTTTCCTTGCTGAGGTTCTTGAAGATCACCTCCATCGCCTGCAGGTGGTCCTCGGGCTGGTCGAGCGGGCTCAGCAAAAGGAACACGCTGAACACGGGCTGCTTGTCGAGCGAGGAGAAGTCCACGCCCCGATCGCTCAGCCCGATCGCGGCGACGAGTTTCTCGACCCCCGCGTGCTTCGCGTGCGGCACCGCGACCCCGCGACCGAAGCCGGTCGAGCCCTTCTCCTCGCGATCAAGCAACTTCTTGATCACCTCGTCGCGGATGCCCTCGTCGAGAGCCCCCGCCGAAACGAGTGAATCGACCATCTCCGCCAGCACGGCGTCCCGCTCGGTCGATCCAAGCGCCGGCGTAATGGCCGACTCTACGACGATCTCCGTCAACTTCATGCTCGGCTCCGTCCGGGCCCACCGCCCGGGTTTCCCATCGTGCGCACAGAGCGGTGCGGCCCGGGCGTCACCCTCAGCGGGTCGCCTTCAGCTTCTCCTTGAAGTCCTTGAGCTGGCGCGTCGCCTTCTGCGTTGCCGCGTCGATCGCGGCCTTGATGTTCGCGTCATCAGCGGTCGACACGAAGTCCTCGTGCCCCTCGACATCCACCAGGCACTCAGCGGAGTAGTTCACGCTGTCCTTCCTGGTAATGGTGAATGTCACCAGCTGGGTTCCGTCGAAGTACTTCGGGAGCTTCTCGCCCCGCTTCTCCGCGTGGTCCCGGATGTCGTCGGTGATGTGGACATCTCTGCCAATGACATCGATCCTCATGGAATCGCCCCTTTCACTCGGACAGTCACAATAGACCATCCACAAACATCATAGCAATCGTCGGGCCCCGCCCCACCAGTTCGCGGGGGCGACGCCAGCGGAACGGTCACGCCGAGCTGCTCTCCTCGGAGCCCTCATCCGATCGCTTCTTGTTCTCGGTCTCGAAGGCCCGTTCTGCCGCTTCGTGCGCGCTCAGCAGTTTCGCGGCCGACTTGTCCTGGCTTTTCGTCACTCCGTCGGGACCGACCGAATCCGGGGTCAGCACCCCGGCGGTGATGATGAACCGCAGCGCCTGGTCGATCGAGATGTCCACCTTGATCGCCTCGCTGCGCGCCACATTGATCACGAACCCCGTCATCGGTGTCGGCGAGGTCGGGATAAACACGCTCACCGTCTCCACCCCGGACGCGGCCCGGATGTCCTTAAACGATGTCCCCGTCACGAACCCCAGACTCCAGATCCCCTCCCGCGGGTACTGCACCAGCACCGTCTCGCTGAAGGCCTTCATCGTCGAGTTCTCCCCGAAGATCAGGTCCACCACCTGCTTCACATGGGGATACACCTGCTTGAACCCCGGGATCTTCGCGATCAGCCGCTCCACGCGCCCGTAGACCTGCCGGCCCAAGTAGTTCCCCAGCAGCAGGCCCGCGAGGTAGATCAGGATGATCGCGACGACGAACCCGAGCCCGTCCAGATACCAGTGTTTGTTCCACTCGTCGCGGAACTGCTTGAGGCGGATCTCCCGTTCGATCGCCCCCTCGGGGAGTTCGCTCAGCCCGTCCCGCCGGCGGGCCAGCGCACGGTTGCTCACCTGCTCCTGCGTGACGGTGTACCAGCTCGGACGATCGTCCTCGTGGTAGAGCATGGGCGTCACGCGGATCGCCGCGACCCGCAAGCCGCGGTTGATCGGCTCGGCGACATTGTTGAAGACAAACACGAACGCCTGCCACAGCAGCCACAGCGTCACGATCGAGGGCAGCAGGATGCCCAGCCCCCGGCCGAAGAACCGCTTGAAATCGCTCACGAAGCGCCGCTGGTGATCGTCCTTGTTCGCCATCGCCCCCGCACCGTCTGTCCGCCGTTCCCGTGCTCCCGGAGCCCCGGCCCGTCCGTAGCCGAACCCCGCCGACTATACCGACGCCACCCCCCGCCATGTTCACCCAGCCCCGATGAGACGCACCCGTTTCGTCGCCGAAGCACCGCGAGCGCACGCAATCCATGAGGCGGAAGCCAACGCACGGAACCATACAATCTCCGATCAAATGACACGCGACCCGCCCGCCGTTATCCTGTGCAGGTCACCGGGCGCGCCGGGCTCCGCGTCGCCCGCCCGCAAGCCCTGTGCGGACCACGGTTTCACCGCTTGCGAGGACGACCCCATGCGTTGGATCGGAACGACTCTTCTCGCGATGGCGATCGCGATCTCGTCAGAAGCCCAGGCCCAGACCGACCAGCAGCGGCAGTTCATCGAGCAGCACCCCGCCCGGCAGGTCTTCCTGAACAACTGCGCCAGATGCCACGGCGCGGGGCTTGGAGGCATGATCGGACCGAGTTTCCTCGACGACGAATGGCGCTACGAGCCCGGCGTCGAGGGTGTCGAGAAATCGATCCGCTCGGGGCACGGACGGCTCGGCATGCCCAGCTTCTCGAAAACACTCACTGATGAACAGATCGCGAGCCTCGCGCACTATCTCGCCAATGCGCACAAACCGGACCCGGTCCTCCCGGGCGAGGGCGACAACGCGACCGCCGAGCCCGATCCCGCCGCGACGACCGCCGGCGACGAGTTGACCCACTACCTTCTGGTCTACTTCACCGATCCGACGCACGCGCTGCATTTCGCGCTCAGCGACGACGGGTACACCTTCACCGCCCTGAACAACGGCGCCCCGGTGATGACCTTCGAGGACATCGCCGATCAGAAGGGCATCCGCGATCCGCACATCGCCCGCGCCCCCGATGGCACATTCGTGCTCGCGATGACCGATCTCCACATCTTCGGCCAGCAGGAAGGCCACCGCGACACCCAGTGGGACCGCCCGGGCGACGCGTGGGGCTGGGGCAACAACCGCGGCTTCGTCGTTTCGACATCCGACGATCTCGTGAATTGGACGCACCACAACATCCGGATCGACGAACTCGGCCCGCGATATCGAGAGGTGGGCTGCGCCTGGGCGCCGGAACTGACCTGGGACGACCAACGCGATCGGATGATGATCCACTTCACCATCCGCTACAACAACGACCCCAACCGCCTCGTGTACGCCTACCTCAACGACGACTACTCGGCCCTCGAAACCGCCCCGAAACTGCTGTTCCACTATCCGAAGGATGTGAACACGATCGACAGCGATATCACCAGATTCAAGGACAAGTACTACCTGCTCTTCACCCCGCACGACGGCGGAGCCGGCGTGAAGATGGCGGTCTCCGACCGTCTCACAGGCGGGTATGTCTACCAAGACCGATGGATCGACCCCGAGCCGGAGGCGTGCGAAGGCCCGAGTGTCTGGCGCCGCCTCGGATCGGACACCTATGTGCTCATGTACGATGTCTTCGGCAAGCAGCCGCACAACTTCGGCTTCTGCGAGACAACGGACTTCGAGACCTTCACCCCGATCGGCTCGTTCAACGACGGACCGATGAAAGCGACAAACTTCACTTCGCCCAAGCACGGCGCCGTCATCCATCTCACGGCACGCGAAGCCGAGCGCCTGCGAAAGGCGTTCCCGTCGGACTGAGATCGCCCGGTCTCGACCGCCGCTGACCGAGAACAAACCCGTGCGCGCAACACGCGGCGCCGGTTGGCGACACGCGGCGTCCGTTGGCAACGCGGCACGGCGCTCGACAACAACGAATCACGCGGCCCGTCCGGACGGCCAGACAACGCTGAATGTGAGGGTTGCCCGACTCCCCAAAGCCCGGGTCGCGAACCGAGGGGAATCGGAAATGGGCCTAACAGGACTCGAACCTGTGACCTCAC
>DLBY01000122.1:67129-74739 GCA_002480345.1 Phycisphaerales bacterium UBA7812 | reverse complement strand
GACCTCCACGATGTCAACGTGGCGCTCTAGCCAACTGAGCTATAGGCCCGGCTTCAACTGTCTCCCGCCGATCCCTCAGAACCGACGGGTCACGAGTATAGATCCCCCATCGGCCCGCGTCACGCGCCGCTCCACTCCGCCTTTCGACTCTTCTCCCCGGAGCGTCCGGTTCAGCCCTCGACCGGCACGCACGGGATCGCGAGCTCGAAGGTCGCGCCGGGGGAGTCGGTCTCGATGAGCCGCAGGTCACCGCCCTCGGCGCGCGCAAGGCCGCGTCCGAGGGCGAGGCCGAGGCCGATCCCCCGATGAGAGGCCGATGACGCCCGCCCCCGGTAGAAGTCCGCGAAGATCATCTCTCGCTCCCCCGGGTCGATCCCGGGCCCGTTGTCCGCGATGCGGATGCGCACCGTCCGCCCCTCCCGCCGCGCCGAGATGCGCACGACGGGCGTCGATTCGCTGACCGCGTAGCGGCACGCGTTCTCGACCAGGTTGGTCAGGATCCGATCGACGCTCCCGGGGCGGACGCGGACTCGCGCCCGCGCGGCGTCCGGCGCGATGTCCTCGATGAGTTCCGCCCCCGCCTCCCCCGCGCTGGCGCGGAAGGTGTCGAGCAGCGGCGCGAGCACCTCGCCGAAGGGGCGCGACTCGCGCTCGCCCGCGGGCACGCGCAGGCCCGCGTACACCAGCACATTCTCGATGACCTCCCCGAGCCGGGTCGCCTCGGCCCGCAGGACGCCCACATGCTGCCCGCGCTGCTCGTCGTTGTGCGCGCGTTCGAGCAGGTCGGTATGCAGGCGGAACGAGGTCAGGGGTGAACGCAACTCGTGCGTCACCGCCGCGACGAACCGGCCGCGCCGGTCCGCGAGCCGCATCGCGGTGCGGAGCACGACCCCGACGGCGACGAGCGTCACCATCGCCGCGAGCCAGCTCACCGCGAGGGTGACGCGAGTCGGGGTCCAGAACGAGACGGGCGCGACCACAACCGGCACGCTGAGGCGAAGCGGGATCGTCGCGAGCGTGTCCGGGCCCCGGGCGGGCGAGCCGTCGTCCGCGATTGGGATCGGTTCGAGGGTTGCGCCGGGAACGAGGCGGACCGCGATGGAGAGCAGTTGGGCGCGCAACGCGGGCCAGTCGATCCAGATGCCCTGCCGGAACGAGCGTTCCCCGATCCGGACGGTGCGCTCGAACACGAGCTCCGGGTCCGCCTCCCCGGTTTCGAGCCAGCGGGGCCTGAACACCCCGACCGTTACCGGAGGATCCGCGGGATCCGTGCCCGCTCGCGGGACGGTCAACGCGTTCTGGTTCGTGCGCGCGATGTCGAACAAACGCTGGCGGAGGTCCGCGTCCTCGGGCTCGCTGCGGATGAGATTCACCCCCCCATCGCCCTCCGGGGGCGAGGCGAGATCGAGCGTTGTCGTCGCCCGCTGATCCGTCTGCGAGTCGCCCTTCTGCGCCGGGACCCGCTCGGATTCCGCGCCGAGGGTGGCGCCGGCGTCCGGTTCCGCGGACGCCTGCTCCGCGGGGGGCGGCGCCGCCATCTCCTCCGCGGGCTGGGGATCCGCGAACGCGAAGGCGTTCGCTGAACGCGCACCGGGTTCGGGAGCAGGTTCCGCGGGGGTCGGTTCAACCATCCACGACTTCAGTTCCCGCACCCATCGCTCGGCCCGCAGGCGCTCGGCGGACTCCATCACCGCGATCGTGCCCCCGGCCTGCAAATCGGGCGGTGCCTGCGGCGAGACGATCCGCCCGTCGGGCTCGACCTGGTAGTGCAGGCGGACCACAGGGTCCCCCGTCCCCGCGGTGAGCGACGAGGGCGCAACCTCGGAGGCCTGCCCCAGTTGCCAGGCCTGCCCATAGGGGAGATCCGCGGCGTACGCGGCGCGGTACTCGAAATAGGGGCGGGCCGATTCGCGCGCGATCATCGCGCTGACCAGCGCGTCCATCTGCCAGAGCGCGAGGCGCTCGCGCTGGGCGGTGTCCGCCTCGGCGCGCGCGATCCGCTCCGCCCGCTCGAGTGCCAGCACGCGCCAGGTCGCCCACGCGAGCACATCGACCACCAGCAGCGCGCACAGCGCGAACACCAGCCACGGCGCTCGGCGCCGGCGCACGAACACGGGGGTGTCGGCGGAACGCCCACGCGCCATGGCGTCCCCTCAGCCCTCGCCCGCGAGCATGTAGCCGCGCCCGCGGACGGTGATGATGACGCTGTGATCGGGGCCCGAATCGGCGAGCTGCTCGCGGAGGCGCGCGACGGCCATATCCACGCTGCGGGTCTGCATCCCGCGCGGGTCGATGCCCCAGACGCGCTCGAGCAGTTCCTCGCGCGTCACGGCCCTTCCCCGGTTGCCAGCAAGATACCCGAGCACCTCCGCCTCGCGCTGCGGGAGGACCCGCGCCGCACCGCCGGGGGGCGTGACTTCCTGGCGCGCCAGGTCGATCCGCCGGCCCGCGATCTCGAGGATGCCGGCGTCCGAACCGTTCGGGCCCGCCCCGTTCATCACCGGCCCGCCTGCCGCTCGGCGCAGCACCGCTTCGACGCGCGCGAGCAGTTCATCGAGACCGAACGGCTTGACGATGTAGTCGTCCGCGCCCGCACGCAGCCCGCGCACGCGGTCGGCCTCCTCACCCAGAGCTGTCAGGCAGATGACGGGCAGGTGGGGCCGGCGTTCCCGGATCGACTCGAGGACATGCAGCCCGTCGACTTTCGGCAGCATGATGTCGAGCAGCACGAGCGCGACCGAGTCGTCCCCCGCGAGGGCGAGGCCCTGTTCGCCGTCGCCCGCTTCCGTGGTGCGGTAGCCCTCCCCCGTCAGCGCGGCAGAGACACCCGCCCGGATCGACGGGTCGTCCTCGACGATGAGCACGAGGGGCTTGGGCACGCGTCGGGGCTCCTTCCGGCTGTGCGGCTGTTGCGCCGTGGTTCACCCTTCGGGCTGAACCACGGCACCGTTTGCCCACGAATCGCCGTGGGTGTGCCGGATCACCAAGTGTACCGGACGGTGTAGGTGACCACCTTCTCCTCGTCGGGCGCGAGGGTGACGGGGAACTCGATCGTCTGCGCATCGATCTTCTCGTGATCGGTCGAGGCCTTGACGATCTGGGCGCCCGCGTATCCGATCAAACGCTCGCGGACGACCACATCCACCGGGTCCGCCTTGCGGTTGCGGAGTGTCACCTCGATCTCCTGCACCAGCGTCTTCCTGGCATTGTCCCGGTCGTTCCGCTGGATCGACCGCTCGCCCACGATGTCGAAGGCGTTGCCGACCTTGACGCTCACTCGCTCGGCGCGCGGCGTGTGGTCGATCGTGTCCTCGCCCACGAACTCGAGCGAGCCGTCCGCGGTGTCCACCTGGCTGACGCGCACGCGCCCCGCGGGCAGGGGGATGCCCAGGCCCTCGTCCTCGTCGTTCTCGAACTCGAGGTAGACGCTCACCCTCTCCGCGTCGCGGGCGCCGTCGTAGACAAAGACCTTCTCCGCCGGTACGCGCGGCGAGCCCTCGAACAGTTCGAGCTGCTTGGTCGAGTTGTCCGGGATCGTCGCGGGGCGGCCCAGCGTGTAGAGGTGGTACTCGAAGAACGACTTCTCCTCGAAGCCCTTGGGGGCTGCGTCGGCTGCCGCCTCCATCAGCACCCCGCCACCCCGCATCATGCTGCGCGTCTCGCGCACCGGCGCCCGGTTTACCTCACCCGCGACGAGCTTGAGCTTCGCGTCGGCGTATGTCCCCCCCGATTTATTCAGGATGCTGACCCACGCGCCGACATCGACCGTGCCGCTGTTCGCGTCCTCGCCCGGGGTGAAGACGAGGTTGTAGTCCGCCCACCAGGTGATGCCGGTGGTCTGATACGAAAGCCGCGTCTCCTGCTCGCCCCCCGCGGGGCTCCAGGTCTTCCAGACAAGCGTGGGCTTGGTGAGCAGGCCCCCGGGCAGGCTTGGGAAGTCGATCGTGTCGTAGTCGCGGATGGTGACGATGCCGCCGGAGTCCTTTTGCAGCACGAGCCCGCCCGAGGCGCTCAGCAGCGTGCCGCTATGGGCCATGCGGTCCGAGCCCTGCGTCGTCATCACCGTCACGGGCTGATCGATGAACCGCTGGATGAGCTTCTCGTTGCTCACCAGGTCGAAGCGGTAGTCCTGCTCGAGCACCTTGGTCGATTCGTCGTCGAGGGAGATGAACGAGACGGTCGTTGGGTCGAGCAGGGCCGCGACACCCGTGAACGAGAGCTCGCCCTCGCCCTTCTCGAAGGCGATCGACCGGTCCTCCTTCACCACCGCGTAGCCCGGGATGCTGGAGTAGTTCACCCAGTTGTTCTGCCCCGGGACGGGGCGGTACCACTCCGCGGGGATGCCCCCGGGCTGGGCGGAGGAGTAGATCGTCAGGGCGGTGTCGGCGAGGGCCGCGGGCTGCAGCGTCGCGAGCGAGCCGGCGAGCGTGAAGAGGGCGATTCGAGCGTGCATGGTGCGGTGTCCTTCTGTCGGGCGCCGGGGGGCGGCCTGCCCACCCGGCGCGGTCTTCTCCGTCGTTCAGTGTCGCAGATCGAGCTGGCGCGTGCCCGCTCGCGATCCGTCCGGCTTAGCTGGGATTCTGGATCAGGATGCGTTTGCCGTCCATGAGGATCTCCACCTCGCCCGGCACCGCCATCAGGGCCTGGCGGCCCGACTCGGCGAGGCGGGCGTTGATCGCGAAGTAGCGGTCGGTGCCGAACGCGACGGTCTCGTCGGGCTCGGGGCGGTCCTGCTCAGGGTTCTCGAGTTGCTGATCGGCGTTCACGAGGTTCGCGTCCACCCAGCGCCCGCGCTGGTTGTAGAGCGTGTCCGGGCCGACGCTCTGAACAGCGGTCTGGATGCGGGTCATGCTCTCAAGGCGATCCTCCAGATCCGCGATCTTGGCGCCGCGAGACATGAGGACCAGCCCGCTGGCCGCGCCCGCCGCGTCCGCCTCCGCGGGCGGCGCGGAGATCGACTGGAACGGGCTCTGCCCGCCCCCGCCGCCGCCCGTCACCGCCCGGCGGGCGCGCTGTGACTGCCCGAGCTGGACCGCGGTGTCACCCCAGCGTTGCTGGTTGGAGATCGAGAGCACGCGCTCGAGTTCCTGCGCGTTGTTCGACCAGTTGGCGAGCATCGCGTCCTCCGCGGCGAGGAACGAGGTGTACTCGGTCAGGATGCCGTAGGTGGTCGAGAGGCGGACGACCTCGTCGATGAGTTCCGCGAGCCTCGGGTCCTCGCGCAGGCTATCGAGCTGCTGGACACTGGGGTCCGCGCCCGCGGAACGGAGTTCATCGATGAGCCAGGTGATCTTCTGCTGCGCCCAGAGACGCGCGATGTGGCTGTTCGCGGGGTCGGCGTCGCTCGGGTCGAGGGCGATCGTCCGCTCGGTCTCGCCCGACGCGTCGTCACCGGTGATCACGAGCGAGAGCCCGCCCTCGCACGCCGTGTACCGCCCCAGCACGACGACCCGCTGCCGCTCGTAGAGGTCGCCCATCGAGCGGGGAAACAGGTCGCCGATCGGGTTCGCGCAGTCGTTCGTCGCGAGCGCGCCCATCGACAGGTCCGTCAGCACCGGGCCCTTGAGGTTGGCGAAGACCCGCCCCACCGCGGCCTCGACATCCTCCTCGGGTGCGACGAACTCGGTCATCCCCCGCGTCTCCCGGGCGAGATCGGTCAGCAGCGGGACATTGACATCGTGCCCCACGCCGAAGGTGAACAGGCGGCGTCCGCCCTCCTGGTTCGCCTTGAGCACATTCTCCCGGATCGCGTGCTCGCTCTTGACGCCCACCGTCGGCAGCCCATCGGTCAGGAAGAGCACGATCGGGAGCGTGCCGTCGGCGACCGGCTCGCGGAGCGCCGTGAGCAGCGCCTCGTTGATGTTCGTCCCCCCCACCGGGTTCAGGCTCTCGAGATACGCGAGGGCTTCCCTCGCTTTCTCGGGGGTGTCCGCGTCCACCGCGAACGAGGCGACCTGGTCGGCGTAGTCCACGATGCGGAACGCCTCGTTCGGGTCGAGCGCGTTGATGATCTGGCGCGCGGCGCCTGTTGCTTGGACGAATTTCTCGCCCTGCATCGAGCCCGAGCGATCGAGCACGATCGTCACCTCGCGGGCCAGCCCGGGCAACGACCCGTCCCGCTCCGGCGCCGCCATGACGAGCATGAAGAAGCCCCGGTCCGCCGCCTCCGGATCGGGATAGGTCATCAGGCTCATCGCGGGCCCGTCCGCGGGCTCGCGCATCGCGACGAGTCGGAACGCGCCGGGCCTGTCCAGAGCCTTGCCGTCGATGGTGGCTGATCCCGCGTCGTCGATCTCGACCGACGCGTCATGCGTGGTGCTGAACGCGCTCAGGATCGGGCGGTCGCCCGAGATGGCGATGTCGATGTCCCAGTCGGGGGCGTTGTCCAGCGAGGCCGACCGGGGGAGTTCGTAGACGATGCTCGTGCCGTCGCCCTCGACGATGTGCTCGTAGGTCACGCGAAAGGTCTGCTCCCCGTTCGCGGGGACGGGGAAGACGCTGGAGGTGATCAGGCCGTATCCCGCGAACTCGAGCAGACCCGGGTCGATCATCTTGCGGACGATCGCCTCGAACGCCTCCCGCGCCTCGTCGCGCGGAAGCAGGCGTGCCGGCGGGTCGCCCTCGAGCCCGTCGAGGCTGAAGGCGCTGATCGCCGCCTCGCCGGGGACGGGGACGGCGAGCTCGCAGCGCGCCATCCGGGACGAGGGATTGAACAGCGTGATCGCGAGCGTGGTCCTCGCGACATCGCCCTCGATGATGACATCCGCGTCGACCGACTTCACCTCGACGGGTTTCCACTCGGGCGCCACGACCCGCCTCCAGCGGCGCTGCGGGACGATGGTCTGCACGCTCGGGACGAGTTCATCGGTCGTGATCACGCCCGTGTCGCCGCTCGCCTGCCCCTGCGCCTGTGTGATCGGGACGATGCCCGCGACCATCCCCGCTGCGAGCCAGAGGCCAACCCGACGCCCGATGCGCGCTCTCGGCGTTCCACCCGACTGCATGCCGCCCGCCGAGCCCGTTCCGTTCCGTCCGCGTGCCATGTGCCTTCCCTTTCGGTTTCAGGAGACCCGAGCCGTCCGATGATCCCCACACCAGAGAGATACCACACACCCGCCCCGAGGTTCGTCACCGTGTTGTAACCGTGACAAGGCGGTGACACGGCGTGTGCCCGGATGCCCCGCCTTTGACGCGAACACACGACGCACAAACGCCGCGGTACGCTGCGTGCATGAGCCACCGCGAGACGAAACGGAAGATGGCGCTGCACTGGAAGATCCTGATCGGCCTGCTCGCGGGCGTCGTGGTCGGTCTGGTGATCAACCTGGTCTGGACCGACGCGACCTGGGCGTCGATGGGGGTCGAGGATCCGGGCTCATTCCTGAGCGAGAAACTCAGCGTCCGCGAGGCATCCCAGCGAGACGGATCCCCCAACGCGGACGCAAACCTCGGCGCCAAGGCGTCGCGGTTCGTGCGTTTCGGGACAGATTTTCTGGGCGATCTGTTCATGCGGGGGCTGCGCTTCATCGCGGTGCCGATCGTGCTGTTCAGCCTGATCGTCGGCGCGAGCAGCCTGAACGACGCGAGCAAGCTGGGCCGCATCGGCGGGC
>DLBY01000122.1:66099-66810 GCA_002480345.1 Phycisphaerales bacterium UBA7812 | reverse complement strand
ATCGGCGGGCGCACGATCGTGATCTACCTCTGCACCACCGCGATCGCGATCAGCGTGGGGCTGGTGCTCGCGAACATCGTCTCGCCCGGGGCGGGTTTCAGCGAGGAGGCGCGCACCCTGCTCGCGAGCGGCGGGGAAGCGGGCGCGGGGGAGAAGATCGCGAGCGCCGCCGACCGCCCGGACACTTGGCAGACCCTGCTCGACATCGTCCCCCAGAACCCGTTCACGGCGCTCGCGGACACCGCGATGCTGCAGGTCGTCTTCGCCGCCCTGCTCATCGGCATCGCGCTGACCCGCCTGCCCGATGACAAGGCCCAGCCCGTGATCAGAGTCTGCGACGCGATGACCGATGTCATCATCCAGATCGTCCACTGGGTGCTCATGCTGGCGCCGGTCGCGGTGTTCGCGCTCATCGTCGTCGTCGTCGCGGACCTCGGGATCGGCGTGCTGGGCTCGCTGCTCAAGTACAGCCTCACCGTCGTCGCGGGCCTCGCGATCATGATGTTTGCGATCTACCCCATCGGGCTCAAGCTCTTCACCCCCGTCACCTACGGGCGGTTCTTCAGGGCGATCAGCCCCGCCCAGCTCCTCGCGTTCTCCAGCGCCAGCAGCGGCGCAACCCTCCCGGTCACGATGGAGTGCTGCGAGGAACGCCTGGGCGTCAGCGAGGAAGTCACCAGCTTCGTCGTCCCGCTCGGCGCGACGATCAAC
>DLBY01000122.1:63833-65795 GCA_002480345.1 Phycisphaerales bacterium UBA7812 | reverse complement strand
CGGCGCGACGATCAACATGGACGGCACCGCTCTCTACCAGGGGGTCGCGGCAGTGTTCATCGCCCAGCTCTTCGGCATCGACCTGTCGATCATGGATCAGCTCACGATCGTCCTCACCGCGACGATGGCATCGATCGGCACCGCGGCGGTCCCGGGCGCGGGCATCATCATGCTGATCATCGTCCTCCAGACGCTCGACTTCCCAGACGAGGCGGTCACGGGCGGGATCGCGGTCATCCTCGCGGTGGACCGCATCCTCGACATGTGCCGGACCGCCTGCAATGTGACGGGCGACTGCATGGTCACCACCATCGTCGCCGCGGGCGAGAACGCGGTGGCGCCCGAGCGGGTGCCCGCGTCGGGATAAACGACGCTCGCGGAGCGAACCACGCGAACCGCACCGCGCGGAGCGTCCCCGCTGACCACCAGCGGAGGCGCCTCACGCCCCTCGGTCGCGAATCCGCGCCGCGAGCGGGTGTTCCGCGAGCGGCCGCAGCGCCTCCAACCCCTCGATGCGCACGCTCGGTCCATCCGCCTCGCGGCGCGCCGCGAACGCCTCGAGCTTCTCGATCGTGGTGTGATCGACGAACGACGCGCCCGAGAAATCGACGACGAGCGAACCATCCGCTTCCCGCGAGAGGGCCGCGATCCGGCGTCGAAGCGGGATCCAATTCGTGAACACCGCGGCGCCGCGCACGCGCGCCGTCCCGTCGTCCCCGATCTCAACCGGGCAGCGGAGCATCGCGGGGATGGAGACGCCGTGCGCAAGATGCGTGACGATCTTCGCGGCGATCCCGATCGCGACGCCGATCAGCAGGTCGGTGAGCAGCACCCCGATGATCGTCGCGCCGAACGCGATGAACTGCTCGCGCCCGACGCGCCACGCGTGCAGCGCCTCCCGCGGATGGGCGAGGCGCAGCCCGACGACCACCAGCATCGCCGCGAGCGCCGCGAGCGGGATCAGATGCAGCACCATCGGGATCATCGCCACGCACGCGAGCAGGAAGACGCCGTGCCAGAGGTTCGCGGCGCGCGTCCGCGCGCCCTCGTCCACATTCGCCCGGCTGCGCACGATCTCGGAGATCATGGGCAGCCCCCCCACCATCGAAGCCGCGGCGTTGCCGACACCCACCGCGAGCATGTCGCGATCGAGATCCGTCCGGCGCCCGAGCGGATCGAGGCGTTCGATCGCCTTCGCGCTCAGCAGCGACTCGAGCGAACCGATCAAGAAGAACATCGCGACCCACTTCCACGCGACCGGCACGCTCAACGCGGAGAAATCGGGCGTCGTCACGGCCTCGAACATGCCGAACACGCGCTCCGGGACGACGATGAGGAACGACTCGTCGAGGGCGTACTCGTGCCCGCCGAGCGTGTAGGCCCGCCCCTCGTCGCCGATCCCCATCAGCACCGAGACGGGCACCGCGAACAGCAGCACCACCGCCGGCGCGGGGACGGCGTCCAGGGCGCGGACACGCCGAGCTGCGATCGGCCACCCCAGCATCAGCCCGATCGACACCACGCCGATCAGCCCGATCGCCGGGTTCGTGTGCGAGATAATCGCCGGCACCTCGAGCAGGATCTCCAGGGGCTCGCCCGCGACCTCGACCCCAAGCGCGATCGGCAACTGCTTGAGCACGATGATCACGCCGATCGCGGCGAGCATCCCGTGCACCACCCAGCTCGGGAAGAACTCCGCGAGCACGCCCCCCCGGCTCAGCGCAAAGACAACCTGCAGCCCCGCCGCGGCGAACCCGATCGCGAGCGCTGCGCGGTACGCGTCGAGATCCGCGGCGCTGAATCCGCCGATCGCGCCGTCTCCCCCGAAGTCCGCGACACACCCCGCGACGATGACGATCAGTCCCGCCGCGGGTCCCTTGATCGCGAGCGCGCTGTTGCTGATCGTAAAGCCCGCGACACCACCCACGATCGCGGTGAACACCCCCGCGAGCGCCGGGAAAC
>DLBY01000122.1:59251-63677 GCA_002480345.1 Phycisphaerales bacterium UBA7812 | reverse complement strand
CGCGAGCAGGAAGATCTCGTAGCTCCCGAGGTCTTTGATTCCTTGGGCCACGATCACCGCGAGGCCGGCTGCAGGCCCCGAGACGCCCAGCGGGGAGCCGCTGAGCATGCCGACGACGAGGCCGCCGATGATCCCGGCGATCAAGCCAGCGAAGGGCGGCGCCCCGCTCGCGAGCGCGATGCCCAGGCACAGCGGGAGCGCGATGAGAAAGACAAAGAACCCCGCGCGACAGTCGGCGAGCCATGCGCCGCGGGGAGCCGTCTCATCATCGTGTTGAACGGGTCGCGCCCCGCCCCGACCGCTGCTCATGCGACCCCCCGGGCATCACCGCGGCCCACGCCGCGCGACATCCTAAACGGAAGCCCGATTGATCGCCTTCACCGCGCCGGGGCGGCTTCGAGCGGGGGGAGGTCGAAATCCTTGTGCATCTTGATCATGCCCTCGAACATCGATCGCGCCGCGTCGACGATCGCGGTCTTCTCCGCCTCGCTCAGTTCGATCTCGTTGAGGCGCACTTTGAACGCCTCCCAGAGCGGGCGCTGCTCGTCGCCGTACGGGTCGAGGTGCCGGAACCCGTCGTCGCTCTCGGCGCCCCACGCCTGCTTGATCTTGCGGGCGATGAAGCGGTTCCCGTTGTTGGCGCCCTCGCGGACATAGTGCAGGCCGAACAGGCGGATCGGAGCATTGTCCCGGCAGCGCTCGATCTCCGCGATCAGGGCCGCCGTGCCGGGATTGGGCGCGACCGAAGCAGGGTCCACACCCCAGTGCGCAAGATCCTCTTCGAGATAGGGGGTCTGAAGTTGCCGGTCCGTGACCAATTCCCGCAGGATCGGGACCTCGTCCCGCTTCGCTTCGATCGCCGAATCCAGCGCCCGCGCCACCAGCCACGATTGCCCGCACAGTTCGACATACGCCTCGCGCGGCATGGTTCCCCGGACCATGTGCTGCGGGAGCGCGTCGTGCTCCGCGAGTTGGTGCAGATCCCAGTTGTCTTCCTTGAGGCGCTGGCCGAGCGGGCGGGTATCGGTCGTCATGCGGATGCTCCCCTTCTGCAGGCCCAGAGCGACAACGCCCCGAACCCGCGTAATTGAGAATCATTCGCAATTAGACGAGAGAGGTCAACTCGCCCCGCCCCGAAGTACCGCCGCGCTGGTCAGGGCCCCACGAACGACGACACGAACAGGCCCACATCCCCCAGGTCCCAGACGCCGAACGGGGCCGCGATGTCCGCGATCGGATCCTGCACGAGGAAGCCCTGGATGAACGCGTTCACATCCGCGAGATCCAGCACGCCGAAGGGTGGCGCGAGGTCCGCCGGGTTCCCGCTGGGGCACCCGATCCGTTCGAGGCGGACATCGTCCACCGCCGCCTCGACCAGCGAGCCGCCGTTCAGGTCCCGGGCGCGGAAGCGCAGTCGGATCGCATCGCTTGGGGTCACGAAATCATCCACGCGGTACGACCGGCGTTCCCACCCCGAAGTGCTCGTCGCGATCTCGTCGAGCGGGGTCCAGGTCGCGCCGCCGTCGCTTGAGATGTCGATCGGGAGGGTGTCCTCGCCCGGGTTGCCCCCGGTGTCGTTGCTGAACCAGATCCAGAACGAGGCGAACAGGTCGCCGCCTTGCCCGCTCGCGTCGAGCACTGGGCTGAGCAGCGTGGTCGTGCCCCCGTCCACATCGAACGACCCGAGCCCGGACCCCGCCTGCGCGCCGGTGACCCAGCAGAGCGTGCCGCCCGGCGTGTGGTCGTTCTCGGGTTGCGCCGCAGTGCCCTGCGGGTTCGCCCGCTCCCACTGGCCCGTCGTCGCGTCATCGCCCGGCGCGCCGGAGACCCAACCGAGGTCGGTCTCGAGCGTGTCCTCGAACACGACCGCGGTCTCGACGATCTCCAGCGAGAGCAGGGAGCCGTCGCTCGGGAAGCTGTACGACCGCCCCGCCTGCGAGTCGATCTCGAACGCGTACTCGATCGCGGCGCCGCAGGGGCCCGCGGGGAGCAACGCGGAATAAATGTTCCCATTCACCGACGCGGGGATCTCCTGCAGCGATCCGCCCCCGACGCGCGCGAGCACCCGCGCCGACGACGCATCGAGCGGCCCGCTGAAGACCGGGATCGCCTCGAAGGACACAGAGGCCTGCGCCCCCGGCTCAACGGAAGTCGGCGCCGACGCGAGCGACGCGACGATGCCCCGCGAGACGCTCTCGCCGAGATCGAGGATCGCGGCGAAGTTCTCCTGCGCACAGGGCAGGATCTCGCTGGGCGCGGGATCGAACCCGCCGAGCCCGCCGCCGGAGGGACGCAACTCGACCGTGAAGCTGTACGCGCCCGCCTGCTCGTAGTGCCAGTCGGTCGCGATGCCCGACGCGATGTAGAGCTCGTGTCCCGGGATCGGGAGGTAGTTGACCCCGCTCACCGACGCGATCGTCCCGGCGTACGCCTCCGCGAGCGACGACTGGATGGTCAAGTCGGGCTCCGGGATGGGTGATTCGGTGTATCCCCACGGATAGAGCACGAGCTGGCTGAACGAGTGGAAGTCGATGTGGAACGCGGCGTTCGGGACGCTCAGCGAATAGTCCCGCAGCGCCTGCGTCTCGGGCTCGCTGAACGGTGCCGCGCCCCGGTAGGTCTCGCCGCTGGTGTCGCTGTCGGCGCCGGGGCCGCCCCACCCGGTCGCGAAGTTCCGGTTCCAGTCGACGCCGAAGGTCCCGTCCCCGTTGTTGCGCCGGTTCTTGCGCCAGAACCGCTCCGTGGACCAGGTGTAGAGATACCCGTCGGGGTTCATCATCGGCGCGATGCGGAATGACACCCCGTCGAGCAGGTCGGTGATCTCCGCGTCGTTCCCGTATCCCTCGACGAGCCCGCGCATCGCGTAGAGCACCGTCATGGGGCTGATCCACTCCCGCGCGTGCGCCCCGCTGTTGAAGATCAGGCTGGGCTTGCTGTCCGCGTCCCCCGCGCCGTCGATCGTGTAGACCGGGATGTCCCGGCCCTGGATGCTCTGCCCGATGATCTGCTTGCTGATCACCCCGGGGTTCGCCGCGACCAGGTCGTCGAGGAACACCGTGATCTCGGAGAGATCCCGGAACTCCTGGAAAAACACATCGCTCCCGCGCGGCTGCGGATCCACGCCCCACACCGCGCGCGCATCGAGCCTCGCCCGCTCCGCGTCCACCGCCGCCTGCACATCCGCCCGCAGCACCTCAAACGGGACGCCCGCATCGAGCAGCGCCTCCCGCTCCGTCGGGGTCGCCAGATACTCCGCGGTCCCATCCGTGCGCACCGCTTCGCTCATCAGCGTCAGCGGGAGCGAGGCGACCGCGAGCCGCTCACCAGCCGAGCGAGGCGAGACGCGGATGAGCGCGTGATCCGAGTACGGCCCAGACGACGCGAGCACCGTCCCCGCCGCGAGCACCAACGCAACCGCACCACAGGCAAACCGACCGACAGAACCAGACGCGTTCATGATCACCCCTCTGCGAACCGCGGACCCAGCGAATCGGGGCGGCTCGATTCCGAATCTCGGACGCCGGACGAGACGAAGCCCGCCCCGCGCCGCGACCATCGCGACGCCGGTCCCGGGAGGAAAACCCGTGAAGATACCGACATCGTGACCCCTATTCCTCTGTTCGTCCCCCCTCGCCCCCGGTTCCACCCGTTCCTACAACTCGGGTCCCCGCGAGCACACTCCGAATGACGCAGACCCCAGCACAACCCGTCCAGAGTGCCGAGCCGGCGGCCGAGCCCCTCACGAGCCCCGTCACAAACGCCCCCAGCGCATCGGTCCCGCTTCGCCGGGTCCGGCTCTGGACCCCCATCGTCACACACAGCGTGACGGACTTCCTCTCGTTCGTCACCGTCGCCCTCATGCCCCTGCTCGCGGTTCGGCTCGGGATGGATGTCACCCAAAAGGCCCTGCTACTCAGCCTCGGCGCCGCCGCATCGGGAGGCGTGCAGCCCTTGGTCGCGTGGATCAACGACAAGCTCGATTCCCGCCTCACCGGGGCGCTCGGGCTCGCAACCGCCGCGATCTGCGTGGGTTCGCTGGGATATGCCCAGACCTACCCCCAACTGCTCGTCCTCTTCTTCTTCGGCATCCTTGGGGTCGGCGCGTTCCACCCCGCGACCGCCGCCGCGACCGGTCAACTCGCGGGCCCCCGCCGCAGCGCGATGCTGAGCGTCTACTTCCTCTTCGGAATGATCGGGGGCATCCTTGGAAATGTCCTCAGTCCCCAGTATGTCAACGCGATGGGCGCCCTGTCGGGTCAGGAGGGCGCCGCCGCGACCGACGCGGGACTCCGCGCGCTCGTCTGGTTCATCCCCCCGGGCCTGGTCGCCGCGGGCATCCTTGCGTGGTCGATCCGGCGCATCCCCCACCGCCACCACGCGGCCCACGACGACCACCACGCGCTCCCGAAGGCGGAGCAGACCCGCC
>DLBY01000122.1:8147-58949 GCA_002480345.1 Phycisphaerales bacterium UBA7812 | reverse complement strand
AGGCGGAGCAGACCCGCCGGTGGGTCGCGTTCTGGATCCTCTACGCCGGGAACATCATCCGATTCACCACCAACCAGATGCTCGTCTATCTGATGATCGAGTGGACGGAGCGCCTCGTGCGCGCCGACGCGGGGGTCACGGCGCTCAACGAGCAGCTCGGGCAGAAAGCCAGCGAACTCAACGGTCCCCTGCAGGGCTCCATGCAGGTCGGCATGGGATTCGGCGCCCTCGCCCTCGGGTTCTTCCTGCCCGCGAAACTCGAGAAGAAGGCTTTCATCCTGATCCCGCTCATCGGGTCCGGCGCGATCCTGCTGATTCCCCAAGCGCCCGCATTCGCCGAGACCCTCGGATGGTCCGGGACCTTCGCGGCCTCCAGCGTCGCGGGCCTGCTGACCATCGCCGCGGGGTTCGGATTCGGGTCGCTCGTCCCCGTCAGCATGTCGCTCGGGCAGCGGCTCCTCCCCCACCGCACCTCGTTCGCGAGCGGCATGATGCTGGGCGGCGCCTGGTGCATCGCGGTCGTGGGCCCCCAGATCATGCGGCTGATCCACAAGGGCGTCGACCAGAACCTCGAGTCCGGGTTCGTCGTCGCCGCGGGGTGCATCGCGCTCGCCTCCCTGCTCGCCTGCTGGCTCCCGGGCCGCCTGCTGACCCGGATCGCCCCGCACTGATCGACCCAGATGGGCCGACCTCCCGGACCTGCCCGCCGGTCGGCGATCGCGCTCAACCCGGCGGGTCACGCGGCCGATATCCGCTCTATGAGCGCCAACCCGCCCTCCCTGTTTGCGCGCTGCGTCGCGGCGCTGAACCCGTTCCGGACCGAACGCAGTCAGGAACGCCGGCGCGCGACCCGCGTGAGCGGCAACGCGATCAGCTGCTCACTGGGCGAGGTCCTGGACATCTCCGCAACAGGGATCCGCGTGCGATGCAGGCGGTTCTACCGCCCTTACGAGGGCAGCCGGGTCACGCTGCAATTCGACCCCTCCCCGGGCCGCGACCGCGTCACCCTCCGCGGAACGGTCTGCTGGACCACCAACGAGAACGGGCACTGGTACGCGGGCGTCGCCTTCGGTGCGATGTCCGCAGCCGACGCGGACACGCTGGGCGTGCTCCTCCGCGAGCGCGGCCTCATGCCCTCCGTGTCGTCCAACGCCGCCTGAGTCGCGTGAACGATCGGCTCCGTGCGCTCGCGGCGGAGAGGGCCCGTCTACCCTTGTCGCGATGACGACGCCCCCGACCACGATCGACCCCGTTGACACGCTCGCCGCCCGCCTGTCCGACGCGATCCGCGACGCGTTCGGGATCGACGACGCCGACCCGCTGGTCGGGCCCGCGCGCAATCCCGCGTTCGGGGATTTCCAGTCCAACGCCGCGATGCCGCTGGGCAAGCGGTTGGGCAAGAACCCCCGCGAGGTCGCGGCCGCGATCGTCGAGCACGCCGACCTGGGCGATCTCGCCCAACCGTTGACCACCGACTCGATCGCGGGGCCCGGGTTCATCAACATCACCCTGCGCCCCGAGGCGCTCGCGGACCGCCTCGCCGCGCTCGACACGCCCGCGCTGGGCCTCCCCGCGCCGGAGCATCCCGAGACCGTCGTCGTCGACCTGTGCGGCGTGAACCTCGCCAAGCAGATGCATGTGGGCCACCTCCGCTCCAATGTGATCGGGGACGCGATCGCGCGCGTCTTCGAACGGCTGGGGCACACCGTGGTCCGTCAGAACCATGTCGGGGACTGGGGCCTGCCCATCGCGATGGTGACCCACAAGCTCATGGTGGAATCCGACGCGGGACGCCTCGACCTCGAAAACCTCGACCTCGCCACCCTCAACCGTCTCTATCGCGAGGCGCAGATGGAGTGCGCCGCGGACCGCAAGGGCCTCGCGGCGGTCCGCCGCTTCGACCTGGGCCCCAAGGCGGAAGCGGAACTGGAAGAACAGGTCTCGGGCGCCGAGGAAGCGCTCGCGGACGCGAAGGACACGCTGGTCCGCTTGCAGAAACACGACCCCGAGGTCGAGGCGGTCTGGCGACGCATCGAGCGCACGACCATGCGGGTCTGCCTCGATGTGTGCGCACGCCTCAACACACGGGTGACCGACGACGCGTCCGCGGGCGAGTCGTCCTACGCGACGGAACTCGCAGGGATCGTCGAGGATCTCGAGAAGCGCGGGGTCGCGGAGGAATCGGACGGCGCCCTCGTCGTACGCGTCGAGGGCATCAAGGAGCCCTGCCTGATCCGCAAGCGCGACGGCGGATTCCTCTATGCGACCACCGACCTCGCCGCGATCCGTCGGCGTGTGCAGAACATGGGCGGCGAACGACTGGTCTACTGCGTCGATGCGCGGCAGGGCCTGCACTTCCGACAGGTCTTCGGCGCGGCGCACAAGGCGGGCTATACCGCCCTCCCCGACGGAACCACCGCGGTGCTCGAGCACGCCGCCTTCGGGACCGTGCTCGGGGAGGACAACAAGCCTCTCAAGACCCGTTCCGGGGAGAACATCAAGCTCGATGACCTCCTCGACGAAGCGGTCGACCGCGCCGAAGCCGCGATCCGCGCGCGCGAAAGCGAACACGACGATCCCCGCGCGATCGCGGAGGCGATCGGCATCGCCGCGATCAAGTACGCGGACCTGCAGACCGAGCGGAGCAAGGACTATGTCTTCTCCTTCGACCGCATGGTCAGTTTCGAGGGCAACACCGGGCCCTACCTGCTGTATGCGCGCGCCAGGCTGAACCGCATCTTCGACAAAGCCCGGGAGAAGGGCATCGACACCGAAGCCGCGTCGGCCGCGCCGATCCGCATCGAAGCAAATGAGGAGAAGGCGCTCGCGCTGCTGCTGCTGCGCACGCCGCAGGTGTACCGGGGTGTCGCGGATTCGCTCGAGCCCCACCGCCTGTGCGCGCACCTCTACGACCTCGCGGTCGCGTTCAGCCGGTTCTACGACCGCTGCCCGGTGCTGGGTGCCGACGACGACGCGACCCGTGCCAGCAGGCTGCGGCTGTGCGCAATCACCCGTCGCATCCTGACCGACGGGCTGGATACGCTGGGTTTGCCGCTCCTCGATCGCATGTGAATCCGATCGGACTTCGAGTCGGCCCCGGAGGTTCCGGCCCCCGACGACGGTCGCCATCGCACCCATTAAGGCACCCAGAGACCGCCCTGGAAGGCAAGCCGTCATCGCTTTGCGATCAGGGCCTTCAAGCTGTGCGGCACGGCCGTCCGGGTCGTGCCGAGCGTTCTCCCGTGCGTTGCACGGCCGGGACGGCCGTGGCACACGATGAGGGGCATCGACCATTACGGCCGTCGCGGATCTGGACGAACAAAAAGAACAGCCGGCTCCCGAAGGAGCCGGCTGCGCTGGTTTCAGATCAGGAGATCCGGGTGAACCCGGACCGCGGGATCAGAAGAGGACCGAGACCTGGCCGCGGATCGCGAACTCGGTGTCGTCGCCCTGACCCAGGAAGGAGGTCGGGGAGACGGCGGTGCCGACGCCGCCGAGGCCGAAGAGGCTCGGGTTGGTGGTGCCGACGGTCTCGTCGAAGGAGATCAGCAGGTCGAGGGTGCCCTTGACCGCGTGGCTCTCCGGGAAGAAGTAGTAGTTCGCACCGATGGTGGCGAAGTTGAAGGTGTCCTCGTCGACGGCGCGATCGCTGTCGAGGAAGATGCCGTCGTAGCGGCCGAACAGCTCGACCTGGTCGGTCACGAAGATACCGGCCTGGGCGACGACGCCGAAGTCGTTGAAGTCAGAGTTGCTGACATTGTCGGCCTCGGTGTAGTTGCCGTAGAACGCGGCGAACGCGTTCCAGCCGTTGCCCTCGATCGCCGCGTCAACGGTGTAGAGGAGCTGCTCGCCGGGGGTCGCCTGGGCGAGGGCGTTGCGGCCGCCGCCGCCGGGGGCGCCGTTACCGGTCTCGCCGTACTGCTCGTAGTGACCCGCGATGCCGACCTTGCCCGCGTAGTCGCTGTTGCGCCACGAGGTGAAGTCGGTGAAGCGGGCCCAGTCGCCGGCGAACTTGAACTCGGCGCGGGCGGTGAAGGCGTAGTCCGACTCAACCGCGTCGTTGTAGTTGGTCGCGATCGAGTTGATACCGTCGGTGAACGCGAAGTAGCCGCGCCACGCCTCGGCCTCGTAGCCGAACATCAGGCCCTGCGAGTACTGCTGGCTGAAGGTCTCACCGGTGACCGAACGGTCGGCGGCGAGCTGGAACTCGGCGTCCACGAGCTCTTCCCACATCAGGGGAGCCTTGAACTGACCGAAGCGGACGAACGCGCCCTCCATGCCCTCGAACTCGTACTGGCCGTACGCCCAGGTCACGATGAAGTTGTTCGAGCCGCCGGTGTTGATCTCACCGAAGTCACCGCTGATGCGGTAGGTCAGGTTGTCGTTGATCAGGTTGCCCGACCAGTCGATGCGGGCGCGGGGGATCTCGAAACCGTGGGTGAAATCGTTGTCGGTGCCGACGCCCGCGTTGTTGTCATCGCGGAAGTTGGCGACATAGCGGAACTGGAACAGGGCGTTGGTGGTCAGCGTGCTGCTGCCGTCGCCGCTGGTCATGGTGAACCCGCTGCCCTCACCAGCACCCTGGAGGAGGCTGGAGCGGTTGGCGGCGTCCGCCATCAGCTCGGCGGTGTACGCACGCTCGAGGTCGAGGGTGCTCTGAGCGCTGGCGAGGCCGCACGCGGTGCCCGCGATCACGAAGGTGGCAATCTTCTTGCTCATATCTGAGACTCCTTGGTGAAAGCGAGGCGGATTCCCTTGGTATGCCTCGCAAATATCCGAGATTCGTCGCCCTCGCACACGCGGGGCCGGCGAGCCATCCGTTCCTGAACCCCCGCACCCTGCGGGAGCTCGCTCACGGGTCTCCGCCCGTTGATTCCCGAAGCCTCCGGCTTGGGACCGAGAAGTGTAGCCCGGTTCGCTAGCGGGTACAAACTCGGTGTTCTGAGTTTCGGCTAATACTCACTAGCATTCCTATTTTTCGACCCGAAATCGCCCCCATTGTCCGATAATTCTGAGGTCTCTCCACCCAAACCGGGTAATTCGTCCGCGACCCGCCGCGAATCGCCGGGACACCGACCGCCGGACCACCCACTCGGATACCCTTTGCCCGAGCGTCCGAATCCACGCCCGAGCACGAGGAGCGCGACCCATGGCCCGGCGAGTGTTGATCGTTGACGACGAGGCGGATCTCTCCGAGCTCTTGGGGTACAACCTCTGGAAGGCGGGGTACGAGACCCGCGTCGTCAACGACGGCGAAGCCGCCCTTCGAGCCGTCGGCGAATTCAAACCCGACCTCGTGGTGCTCGACATCATGATGCCGGGCCTCAACGGGCACCAAGTCCTCGCAAAGATCCGCGCCAATCCCACGACGGCGGGGATCCCCGTGATCTTCCTGACCGCGAAGAACGAGGAATCCGACGAGATCGAGGGGCTCTCCAAGGGCGCCGACGATTTCGTCACCAAGCCCTTCTCGATCCGCGTGCTCGAAGCACGGATCGAGAGGCTGCTCACGCGGCGCGTTGTGCCCGAGAGCGACGGCGCCCTCGCGATCGGCGGGCTCGTCATCGACCGCGAGACGCACGAAGCGACCCTCGACGGCGCCCCCCTCCCGCTGACGGTCACCGAGTTCCGCCTGCTGACCAGCCTCCTCGATGCCGAGGGCAAGGTGCTCAGCCGGGCGTCGCTGATCAAGCACGCGATGGGATCGGGTGTCACCATCACCGAGCGCACGATCGATGTCCACATCACCTCGATCCGCAAGAAGCTCGGGTCGCTCGCGCCGCTCATCAAAACCGTGCGCGGCGTCGGGTACCGCATCGATCGCGACGCCGCGGACCGCGAAACAAACGGGCACGCGGCCGGCACGGCGAGCGACTGAGCGCGCTCACCCCGAGCCTGACGGAGCGGACGCGTGCCAGGGGCGGACCGGACCAGACTGGTGATCATCCTCGCGTGGGGCGCCGCCTTCATCGCCGGGCTGTCGATCTCCCCGTTCGCGCCCGCGGTGCTCGTCGCCCTGCTGATCCCCGCGGCGGGCGCGCTGGTCTGGCTCGCGCACAGCGCCGAGGAGCGTTCGGCGATCGAGAAGCTCCGCGAACTGAGCAGCCTGATCGAAGACCCCGACGAGGACGAGCAGCACCAGGCCGCGCCGGAGAGCGAAGACCCGTTCGCCCAGATCCGTGATCGCATCGCCCGCCGCAACCGCTGGATCGCCGACGCGATCGACCGGGAGGTCGAGAGCGGGGCGATGCTCCGCGCGTATCTGAACGCGATCGACACGCCCGTGATCGCGACGCGCGAGTCGGGGCGGGTCGCGATGATGAACAGGCCCGCGCGCCGCCTGTTCGATCTCGGCGCACCCGAAGAAGGTCGCACGGGGATCCAGGAACTGATGACGAGCCAAGAGGTCCTGGCGTTGCACGCGCGCGCGGCGGGCGGCGAGGCGTGCCAGAGCCGCGTGCGCCTGAGCGTGAGCGGGCAGGCCCGTTTCTACGAGGTGAGCGCGATCCCGGTGCGGCTGAGCATCGCGGACATCCCGGCGCGCGTGAGCCCGCGGACAGGCGTCGTGCTGACTTTCCGCGATGTGCACGACCTGGCGCAGACGCTCCGCCTGCGGACCGACTTCGCCGCGAACGCGAGCCACGAGCTGCGCACGCCCATCGCCTCGATCAAGACCGCGATCGAGACGATGCAGGGCCCCGCCTCGGACGACGCGGAGATGCAGGCGAAGCTGCGCGGCATGATCGAGGGCAACATCAACCGCCTCGAAGAGACGGTCAACGATCTGCTGGATCTTTCCCGCCTCGAGTCCGACGAGCAGCCCGTCGAACGCACCCCGGTCGATGCGCTCGCGTTGTGCGACAGCCTCACGCCGGTGTTCGAATCGGTCTGCGAGCGTCGGCACCTGCTCATCGAGTTCGACCTCGACCCGAGACTCTCGCGGATGGTGACGGACGGCAGGCTGCTCCTGCTCGTGCTGCGCAACCTCATCGACAACGCGACCAAGTTCGCCTTCGAGGGCACAACGGTCCGCGTGACGGGCGAGGTGCTCCCCTCCGCGAACGGCGCGGGGGACGCCCCAAGAGACGGCGCCCGTTTCCGCGTGATCGACCTGGGCATCGGGATCCCCCTCAAGCACCAGCCGCGGATCTTCGAGCGATTTTTCCAGGTCGATGAATCGCGCGCGCGCATCGGCGGGCGGCGCGGCTCGGGGCTGGGGCTCTCGATCGTGCGCCACGCGCTGCGGAGCATCGACGGCGAGATCGCGGTCGAATCGGTCTGGCAGGAAGGGACCACGATGACGATCACCATCCCCCGGTGCGTGGAGGCCGCCGCTCAGCCGTCGAGCGGCGCGTAGTCGCGCCCCCGAAGTGTCGCGAGGCGATCGACGATCTCCCCAACCAGCGCCGATTCCGCGTCTCGGGAGCCCAACGCGCCGATCCGGCAGCGCACAAGGATCTCTTCATCACCAAGACGCTTGAGCGTGAGCTCGCCGCTGTCCCCGCGCACCGTGCGGACGGTGAACACCAGCACCGTCGTCTCCGTATCGAGCGCGGAGCGGTATTCGCGCCGGGATTCGATCGCCATTTGTGTGCGCCGGACCGCGGTCCGCACCACGGCGTCCGCGTCCGCCCAGTCGCCCCGTGCGATGACCTCGCTGGGCGCGTCCCCCGAGTCGCCGGTCGGGACGGTCGCCCGCCTCGGCGTTGAACAGCAGACGAGCGCGCAGAGCAGCACCGCCAACACGCCGCTCACGACGAGGCGCCGCAGCGTTTGGGTCACGCGGCTCTTGGTTCTATAATCCCCGCTGTGGATCGCGTCCCGCCTGACGCGGCGTGATGCCTTCGTTTTCTCCCCGGCCGCACCGGGTGTGCGCCGATCCGCTGGTCTGGAGCTCTGCCGCTTGGTCGTCACGATCCGCATTCCTCAGGGCACCGACCGCGTCGCGGTGGTCGGACCCGCCGAGCGTAACCTCAAAATGCTCCGCGAGTCGCTGGGTCTGTCCATCTCCGCGCGGGACGGCGTGATCCGTGCCGAGGGCGACCGCGACAACGCGTTCGTCGCCCAGTCCGTGCTGCGCCGTCTTATCCGCGGCGCGGCGAACCCGCCCTCCCGTGCCGAGATGCTGAGCCTGATCGCCGAGGAGGCCGAGCGGGCGGAGCGGGTCACGAGCGCCAACCCGTCGGTCCCCGCCGCGGCGGCCTGGGACGGGCGCCTGAGCGTGACCAGCGCGGGACGCAGCATCAACCCCAAGACCACGGGTCAGGAGCGGTACATCCGCATGATCCGCGACCACGACCTCGCCTTCGGGATCGGGCCCGCGGGGACCGGCAAGACCTTTCTCGCCGTCGCCGTCGCGGTCCATCTGCTCAAGACCGGAGCGGTGCAACGGGTCGTGCTCGCGCGACCCGCGGTCGAGGCGGGCGAACGCCTGGGCTTCCTCCCGGGCGACCTGCAGGACAAGGTGAACCCGTACCTGCGTCCCCTGCTCGATGCGCTGCACGACATGCTCGACTTCGGGACGATCCGCCGGTTCATGGAGAACGATGTCATCGAGCTGAGCCCGCTCGCGTTCATGCGGGGCCGCACGCTCAACAACGCGTGCATCCTGCTCGACGAGGCCCAGAACACCACGCGCGGTCAGATGAAGATGTTCCTGACCCGCATGGGGCACGGCAGCCGGATGATCATCACCGGAGACACGACGCAGATCGACCTTCCGGACCCGCGCGAGAGCGGGCTGATCGACGCTGTCCGCCGCCTCCAGCGCGTGCCGGGCGTCGGGTTCACCCAGCTCACGGGCGAGGATGTCGTCCGCCACAGCCTCGTCCAGCGCGTCATCCAGGCATACGGAGAAGAAGAAAACACCGCCCCCCACGCGCAGGCCCTGCGCGAAGCACTCGAAGAGGGGGGCAGAGAATCACCGACTTTCCGTGCCGTGACGGACGACGAGTCGAAACTCGGGCCCGGCGGGGTCGATAATCCTGCATCCCCGCCGGTCATCGATCCGGCGACGGGCGACCGCGGCGCCGCGGGCCCGGGCGCCTCGCCCTGAACCGGAAACCGTCCGGACACACGACCCCCACCAACATGGCTTCGCTGCCCACCTCAAACAAGCCCGCCCGGTCCAAGGGCAAGCCGCGACGCGGTGTCAGAAAGACCAACGAGTCGATCGCCGATCGGTTCGCGCGGTTCGCGCGGCATCCCGCCGCGGGCTGGGGGCTGATCACCGCCGCGTTGTTCGCCCTGGTCATCGCGGTCGTGGTCGGGTGGTCGCGCGAGCAGGCCCAGCTCGTCCCGTCCCGCACCGCGCGGGAGACCCGGGTCGTCCGCGTCGAGTTCGACGCGCTCAACGCGCAGCAGTCCGCCCAGCAACGCGAGAACGCGAGGCAGAACACGCCGCGTGTGTACCGACTCGTCGACTCCACGCTCGACGCGCTCGTGGGCGATATCCAGAGGCTCCCCGCCGCGGTCGCGATCGCGCAGACCCCGCCGCCCGCTCCCCCGGGGGGGACGGGGGACGCACCGCCCGCCCAGGACCCCGACGCCGCCGCCCGCGCGCTCGTCGCATCGCTCGGGCTTTCGGAACCGCAGCGCGAGGCGCTCGCCGCGATCGGGCTCTCCGCCGAGAGCCGCACCGCGTGGGCCGCGACGACCGGCGTGTTCCGCGACATCCTGGAACGCAACCCGCTGCTGAACCGCGCCGACTGGAGCCGCGCCGTCAGCGAGGGTCTCAGCCGGAACCTGGAACTGGTCACCCCCTCGGGCTCCCGCATCGAGCAGCGGGAACAGGCGATCAACATCGACGACGCCGCGTCGTTCAACTCGGAGGTCTCGACGCTCATCCGCGTCGCGGGCTACGCGCCCGAGGTCACCGACGCGGTGCTCACCGTGATGCGCAAGCGGGCGGCCCCCACCTTCGTCTACGACGCCTCGCTGAGCGACGAGCGCCAGTCGAGCGCCGTGAGCCGCGTGCAGCCCGTCGTCGACAAGCGGGCGGTCGGGCAGACCATCTTCGCGAGAGGCGATGTCCTCACCCCGGCGCAGGTCACGCTCTACGAGCAGGAACTCGCCGAGTACCGAAACCGCGCCCCGCTCTCGAGGCTCTGGTCGGCGCGGCTGGGCATCGCGGCGGTGATCTTCATCGCGACCGGCGCGATGGCGTTCGTGCTCGTCGCGCTCGCGCCCGCGGTGGTCTCCAGGCCGCGCCGGGTCGTCCGGGTCGCGGTGCTCGTGGCGCTCTGCGTGATGATCTCCGCGATGTGGACCATCGCGGACCCAACCTTTCTCCCGCTGAGTTCCACCGCCCCCGTCGCGCTGCTCACCGTGCTGATGATCACGGTGTTCAACCGCCTCGCGGCGGCGCTGCTCGGCCTGTTCGCCGCCCTGCTCGTCGCGCTCGCGCTCACCCCGACGCACAATTACCTCGCGATCAACGCGGCGGGCATCGCCTCCGTCCTCTGGTGCCTGCCCGAGATCCGCGACCGGGGGAGCCTCGTGCGGATGAGCCTCTGGCTCGCGCTCGCCCTCGCCGCCGCGACCGCCGCCGACCGCGTGAGCGCGCTGCCCATGGACGCGACCCGCATCGGGGAGGTGGTCACCGTCTCCGTGATGGCCGCGACAGGCGGGCTGATCGTGGGCGGGGTCACGCTGTTCATGCTGCCCTGGGTCGAGCGGGTCTTCAACATCACGACCGGTATGACGCTCGTCGAGCTGCGGGACCCCAAGCAGCCCCTGCTCCGCGAGCTGCAGCAGAAGGCGCCCGGAACCTACAACCACTCGCTCAATGTCGCGACCATCGCGGAGAGCGCCGCCGCCTCGATCGACGCGGACGCCCTGCTCACCTATGCGGGCGCGCTCTACCACGACATCGGGAAGATGACCAAGCCCGAGTACTTCGTCGAGAACCAGGGCGGGGGCACCAACCGGCACGACCGCCTGAGCCCCGCGATGTCCGTCCTCGTCATCATCGGGCATGTCAAAGACGGGCTCGAACTCGCCCGCGAGTACGGCCTGCCCCGCCCGCTCCACCACTTCATCGAGGCCCACCACGGGACGACACTCGTCGAGTACTTCTACCACCGCGCCAAGAAGAACGCGGAAGACCAGGACCGGGACAGCCAGCCCGAGGAGTTCGATTTCCGCTACCCGGGCCCCAAGCCCAAGACCAAGGAAGCCGCGATTCTGATGCTCGCCGACTCCGTCGAGAGCGCGACGCGGACGCTCCGCGAGCCCACCCCGAGCCGGATCGAGTCGCTGGTCGAGCAGATCGCCAGCAAGCGACTCAACGACGGCCAGTTCGACCAGTGCGACCTGACGCTGGGCGAGTTGCACAAGGTGTGCGAGTCGATCTCCAAGACCCTCGCGAGCATCTACCACGGGCGCGTGCAATACCCGGGCGAGGAAAAGAAGCCCGCGAAGACAACCGACACGGGCGACGAGCCGCCCGCGCAGGAAGCGCGCGACAAGTCCGCCTGACCCCCCGGAGAACGGTCCCGATGCGAGCGGTGGTGCAACGGGTCAATCGGGCCTCGCTGGACCTCGTCCAAGCGGAGAGCGTGCGCACCCACGCGTCGATCGGGCCCGGGCTCGTTGTCCTGCTGGGCATCGAGGCGGGCGACACCCCCGACGATCTCGCGTGGATGGTCCGCAAGATCGAGGGGCTGCGGATCTTCGAGGACAACGAGGGCAGAATGAACCTGGCGCTCGCCGACGCGGCGGCGAACCTCCCCCGCGCTCCGGGGCCCGGCATGCTCATCGTCCCCAACTTCACCGTCGCGGGGCGCGCGCACAAGGGACGCCGCCCCGACTTCACCACCGCCAAACACCCGGACGAAGCGTCAGCGATGTTCGACGAGGCGGTCCGGACGCTGCGAGCCGGCGCGGCGGGCTACACCGTTGTGTCCGGGGTCTTCGGTGCGCACATGCATGTCGATCTGGTCAACGACGGGCCCGTCACCATCTGGCTCGATTCGGAAGCGTGAGAAGCACTCATCCGTCCGCCGGCGCGGGCGTGTCTGCCAGGTCGCGCGGGTCGGTCCCCCCGTCGGGATCGATGATCGACGGGCGCGTCGGCTCGGCCCCGACGAACGCGTCGCGGGGGTCGATGGGCGCCCACTCGATCTTGGAGGCGCCGAGCAGCGTGCCGGTCGCGACCGCAAGATCGACCTGCGCGATCTGGTAATCGACCACCGCCTGGATGTCGCGGAGACGGGCGTCGGCGAGCCGCGTGTCCGCGTCGAGGACATCCGTCGTCGTCGATCGCCCGTTCTCGAACAGCGACTCCTCGGCGCGGAGCGTGCGCTCGTTGAGCGCCACCGCCTGCCGCGCCGCGAGGATCTGCTGCCACCCGCTGTCGATGTTGTCCACCGCGTCGAGCACCTGCTGGCGGATCGAGAGCCGCCTCGCGTCGCGCGTCGCGAGGCGCTGCAGGCGGCTGAGCACCGCGCGCTGGATCGCCGCCTTCCGCTGCGTGTTGGCGATCGGGATCTCCGCGTTGAGCCCGAGCTGCCAGTCCTCGAACCGGTTCTCGCTCGCGAGATTCAGCGCCTCGGTGAACTCGCCCCCCAGGCCGTTGATGCGGTAGAGAAAGTCCGCGGTGACGAGGGGGAGGGCCTCGTTGCGGCGCACGGCCTCGACCGCCTCGTCGCTGGCGATCTGGAGTTCGAGTTCGAGCAGTTCCATGCGCGCGTCCATCGCCTCGTCCGCGAGGGCCTGCGCGTCGAGTTCGTAATAGACCGGGTCGGGGTCGCTCATCGTCACGATGTGCTGGGGGGTGCCGACCTCGAGGCCCGGCATGTTGACGACCTGCTTGAGCGCGCGCTGCGCGAGCAGCACATTGTTCTGCGCCACGATGATGTCGCGGACGCGGTCCGCGAGTCCCGACTCGGCGCGCGCGACCTCGACCTCCGCGACGGCGCCGGCGCGGAACCGACGCTGGGCGCGCGCGAGCTGCTCGGTCGCGAGGTCGTACTGCCGCGCACGCACATCCAGGGCCTGTCGGGCGGCGTACAGACGCCAGTACGCCCGCTCCGCGTTCGCGAGCTGGGTGATGATCTCGAGCTTCGCCCGCGCCTCGGACTGCTGGCGGTTCAGGTCCGCGACCTTGATCGCCAGCGAGTTTGCCCGCCGACCCGCGCCGCGGAGCAGGTTGTGGCTCAGGCTGAACTCAAGGTCGGTCGTGTACGCCGGGTTCAGGGGCTGGAACGGGTTGTCCGTCTGGGCCCTGGTGAGCGGGGCCCGCACCTCGGCCTGCCCGCCCGTCCGGAGCGGGACGCGAATCCCGGGCGTGATGAACCACCGCGTCGCCTGGTTCGCCTCGGTCTGGAGCACCGACGCGTCGTCCTGGTTGATGTACCGAGCGTTCGCGAACAGCAGCGCATCGAAGCGCCCCTGCTCCTCGTTGATCTCTTCGCTGTTGATCGTCGGCGCGATCAGCGAGACCGTCAGGTCGAGGTTGTTGGCGAGCGCCGCCGCTCGCGCTTCCTCGACCGAGAGATCGATGCGGTCGGCGTTCGCGAAGCGCTCGCGCGCGCGCTCCAGCGCGACCGGATCCGTGACGGGCTCGGGGGCGGCGGTCCCGCTCGCCCGCTGCTCGAGCGCGAGCGTGTTGATCGAGCGGAGCCTCGCGACGCTCACGCGCCGATCGAGGTCCTTCTCGGATTGGAACAGGGGCCCGCCCTGGCACCCCGTCAGCAGGACGAGCGAGGCGAGGGACAGTGCGGCGGCGGGAACGGTGTCGCGGATGCCCACGGGTGGTCTTCCTCTGATTGGGGCGCGCGGCTCACTCGTGGCGGAGCGCGTCGATGGGGTTGAGGCGAGCGGCCTTGATCGCCGGGAGCATACCGAAGACGACCCCCACCGCGGCGCTGAAGCCCAGCGCCAGGGTGATCGCCCAACTCGGGACGGACGCCTGCTCGATCTGGAAATTCGGCATGTGCTTGAGCGCGGTGACGGCGCCCATGCCCAGGGCGAGCCCGATCAGCCCGCCCACCAGGCAGAGCACGACGGCCTCGACGAGGAACTGGACGAGCACCACCACGGGCTGGGCGCCCAGCGCCTTCCGCAGGCCGATCTCGCGCGTGCGCTCGCTGACGCTCACCAGCATGATGTTCATGATCCCGATCCCCCCCACCAGCAGCGAGATGCTGACCACGACGAGGGCGACCACGCTGATGCCCGCGGCGAGCGCGTTGAACTGCGTGATGAGGTTCTGCAGCTGCTGGATGCCGAAGGTGTCCTCCTCGTCCCCCGAGAGGCCCCGGTGGGTGCGGAGGATGAAGCGGACCTCGGCGCGCGCATCCGCGGCGATCTCGTCGATCGGTCGGGCATCGGTCGGCTCGGCGACCTGCATCACGAAGTAGGTCCCGGTGTAGGGGTTCATCATCTTCGAGGTCTCGAAGGGGATGAACAGCTCCGTCTGCGACTCACCCCCGCCGAACATCGCGGAGGCCTCCTTGGTCTCCAGAACCCCGATGATCAGGAAGCGGCGGTTGCCCACCAGCAGGAAGTCGCCCGTCGGGTCGCGGTCGAGGTTGAGCTCCTCGATCGCCTGCTCGTTGATCAGGCAGACCTGCCGCTTCTCCTCGATGTCAATCCGGCTCAGGCGACGCCCGAAGATCACATCGCGGTCCTCGATCTCGTGCCACTCGGGCCAGATCCCCTCGACGCGGACCCCGATGCGCGACTTCTTCCCGAACGCGATGGTCTCGGAGGTCCCGCAGATCGGGCTGAGCGAGGCGATCGAGGGCGCGTTATCGAGGATGAGGTGCGCCTCGTAGGCGGTCATCTTGACATCGTTCCAGCTGAGGACGGTCTCCTTGCTGTCGGGCACCTGCCCCCAGACCCACATCTTGCGCGCGCCGAAGGTCTCGAACTCACCCAGCACGAAGTCCTTCATGCCGGTGAGCCCGCCGACGACCGCGATGACCGCGGAGGTGCCGATGATGATGCCCAGCGCGGTCAGCAGCGCGCGCACCTTGTTGGCCCACACCTGCCCCAGCGCAAGCGGGATGGTCTGGAAGAACAAGCGGAGGAACCACGCGGGGACCGCGAGCAGCGCGTTCATGCTTCGCCCTCCTCTCCGGGCGACCCGCCCTCGGGCGAGCCGACAGCCGCGGGCTCGGCATCGCCCCCCGGATCGGGAGCCGCGGGGGCCGGGACGCGGGGTTTCCCTGACTTGTCCGCGGCTTTCGCGACGGCGCCGGCGACGGAGTGCAGCCACTGGCTGTGGACCGCGTCGTCCTCGGTCGGGCAATCGCTGATGATCTTGCCGTCCCGGAGGCGGACGATCCGCTGGGCGTGGCCCGCGACATCCTCCTCGTGGGTGACGATCACGATGGTCTGCCCCTGCTCGTGCAGCTCGGTGAACAGGTTGATGATCTCCGCGGTGGTCTTCGTATCCAGGTTCCCCGTCGGCTCGTCGGCGAGCAGGATCGCGGGATCGTTCACCAGGGCGCGCGCCACCGCGACACGCTGGCGCTGACCGCCCGAGAGCTGGTTGGGGCGGTGCGTCATCCGGTCGCCCAGGCCCACGCGCTGCAGCGCGTGCTTGGCGCGGCGGGTCGCGCTGAACATGTGCCGGCGGCTGTAGAGCATCGGGAGCTTCACATTCGCGAGCGCCGTCGCGCGGCTGAGCAGCTCGAACGACTGAAAGATGAACCCGATCTCCTCGTTGCGGACCTTCGCGAGGCGCCCCATGCCCATCTTGTGGGTGGGCTTGCCGCTGAGGATGTACTGCCCCGCGGTGGGCTGGTCGAGGCAGCCCAGGATGTTCATCAGCGTGCTCTTCCCTGAGCCCGAGGCGCCCATGATCGCGACGAACTCGCCCGGCTCGATGGTCAGGCTCACCCCGTCGAGGGCGCGCACACGCTCCTCGCCCATCTTGTAGACCTTCTCGAGATTGCGGACCTCGATCGTCACGCGGGGGTCTCCTGCGGGGCGGTGGGACGGGTCAGCCGTCAGACGCGGCGGGCTCTTCCTCGGATGCGGCGACGGTGCCCCCGTCGCCCGCCTGCTCGTTCTCGTCCTCGGGGGCAGGCTCGCCCTCCTCGGCCTCTGGGTCGTCCGGTCCCGCGTCGCCTGCTTCGTCGAGATCGATCGTTTCGTCGCGGATCGCCTGGTCGTGCTTGAGGCCCTCGAGCTCGCGGTAGGGCCCGACGACGATGATCTCCCCCGCGTCGAGGCCCTCCTCGATCACGGTGTCGGTCAGGTCGCTGGGGCCCACGCGGACGGGGGTGACGACCGACTTGCCCTCGATCATGCGGTAGACGACGGTCGTGAAAGTCTTCTCGCGGTCGATCAGCGGGTGGTCGCGGAACTCGGTGGGCAGGTCCTCGACCCGGCGGTCCAGCACCGCCTGGCTGGGCACCTTCACGACATCGAAGAAGGGCTCGACCTCGATATCGACGCTCGCGGTCAGACCGCTCAGCAGGGTGCGACCCTCCTCGAGCTCGAGGGCGATCTCCACCACGAAGAAGCCGGTCCCCGACGACGAGACCTGCCGCTTGCGGCCGATCTTGACGACGCGACCGCGGAACTCTTCGTCGTCGTAGGCGTTGATGAACACCGTCGCGGCCTGGCCCACCTCGACGGGGGCGATGTTCGTCTCGTCGATCTGGGCCTTGACGATCATGCTCGCGAGGTCGCCGATCTCCATGACGACCGAGCCGGGGGTGTTGGTCGTGCCCACGATCACGGTCTCGCCCACCTCGGTGTTCATCGCGATGACGGTGCCGTCGATGGGGCTGGCGATGACGGTGTTCTCGAGGTCCTTTTCGACGCGGTCGATGTTCGCCTGGGCGATCTGGATCGAGGCCTCGATGACCTTCTGCTGGGAGCGGGCGCGGAGGTAGGTCGCCTCCGCGGCGTCGAGTTCGCTCTGGGGCGCATCGCCCGTCTCGACGAGCTGCTGGAGGCGCTCGTAGGCGAGGCGCGCGTTGATCAGGTCCGCCTTCGCGCCATCGAGGCGGGCTTCCTCGCTCCGCAGGCTCGCCCTGGCGCTGTCGAGCTGGGCGACGAGGTTCTGGGGATCGAGACGCAGGATCACCTCATCCTTGCCCACCGTCTCGCCCTCGCGGAAGGGGACCGCGAGCACCTTGGCGCTCACCTGGCTGGAGATCTGCACCAGCGTCTGGGGCTCGATCGACCCCGGCGCGGAGACGGTGCGGATGAGGTCCCCCGTCGCCGCGGGCTCGACGCGGACCGGTTTGCCGACCCCATCACCCGACCCGCGACCGAACGAAAAATCGAAGGAGGCACCGTCCCCCATCCCCGCCTGGGTGAACGCGAACACGCCCGCCCCGATCGCGAGCGCGAAGACGACGACCAGCAGCAGGATCCACTTCCACACGCGAGAGCCCCCATCCCGGACCCGTGCCGGCCCTTTTCTGCCAACTCTTCCCTCTCCGACCCGACGGACGCACGGGGCGCGAACCGGAATGCACGCCGGGACGCCGCAGGCGTCTACAACCGGCATGGTTCGGAAGATGCGATCGGATGTTTCGCGATCATCGCAGGATCCGTCGCGGGTTTCCGGAGAATTGTTGTCATCCGGCGCGGCCGGGGCGGCGAAATCTAGGCAGAACTCCCGCAAAGGGGGCCGCGGCGCGAACCGCGAACCGTCCGCGTCCGTCGGACCCCACTACGCTTGGTGACCATGCAGCCGCGACGACCCACTCGACAGATTGTGCTCGGCGACGAGCGGACCGGCCTGGTCCGCGTCGGCGGTGACGCCCCGGTTTCGGTGCAGACGATGACCGCGGGGTACACCCACGAGATCGACAAATGCGTCGCGGAGATCCACAAGCTCACCGCCGCGGGGGCGGATGTGGTCCGCGTTGCGGTGCCCGAGAAGAAGGACACCGAGGCGTTGCCCGAGATCCTCGCGCAGACGACGGTCCCGATCGTCGCGGATGTGCACTTCCACTTCAAGCGGGCGCTCGAGGCCGTCGAGGCGGGGGTGCACAAGATCCGCCTCAACCCGGGGAACATCTCCGACCGCGACCAGGTCCGCGAGGTCATCAACGCGTGCAAGAGCGGGGCGAACGGGCCGAACGGCCGCATCCCGATCCGCGTGGGCGTCAACGAGGGCTCGATCATCGAGCGCAAGGACAAGCAGAAGCGCGCCAAGGAACTCGGCGCGTTCTTTAGCGACCACAAGCACGGGTACATGCTCGCGATCATGATCGCGAAACTCGAGGAGTACCTCGAGATCTTCTACGCGGAGGACTTCGAGGACATCGCGATCAGCGCCAAGAGCATGGACGCGACGCTCGTCATCGACGCGTACACAGAGATCTCCAAGCGGTTCGACCACCCGCTGCACCTGGGTGTGACCCACGCGGGGCCCAAGGAGACGGGGTGCATCCGCTCCGTCGTCGCGCTGGGCACCCTGCTCGCGAACGGGATCGGGGACACGATCCGGATTTCCTACGCGAGCGATCCCGTTTACGAGGTCGAGGATGGGCTCGAACTTCTCTATTCGCTGGGTCTGCGGGAGCGGAAAGGGGCGGAACTGATCGCCTGCCCCACCTGCGGGCGGATCCAGGTCGACCTGTTCACGCTCACGCAGGATGTGCGCCGGACCCTCGCGGACAACATCGAGGTCCCGATGAAGGTCGCGGTGATGGGCTGCGTCGTCAACGGGCCGGGCGAGGCAGAGGGCGCGGATGTCGCGGTCTTCGCGGGCGACCGCAAGGGCATCATCTATGTGCAGGGCGAGCGGGTCGCGACGGTCCCCGAGACGGAGATCCTTGACCGTCTGCTCGCGGAGTGCAAGACCTTCCAAGACCGCGTCCGCTCGGGCGAGGCGAAACTGGGTGAAAAGAAAGTCGACATCGTCCCGCCGGATCCCGAGGGCGAACTCGGGAGCGGGTGGGAGAAGATGGCGGCCGAGCGGATCGCGGGGGGCACCGATCTCACGGTCGGTAACACCTGACGATCAGCAAGTGTGGATCGGTGTGCGGTCCTCGGCTCGGTGCCACGCCCGGAACCGAGCCTCGGATGACCCCGGGGTCGTTGCGCCGGATCACTCAGGCTTGGATTCGACCGGTTCCGCGGGCTCGCTCTGCGATCCGTGGCTCACCCGCTCGTCGGTCCCGCCCGAGGTGAGGGGGGGCTTCGCGGACGAGTAGCTCTGCGACTGCTGCGAGCGAGGCGGGGTCTTCACATCGTCGCTGATGTCGTGCACGCCCTTCTTGAACTCACGGAGCGCATCGCCGATGCTCCGCGCGACGGAGGGCAGGCGGCTCCCGAACAGAAGCAGCATCACGATCCCGATGATGAGCCATTCCCAGTGGCCGGGCATAAAGGCGAGCGTGGTCACAGCGAACTCCTCAGGTCTCGCACGGGGCATCCCGCGCGAGCGTCGGTTCCGGGCACCGGCGGGCTCGACGAGCCCGACGCCGACGGGATGCACGCGCACCGGCATCGGCCGAGTGATTCAAGACCCCGCCCTCCGGGGTGTCAACCGTCCCCGTTCCGCGCGTCGAAGAGCACCGAATCCTCGTTTTCGCGTTGCGCCCACCGCTCCGCGACCTCTACGACATTGCCCAGCAGCACCGCGACGGTCATCGGGCCCACCCCGCCCGGGACGGGGCTGATCCACCCCGCGACGCGCCGGGCCTGGTCGAACACGACATCCCCCACCACGCGCCGGTTGCCCGATTCGTCGGTGATGCGGTTCACCCCGACATCGATCACGATCGCGCCGGGGTGGATCCAGTCGGGCGTCACAAGGCCCGCCTTGCCCGCCGCGGCGACGAGGATGTCCGCGGTCCGCGCCAGGTCGGGCAGGCCCAGCGACCACTTGTTCGCGCTGATGACGGTCGCGTCCCGCGTCATCAGCAGGGCCGCGATCGGTTTGCCCACGGTGTGGCTCTGCCCGATGACGACGGCCCGCTTGCCCCGGAGGCTCTCGCCCGTCGAGTCGATGAGCTTCATCGTCGCGAGGGCGGTGCAGGGCGCGAACGATGATCGCCCGTACACGATGTTGCCGATGTTGGAGGGGTTGACACCCTCGACATCCTTGCCCGGGTGGATCCGGCTCTTGACCTGGTGCTGATCGAACCCCTCCGGCAGGGGCATGTGGACCATGATCGCGTGGACGCCCTCGTCAGCGTTCAGATCGTCGATGAGCCCGAGCAGATCACCCTCGCCCGTCCCGGGGGGCAATTCGTGGAGGCGGTACTCGATCCCCAGCGCGTTGCAGGTCTTCGCCTGGTTCTCGGCGTAGACCCTCGCGCCGCCTGTGCCGGAGGCCTCCGAAGCGACCAGCACCGCATCGAGGCGGGCGATGCCCCCCACGGCGCGGAGCGAACGGACGCGCGCGGCGATGCCCTCCCGCTCGATGCGGGCGAGTTCTTTCCCGTCGATGATGCGTGCGAGGCCGTCGCTGGTCATGGGCGGGGGATCATACACTCGCCCCGTGCCGGATCCGGAGACCCCATCGAGCGGGAAGAACACGAGCGAACGGATCGAATCGCTGCGGTCGCTGCTGCGCCGGGCGAACCGGGCGTATTACGCGGACGCGTCGCCGATCATGTCGGACCGCGAGTACGACGACCTGCTCGCCGAACTCGCGGACCTTGAGGCGCAGCACCCCGAACTCGACGCCCCCGACAGCCCGACGAAGCGCGTCGGGGGCGAGCCGATCGAGGGCTTCGAGACCGTCGCCCACGCCGTGCCGATGCTCTCGATCGACAACACCTACAGCGCCGACGAGGTGCGGGCGTGGATCGCGCGAGTCCACAAGAGCCTCGGTCGCGCGGACGACGAGGACGGGGACGACTCCGGTCTCTTCGCACCGAGCGCACCGGACGACGGGACGCGGTTCGTCTGCGAGCCCAAGATCGACGGCGTCGCGCTCTCGCTGCGATACGAAGAGGGTCGCCTCGTCCGCGCCCTGACGCGGGGCGACGGCGAGAAGGGAGACGATGTCTCGCACGCGGCCCGCACCATCCGTGCGATCCCCCTGCGCCTGCAGGGCGAGGCGGCGCCGCCCGAGGTCCTCGAGATCCGGGGCGAGGTCTTCATCCCGCGCCCGGAATTCGAGCGCATCAACGCCGAACGAGAGGCGGGCGGGCTCGACCCGTTCATGAATCCCCGCAACGCCTGCGCCGGGACGATCAAGCAACTGGATCCCAAGGCGATCGCGGAGCGCCGCCTCCGGTTCATCGCCCACGGGCGGGGCGCGGTCTCGGACGGCTTCGCGGCGTCGTACAGCGAGTTCCGCGAGAGGATCGCCGCGATGGGCGTGCCAGTCAGCCCCCACGCAATAGAGGCGAGCGACGCGGACGGGATCCTCGACGCGATCGAGTCGTTCGAGCGTGAGCGGCACGCGCTCGACTACGACACCGACGGGATGGTCGTGCGCGTCGACTCGTTCGCCGGTCAGGACGCCTTGGGGGCGACGAGCAAAAGCCCTCGGTGGATCATCGCCTACAAGTTCGCCGCTGAGCGAAAGCCCACGCGCCTCGACGCGGTCGAGTTCCAGGTCGGGAAGACGGGCAAGATCACGCCGAGGGCGGTGATGGAGCCCGTCCTGCTCGCGGGGACCACGGTGCGCCACGCCTCCCTGCACAACTTCGGGCTGATCCGCAAGAAGGACATCCGCGTCGGGGACACGGTGCTCGTCGAGAAGGCGGGCGAGATCATCCCCTATGTCGTCGAGCCCGTGCTCGCGCAGCGTCCGGGTGACGCCAGCGAGATCACGCCCCCGTCCGCCTGCCCGGTGTGCGACGGGGATGTCGAGATCGAGACCGCGACGGGCGCCGTCTTCCGACCGGGCGACGGCTTCGACCCCGAGGACGAGACCGCCAGGCGATGCGTCAACCCGGAGTGCCCCGCCCAGCTGCGCGAGAAGCTCGTCTGGTTCGTCGGACGCAACCAGATGGACATCGACGGGCTGGGCGAGCAGACGATCGACCAGATCCTCGCGACCGCGGGCTCGGACACGCCCGTCCCCCTGAAGGGATTCGCGGACATCTTCCGTCTGGGCGAGCATCGCGACGCTTTGCTCGCGCTCGATCGCATGGGGGAGAAGAAACTCGAAAACATGCTCCGCGGGATCGAGGCCGCGAAATCGCGGGGTCTTGCGCGGGTGCTGGGCGGGCTTGGTATCCGGCATGTCGGCACCTCGACCGCGAAGGCCCTCGCGCGGGTCTTCCCCGATCTCGACACGCTGCTGGAGGCGCCGGTCGAGAAGCTGATGCCCAAGGCGTTCAACACGATGTCGTCGAAGGAGCGGGCGCGCATCAGCGGATCGCCCGACAAGCTCGAAGCGGACTACGAAACGGGGCTCGGTCGCGACACCGCGCCCGTCGTGCACGCCTATCTGCACAGCAAGGCGGCGCGCAAGACCTTCGACGACCTCGTCGCCGTGGGGGTCGATCTGACCAGCCGGGACTACCGCGCCCCGGACGAACACCCCGGCGTCGGCGGCAGCCCCTTCGCGGGAAAGACCGTCGTGCTGACCGGGACGCTCGCCTCGTTCGACCGACCGGAACTCAAGGAGAAGCTCGAGAACCTCGGCGCCAAGGTCACGGGCTCGGTCTCGAAGAACACCGACCTCGTCATCGCGGGCGAGAAGGCGGGCAGCAAGCTCGACAAGGCGAACGCGCTGGGCATCGAGGTGTGGGACGAGGCGACGCTGCTCGGGGCGCTGGGCGATGCCTGATCGGATCGCTCACGCGGCGCCGGACGCGTCCGTCTCGCATGCGCTCGCCAGATCGTCCATGTCCTTCTCGAGCATCCCGCACACGCTCTTCTTCATGAACGCGAACATCACGCCCATCAGCTTCGCGCCCAGCGTCCGGGGGGTGCTCTCGAAACGGAGGGTCATCTTCGTGCCGTCGCCCTCCGGCTCGAATCGGTGCGTCGAGACATAGTCGGTGCCGTGGCTGCTCGCGAGCAGCGTGAACCCGTTGGGCGGGTCGAAATCCGCGAAGGTCATCGTCTCGCTCGCCTCTTTGCCCCACATCACGCGGGTCTCGGTGAAGCGCGTGCCGTTCCCGACGGGCCCGTCGGCATGCACCTCGATCTTCGTGATCGCCTCGACCTGCTCCGCCCAGTTGCGGACATCGCTCGCCTTTGCGAACACGGTTTCGATGGGCGCGTTGATGTGCTTCTCGACGGTGATCGACGCCATGCGTGCGGCTCCTCTCGGCGTCGAACAACCGCCGCCAAACAGCCTACCACGGATCCGGCGGTCAGCGGGCGTGATCGACGGGATCGGGCCCGCCGTGATGGGCGTGCGCATCCAGCGACGCGAGCAGGGCCCGCGCCACGCGGATGTTGACCCAGATGACCGCGATCCCGATCGCGATGCCGACGATGACGGGCCACCCCGCGAGCGGGTCCTCGACGGTGCGCCGGAACTCCCCCACCACCGCGCGCCACGCCGCGAGGCCGTCGGGAGAAGAAGTTGCGAGCATCGGACCAAAGAGGGCGGGCATGGTGCGCCTCCCTTCACAGGGAAGCATCGGGTCCGATCACTCGCGAGGCCAGCGTTCGCGCGCAGCACGGCGGACGATTGCGCCCCCGATCCTTCACAATCCGCCCGAAACCGGGTTCTCGGGCGTCAGTCGGCTGCGGGACGCGGCTGCGGGCCGATCGCGTCCATCACCGACCCCGCCTTGTCGTTCGGGACCAGGAAGCTCAGGCTGTAGTGCGCGATCCGCCACGCTCCTCCGTCACCCCTTCGCGCCACGCCTGTCCCGCGGCAGCGTCCATACTTCTCGTTCCACAGCACCTCGTCGAACCACGCAACCGACGGATCGTCACCGGGCCCCACGATCACATGCCGCTCGAGCGCTTCGTAGGTCCACGCCTCGACGCCGTCGAAGTGGGGACGCGCGAACGCCTCGAAATCGGCGCGCGACCATCGCTCCCCCGGGTCGGTCCCCAAGAAGACCGCGTCGGGGGTCATCTTCGAGAAATACGCATCAAAGTCGCCCCGAGCCGCGGCGTCGTGCCACATCGAAAGCAGCACCGTCACCATCCCGTGCGCCGTGAGCGATTCCGCCGAACGGAAGTGATCGGGCAGCCCCAGCGGGTTGGCCCGTGTGTCGCGCGAGCCTCCCTCGCTCGCGCACGCGGACAACACCCCCGCCGACGCGAGCAGCGCGGCGCGACCGGCCCGCCTCACGCGTCCCACTTGATCACCACCTTCCCGAACTGCTCGCCCGACTCCAGGCGTTCGTACGCCCCGCGCCCGTCCGCCGCGTCGTGCACCGAGTCGATCACCGGGGTGTAGGACCCGGTGCGGTAGAGGCTGGTCACCTCCGCGAAATCGTCGACCGAGCCCATGGTCGAACCGAAGATCCGCAACTGGTTCCAGAAGATCCGCGCGAGGTCGGTCGTCGCATCGGGCCCGCTCGTGCAGCCGGGCGTGACATACGCCCCGCCCCGCGCCAGCGACTTGATGCACCACAGGTGCGTCGCCTTCCCGGCCGAATCGACCGCAAGGTCGACGCCCCGCTTGCGGGTCCACTTCCGCACCTCGCGCGACCAGTCCTCGCCCTCGTCGAGCACCGCGTGGTCGGCGCCCAGCTCCAGCGCTCGCTCGAGCTTCCACTCGTGCCGGCTCGTCACACAGACGCGGCACCCCAGGTGCGTCGCGATCGACAGCGCCGCGAGGGCCACGCCGCCCCCGATCCCCGTGATCAGCACGCTCTGCCCAGGCAGCAGGTCCGCCTTCGTGCGCATCATGCTGTACGCAGTGAGGAAGGTGAGCCCGAACGCCGCGGCTTCCGCGGGATCCGCGTCGCCCACATCCGCGACCTGCTCGACCGGGCAGTTGAAGAACTCCGTGTGCGTGCCCGGTGAATGGTGCTCGCCCAGCAGCTCGTAGTTCGGCGCGAGCGTCGAGCCCGTCGGGTCGTCGGGATGAACATCCGCCGGCGTGTCGATCGCCGCGTTGACGATCACCCGCCGCCCGATCCATGCCTTGTCGACCTCCTCGCCCACTTCGACAACCTCGCCGCACCCGTCGCAGCCCCCGACCCGCGGGTAATCGAGCTCGAGCCCCGGCACGCCCCGACCCACCCAGAGGTCGAGGTGGTTCAGGGCGCTGGCGAGCATCTTCAGGCGCACCTCCCCCGCCTCGGGCGGCCCGGGGTCCTCGAAGTCGGTCGCGTGGATCACATTCGGCGCAACGGGGTCGCCCTGTTCGGTGATGACGAGTGCTCGCACAGCACGGTCCTTTCAGTGATCCAGAAGCGAATCAACATGTGAGCGCACGATCAGGTGGTCTTTCGGAAGATTATCCCCGAGGCGGAACTCCCGGTAGAGCGCCGCGAACTTCCGACCCCCGACCGTCCCGATGCAGTTGTAACTCAGCAGCAGAACTTCAGCGTTCGAGAGGTGCGCCCGCGCGATCCGCGCATAGCGGTACTTGGTCGCGGGATCGATCTCGAAATCCGAAAACTCGCTGAGGTATTTGAACGCGTGGTAGAGGATCCGGAAGTACTGGGCGTACACGGCCGACATGTGATTATCGAAGAAAGTATCAACGATGTCCGCAAGGCTCGTCTCCGGACGCACCTCGTTGACACGCCTGAAATAGCGCGTGAAGTCCACATAGGTCTGGTTGATCGCCTGGGAGCCGGTCAGCCTCGAATCCCGGCGTTTGACCCGCACCTCGCCGTCCTCGATGCGAATCTCTCGTTTCTCCCACACCAGGTCGTCCCGAGACTGCCGGAACAGATCGAGAAGATGGAAGAAAGAGTCCTCGAAGCTCTGTCGCTGCATCACCTTCGCCTGGCGGGATAACTCGGCCTCCTGCTGCTCAAGCACGGTCCGGGTCAGCGAAAGATCTCGCCTCTGATAGCGAAGCTCCTGGAGTTGCAGAGCGATCGCGATGATCACACCCGCAAAGGCAAGCCCTGAGAAAAGAGCGTTCACCGCGCCGAACTGATCGCCGAACGCGCCGGCTTCACATTCCTCCCTCAACCCGATGACCGAGACCGCAAACCACGGATATGCGAGCACGATGGCGACGATCCCGGCAACGACGAGTACCGTCAGCACCATCGCGGCCGCCCACTTCAAACGCGTACGCTCCGTCATCGCAGTCTTCCCTTCCGATGGACGGACGATTGCACCACCCGAACACCGCGACAAGCATACCGAACAATGCCCATCCTCGCCGCCACCAACATCGAGCTCGCCTACGGCGACCGCCGCATCCTCGACGGGGTCTCGCTCTCCGTCGAGCCCGGCGAGCGGGTCGGGATGGTCGGGCGCAACGGGTGCGGCAAATCCAGCCTGTTCAAGGTGCTGACGGGCGCCCTCAAGCCCGATGCGGGGCAGGTCGTCCTGCAGGGGGGCGCCAGCGCCGCGTACCTCGCGCAGGAACCCGAGTTCGACGGCACCCGCACGCTCCTCGACGAGGCCCAGGCCGCGTTCAGCCATATCGACGAACTCGAGGCGGAACTGCACGAGGTCTTCGAGTCGATGGCGGGCGCGGAGGGCGAGACGCTCGACAAGCTGCTCCGCCGGCAGGAGTCGATCGAGAAGAAGATCGACGCCGCGGGCGGGCTCGCGACGCGCCACAAGGTCGAGATCGTCCTGCACGGGCTGGGGTTCGTCGACGCACAGTTCGGCGTGCCGGTCACCGGGCTTTCGGGGGGCCAGCGTGCCCGCCTCGCGCTCGCGAAGATCCTGCTCGGTAAACCCGACATCCTCCTGCTCGACGAGCCCACCAACCACCTCGATATCCAGGGCAGGCTCTGGCTCGAGGAATTCCTCACCAGCGAGTTCCGCGGCGCGGTGCTGATGATCAGCCACGACCGGTACCTGCTCGACGCGGTCGTGAGCCGGATCATCGAAGTCGAACCCATCCCCAACCAGGGCGGACGCCTGATCGAATACCCGGGCAACTACCGCGACTTCCGCAAACTGAGAGCGGAGCGTCTCGAGGCGCAGCGCCGCGCGTGGGAGAACCAGCAGACCAAGTTCCGTCAGGAAGAGGCCTTCATCCGCAAGTACAAGGCGGGCCAACGCGCCAAGCAGGCGCGGGGCCGCGAGAGCCGCCTCGAGCGCGAGAAGGCGACGCTCACCATCGAGCGCCCCCTGAACAGCGCCTCGATGAAGCTCGAACTGCCCAAGGCCGAGCGGACGGGCGACATCGTCGCGAATGTGCGCGGCCTGCGCAAGGCCTACCCCAACGAGGACGGCTCGACCCGCGTGCTCTTCCACGACCTCGACCTCTCCATCGAGCGGGGGCAGCGCTGGGGCATCCTGGGCCCCAACGGCGCCGGGAAAACAACCCTCGTCCGCTGCCTGCTGGGGGAGATGGAGCCCGACGCCGGGACTGTTTCGCTGGGCACCAAGCTGTCCGTGGGCTACTTCCGGCAGAGCCACGAGGCGATCGACCCCGACCTTACCGTCGTGCGATACCTCCAGAAGATCGTCCGCAACGAGTGCCCCGACCAGCCCCTGAGCGAGCAAGCGGCGCGCAACCTCGCGGGCGCGTTCCTCTTCAGCGGCGAGTCGCAGGAGAAGGAACTGGGCCTGCTGAGCGGGGGCGAGCGGGCGAGGGCCGCCCTCGCGGGGCTGATGGCGAGCGCGAAGAATGTGCTCGTCCTCGACGAGCCCACCAACCACCTCGACATCCCCAGCGCCGAGCGCCTCGAGGAGGCGTTGCGCCTCCCGAAGGAAGGTGAGCGCAACGACGCGCTCTTCGACGGCACGCTCATCCTCATCAGCCACGACCGAGCCCTGCTCGACGCCTGCTGCGACCAGCTCATCGTCCTCGACGGCGCGGGCAACGCCCGAGCCTTCAACGGGAATTACAGCGAGTGGCACGCGAAGCAGGAAGCGCAGACCACCGCCACACAGCGACGCAGCGACACGCCGAAGCCGCGCTCAACAAAGGGAAAGGTCAGCGACTCACCCAAGAGCCCGGAGCGTGAGCGACGGGGGAGCGCTCCCGATGCATCAAACTCGACAAGCACCGCGACCAAACCCAGGAAGAGCAAGTGGTCGTGGATGCGGATCGAGCAACTCGAGGAAAAGATCGCCTTCCTCGAGCAGCGCATCGCCGAGATCGACAAGGCCCTCGACGACCCCGACATCTGGACCGAGATCGACAGGGCGAACGCCCTGACCACCGAGCGCGACGAGTTGAAAACAGAACTCGAAGGCGTCGAAGCAGAATGGCTCCGCAAGGCGGAATAAGCGCAGCCCGCGCTACTTCTCCGCCGCCGCCCTCAGCGCCGCGATCACCCGAGGCCACGCCGCCTCGAAATACGCCCTCGTCTCGTCCCAGTGCTCCCCGTCGCCGAAGCCCGCGTGCGTGATCGTGAGCGCGGTCGCACCGTCGTCTCGCTCATCGAGCGACATCACCACCCAGGTCCGCTTCGCTCGCGATTCGGGCTGCTCGGGCGGCGCATTCCAGCTCACCACCAGCGTCTTGTCGGGCACCCACGCGAGCACCTGGTTCCCCTCGCCCCCCTTCGTGCCGTAGGGGTTCTCATCGAGGAAGTACCACTCGTACGGCCCGCCGACGCGCAGCTCGACCCGGCTGTCGATCCCGTACACCTCGCGCAGCCCGTCCTCGGTGGTCAGCAGCGAGAAGATCCGAGACGCCGGGGCGCCGATGACGCCGTCCACGCTGAACGACCGGCAGGCCTCGCCCGTCCCGACGAACAGCCCGCTGTCGATCGGGTACGCACCCCGCGGCGGTCCCGGCTCGTGCGCCATCATCGCCTCCTCCTCCTCCCGCGCGCCTTCCCGCCGCTCCCACCGCGCGTCGATCATCTCGACCGCGTCCGCGTCCGCCGCGGGAAGCATCCACACCCGCCAGCGGTACGCGTCGCCCTCGACCACGCCCACGCGCTGCCGGATCTTGGCGGGATACGCACCCCATTCTGTCACGAACCCGCCGCCCTCCGCGGGCTCGAGCGTGAGGGCCTCGCTCGACCCGTCGCTCTGGAACCCGCGCGCGATGATCGACTCGGTCTCGGGATCCCACCGGTACACGGTGTAATACCGGAGATAGGGCGCCCCGTCCCCGTCGCGCGCCCAGGTCAGCACATCCACGAACGACCCGCCCATCAGCACGCGGTACTCGTTCCTCGCCCAAAGGTCCATGCCGTTGGACCACGCCGTGCTCACCTCCCAGTCACCGATGTACGGCGCGAGCACCTCCAGCGGCGTGCCCTCCAGCAACGCCGCGTCCGCGCTCCGCACGCCCGCCGGCATCATCGGGTCGGCCGCGAAGACCGGCGCGACAACGAGCGCGCTCAGCGCAACCGCGACGACTCTCGAAAGCACCGCGTTCACGATTCTGCTGTGCATCGCCCTGCCCGTCCTTTCACTATTCGGCCCAGTCGTTGAGGATACCGGATCCCACTCGTCGCGATGCTCCCCCACTACCATCGCCCCCATGCGCACCGCCGCCGTCCGTGCCGATCTGATGCTCCTCGTCGTCGCCGCCCTCTGGGGTGCGGGGTTCGTCGCCCAGAAGGACGCGATGGACCACATGGGCCCCTTCGCGTTCAACGGCGCCCGCTACGCGATCGGCGTCGTGCTGCTCGCGTGCCCCGTCTTTCTCCGAAAAAAGAAAGGCCTCTCGCTCCGCACACTCATCGGGGGCGGCGCGCTCGGGCTCGTCATGTTCGCCGCCGCAGGGCTCCAACAAACCGGCATCGTCACCGCGGAGGCCTCCCGCGCCGCGTTCCTCACCGGGCTCTATGTCATCCTCACCCCCGCTCTCGGCCTTCTGTTCCGACAGACCATCACGCGGGGTCACCTCCTGGGCGGTGCCCTCGCGATCATCGGGCTCGCGATGCTCGCACGAGGCGAGGCGGACGCCTGGTCCAACCTGCTCGAGGGCCTCTCGATCGGGGATTGGCTCGTCCTCGCCTGCGCCCTCGCGTGGGCGCTGCATGTCGTCCTCACCGGGCACTACGCCCTCAAGGCCGACCCCCTTGCCCTCGCGTGGTCCCAGTTCGTCACCGTCGCGGCCCTCTCGCTCGGCGCGTCGTTTCTGCGGGAGACCGCCAGCCCGGCGGATCTCGCCCGCGACATCGCGTCGGGGTGGATGCCCCTCCTCTACAGCGGCATCTTCGTGATCGCCCTCGCCTTCACCCTCCAGATCGTCGCGCAGCGCGATGCCCCCCCCGCGCACGCGGCCGTCCTGATGAGCCTCGAAGCCGTCTTCGGCGCCCTCTTCGGCGTGCTGCTGCTCCGAGAATCGCTCAACGCGTGGGAACTCGCGGGCTGCGGCGTGATGTTCGCCGGCATGCTCGCGAGCCAACTCCACAGGGGCCGGCGCACCGAGGCGGACCGAGCCGTGCCGATCGAACCGGTCTGAGAGAACACCTCGCGGGATCACCCTCGCGCGCAATTGGTATCCTGCGCGGATGCATCACCTCGATCGACGCCGATTCCTCACCGCCGCGGGCGCCGCGAGCGCCGCCGCGGCGTTCGCCTCGCTCCGCACCGCTCACGCCCAGCCCGCGCAGGACCCCGCGACACCGGGCGATGCCCACCGGGGGCCCGCCGTCATCGCCTCCGCGAACGGCCTGCGCACCGTCCGACTCGCCTACAACCGCATCACCAACCGCATCGACCCGACCCTCGCGGTCGTCGAGGGTGTCGGCATCGTTGAGGCGGACCCCGATGACATCACCGTCGGGTTCGGAGGCCTGCCCAACGAGCGAGGCGTCGTCCAACTCGATTCCTCCGTGATGCACGGGCCGACCCACCGCGCCGGCGCGGTCGCCGCGCTCGAGAACATCGTCCACCCCGCGAGGGTCGCCCTCCGCGTGCTGCAATCGACCGATCACTGCCTGCTCGTCGGGGAAGGGGCGCTCGAATTCGCCCGGGCGCACGGGTTCCCGGAAGAGAACCTGCTGACCGAGAAAGCCCGCCGCCTCTGGATGCAGTGGAAGCGCCGCGCCACGCCCGCCGACGACTGGCTCGACGACGACCAACTCGACTGGCCCGTCGAATCCATCACCGAGCCCGGGCCCGGGCGCCTCAAGGGCGCGGGCGAGCAGTCACGCCGCCGCGACCCGCTCGAAGACCTGCTCCCCCGTGACGCCCTCGCGTCGGGCGTGCGCCCCGATGAGTTCTTCGACCCGCCCCCGCCGGGTTGGCCCGCGGGCCTGCCCTTCACGAGGGGCACCATCCACTGCTCGGGGGTCACCGCGAACGGGGATGTGGGCTCATGCACCACCACCAGCGGTTTGTCATTCAAGATCCCGGGACGCGTGGGCGACTCCCCGATCGTCGGCGCCGGCATGTACTGCGACAACGCTGTCGGCGGCGCCGGCGCCACCGGGTTCGGAGAAGCGGTCATCCAGTCCTGCGGCGCGTTCGACGCCGTCCGCGAGATGGACAACGGCGCCACCCCCACCGACGCGTGCCTGAATGTCCTGAAACGGATCGTCGATCGCTCCCGAAGGCAACGCAGGCTCTTCGAGAACGGCGAGCCCAATTTCAATGTCCGCATGTACGCGCTCCGCAAGGACGGCGCGTACGGGTCCGCGAGCATCCGCGCCGGCGCCGACGGTTCCCCGTTCGCGGTCTGCACCGCCGCCGGCACCCGCATCGAGCGCGGCCCCGCCCTCTACCAATCCTGAGCACCATGACCGACACATCCGACACCACAGACACCCCGCCCGGACGCGTGCGCTGGATCCCGACAGGCCGCTCGATCATCGCGTGCAAACCGATCGAGCCCGACGCGAACACCGTCGTGTTCAGTACGCGGAATCCGGCGACCGGCACCGTCCTCCCGAGCCGGTTCCAGGCCGCGACCCGCGTCCAGGTCAGCGACGCCGCGAACGAAGCGTGGCGCGCGTTCGATAGCGCGCGCGCGATCCCCACCTCCGACCGCGCCGAACTGCTCCGCGCCATCGCCCAGGGCCTCGCGGATGCCGAGGACGACCTGATCCAGATCTGCGCGCAGGAAACGGGCCTGACGGAAGACCGCCTGTCCTCCGAACTCGGCCGCACGACCTCCACCCTGCGCCTGTTCGCGGATGTGATCGAAGACGGATCGTGGCAGCGCCCCGCGATCGACACGCCCGACCCGTCGCGCAAGCCCTCTCCCCGGCCCGGCTTGCGGCGCATGCTGCTGCCCCTCGGACCCGTCGCGGTCTTCGGCGCCAGCAACTTCCCGCTCGCCTATTCGACGATGGGCACCGACGCCGCGTCGGCGCTCGCCGCGGGGTGCCCCGTGATCGTCAAGGGACACCCCCTCCACCCGGGGACCGGCGAGATCGCGGCGCAGGTCGTTGCCGAAGCGGTCCGAGCTTCCCCGTTCCCCAACGGCTGGTTCAGTTTCCTCCACGCGGGGGGCGACCGGGAGCGCGACATCGGCAGCGAACTGCTCGAGCACCCCTGCGTGCGCGCCGCGGGGTTCACGGGCTCGCTCGGGGGCGGGACCGCCCTCGCGGAGATCGCGCGCACCCGCCCCGACCCGATCCCCTTTTTCGCGGAGATGGGTTCGATCAACCCCGCGTTCGTCCTCCCCGGGGGCCTGTCCAAGGAGCCCGTGGGCATCGCGCAGCACCTGGCGCGCGCGATCGGGCAGTACGCGGGCCAGCAGTGCACCTGCCCGGGCCTGGTCTTCGTCGTCAAGGGATCGCACGCCGCGTCCTTCATCGAGCGCCTCGCCCTCGAACTCCGCGGGATGCCCCCGACGCCCATGCTCGCCGCGCGCATCCGCAAGAATTACCTGAGCAGGCTCGAATCCCTGCTCGCGCTCCCGGGTGTGCGCACGGAAGTCGGCGATCCCAAGGAGATCCGCGGCGCCTCGGCGCGACTGAGCGACGACAAGCCCACCCACGAGAAGCCCGTCCTGCTGCGCACGAACGCCGACACCTTCCTCAGCCATGACACGCTGCACGAAGAGGTGTTCGGGCCCGCGTCGATCGTGGTCGAATGCGAGAACCCCGCGGAGCTTGCGCGCTGCGCAGGGCTCATCCAGGGGTCGCTCGCCGCGTCCGTCTTCCTGGCATCGCAGGACCTCAGCATCGCGGAAGAGCTCGTCGCGATCCTCTCTCTGCGCGCGGGTCGCATCGTCTTCAACGGCGTCACAACCGGGGTCGAGGTCGGGCACGCGACCGTCCACGGCGGACCCTTCCCCGCGTGCAACCGGTCGGACACGACCGCCGTCGGCCCGATGGCGCTCGAGCGGTGGTGCCGCCCCGTCGCGTTCCAGAACGCACCGGGGAACCTGCTGCCCCCCGATCTGAGGGATGAGAACCCGGGCGGATGCCTGCGCCTGATCGACGGGGAGCCCACCCGCGATCGGGTCGCCGCGAGCAAGGGCGGTCATCCGGACAGTTGATCGTGGGCAGACCTACCCAATAGAGGGGGAAGTCACCCCGCTCTGCCGGATGGTGGCCCGCTTCCGGGGATGCGAAATCTGCGCTGCGCCGGGCTCGTCCGCCGATAATCTCGGCTATGGCAAACCCTCGGCGCGGTCGTACGCGCACATCGAAATCGAAGAAGAACGCCGCCCCGGCTGAACTGGACGGGCGGTTTCTCTGGACCCGCCTCGTGTGGCTCGCGCTCGCGGTCGCGTGGCTGCTGACCGCGACGGCGCTGATCAGTTTCGACGCGGGGGATGCGCCGAGCCACGCGGTTTGGCCGCACAACGAGCCGACCCGGAACTGGATCGGCGTGATCGGAGCGCACGCGTCGTACGCGATCCTGAAACTGGTGGGTCTGGGGGCAATCCCGGCGATGATCGCGTGGCTGCTCGCGCTGGTGTTCTCCGCGGCGGGGCGGGCGTTCAGGCACCCGTTCGTGCGCACCGCGGGCGCCGTGCTGATCGTCGCGTCGATCGCGGGTCTCTCGCATGTGCTGATCCGGAACGGGGGACCGATGCCGGGTCTCGCGGGGGGGATCGTGGGCGTGTCGGCGGGCTCGGAACTCGTCGTCCACACCGGGGTGGTGGGCTCGGTGCTGATCCTGCTCGCGGTGCTGATCGCGGGCCTGATCCTGTCGTTCGACCGCCTGGTGTTCGTCGGGGCGGGGTGGGTCGCGTCGCTGTTCATGACCAGCGCCCAGCGCGCGCAGGCCGCGGCGAAGAAGCGCGCCGAGAAGCAGAAGAAACAGAAGGCCTCGCGCGTGCGCCAGACGGACCTGGAGAACGCGGAGATCGAGATCAAGCAGGGCAAGCGGGGACGGAAGCCCATCCGCGAACGGATCAGCGAACTCGCGGGCGGCCTGGGCGGGGGCGAGCGGTTCGACCCGGATCTGGAAACAGTGGATCCGGACGAGATCGAGGAGGAGTGGGAAGACGCGCTCGACGAGGACGCGGCGGACGAGGCCGACGAGGAGGAGTGGGACGAAGAGGACGACGCGGAAGACGAGTACGACGAGGAAGAATGGGAAGAAGAGGACGAGGAAGTCGTCGCGTCGGCTGATGAGGACGACGACGAGGAGGATGAACTCCCCGGGGCGCCGCAGATCTTCGATCGCGACAAGCTGAAGGAGAAGATCAGCGCGCTCCCGGTCCGCTTTGCCAGCGCGGAGAAGGGCTCAGCGACGCAGGAAGACCTCGACGCGTACCAGCAGAACGCGGTCGAAATGGAGGGGTACAAGTTCCCCACGCTCGACCTGCTCGAGGAGCCCGACGAGGGGTTTAACGAGAAGCTCGAGGAGATGGTCCGCGAGCAGGCCGAGGCGCTCGAGGAAGCCCTGCAGGAGTACAAGCTCAAGGGCGAGGTCGTGGGCATCGAGTCGGGCCCGGTGATCACGCTTTATCATGTGAAACTCGCGGCGGGGACGAAGGTCGCGGCTCTGAACGCGATCGCGAGCGACCTGGCCCGCGCGCTCAAGAGCGTGAACATCCGCATCGTGCCCAACATGGCGGGGCGCGACACCGTGGGCATCGAGGTGCCCAACCTGACCAAGGAGAAGGTGCGCCTCAAGGAATTGATGCGCAACCGCTCGCTGTTCGAGAAGATGAAGCTCCCGATGTTCCTGGGCAAGGACGCGTCGGGCGACCCGCTGATCGCGGACCTCGCGAAGATGCCGCATGTGCTGATCGCGGGCACGACGGGCTCGGGTAAGTCCGTGTGCATGAACACGATCGTGATGTCGTTCCTGTACACGAAGAAGCCCAACGAACTCAAACTGGTGCTGGTCGATCCGAAGATGGTCGAGATGAGCCAGTTCAAGGACATCCCCCACCTGATGTGCCCGGTGGTGACCGAGATGTCCAAGGCCGCGGCGATCCTGGAGTGGGCGGTCGGGAAGATGGACGAGCGGTACGAGTTGCTCGCGGAGGCGGGATGCCGGGACATCTCGTCGTACAACGAACTCGACGAAGAGGAACTGATCGACCGGTTCACGCCGGTGGGCCCGAACGGGCGCGAGGAACTCAACGAGCAGGAGAAGGCTCGGATCCCGCGGAAGCTCCCGTACATGGTGTTCATCATCGACGAGCTCGCGGACCTGATGATGACCAACAAGGAGGTCGAGGGCTCGATCGTGCGGATCGCGCAGAAGGCGCGCGCGGTGGGCATCCACCTGATCCTCGCGACACAGCGCCCGCAGGCGAATGTCGTCACGGGCCTGATCAAGGGCAACATGCCGTGCCGGATCTCGTTCAAGGTCGCGTCGGGGCTGGATAGCCGGATCGTGCTGGATCAGAAGGGCGGCGAGTTGCTGCTGGGACAGGGCGACATGCTGTTCCTGAGCCCGAGCAGTCATAAGTTGAGCCGGAGCCAGGGCACGCTGGTGGACGACAAGGAGATCCGCCGGGTCACGAAGTTCCTGAAGGATGTCGCGGGCCCGAGCTTCGAGCGGTCACTGGTGCAGCTGCGGAGCGGGGGCGTGAGCGCGAGCGACGAGGAACGGCTTGCCGCGACAGAGAACAACTCGAGCGCCTCGCTGAAGGCGGCGCAGGAAGACCCGCTGTTCGATCGTGCGGTGGAGATCGTGCTGGAGACCAAGCGGGGCTCGGTGAGCCTGCTGCAGCGGCGCCTCGCGATCGGGTACACCCGCGCCAGCCGCCTGATCGACCTGATGGGCATCGCGGGTATCATCGGCGAGCACAAGGGCTCGGTGGCGCGCGAGGTGCTGATCAGCCCCGAGGAGTGGCAGGCGATCAAGGAACTCGCAGAAGAGATGGCGGCCCAGCAGGGCGTTGAGTATCCGCGCGAGGGCGCCGGCGATGAGACCGGTGAGACCGAGGACGACCCCGACCAGCAGATTCTGTTCGCCGGAGGGGAAGAAGCGAAATCGGAGGGCGAGGAATCCGAATCAGGCGGGGGGAACGCCTTTGATGAGGTGGAGGGTGCCGACCCAGACGACGAGGCCGAGGACGACTCCGACGGGGAAGAAGACGAGGACGGGGAAGGCGACGAGGACGACCAGGAACTGGAAGACGACGAGGAATGGGAGTGGGTCGAGGAAGAAGTTGAGGAAGACGAGGCGGAGGACGAAGACGCCGAGGACGGGGTGGAAGACCCACCGTTCAACCCGACCCGTGCCGGCCGGTAAGCCCCCTGATGAAGTGCCCCTCGATCCGCACGGGTCGGCGGGCGCGAGATTGCTAGGATCGAACCCACCGCGGCGGACGGCCGTAGGTGGAGATTGTCCGCACACACACGGCCGCGGAGCGCGCCGCAACAGACTGAAGAAGTAGGAGACCACGATGAGCGCCACGATGATCCGGACGACGATGGGGATGTGCCCGCTTCTGCTGTGCTGCGCGGCGGGCTCGGCGAAGGTGCCGGGCGTGCTGGCGCATGTCCCGGAGGACACCGCGATCTACGCGGTGGTTCCGAATGTCGGATCGCTGCTTGGGGATCTCTCGGCGCTCAATACCGCGCTGGCGGGCAAGCTCCCCCCCGAGGCGGCGCAGGCGGGCATGGGCCTGTTCTTCGCGCAGAGCATCGTGAACCAGCCCGGTTTCGACAGCGAGGGTTCGGCCGCGGTGATCATCACCCCTCCCGAGGGCGGGTTCGACGCGGGCGAGCCGACGGTGACGGCGCTGCTGCCGATCGCGGATCTCGAAGCGTTCAGCAAGGCGCCGTTCATGGCGGGCCAGAACGCGACCTTCGCGGACGGGATGGCCTCGGTGACGATGGACGCGGACACGCTGCACATGCGTGACCTGGGCGACTACACCGTCGCGGGGAACGACAAGGACGCGATCGCGGCGTTCCAGGCGGGCGATTTCATGCAGGCGCACGCGAAGGCGCTGGGTCTGTCGGGGATGAAGGCCGTGACCGGGTCGGACCTGATGTTCGTGATCAGCGTCCCCGCGATGGACGAGCAGATCGCGGAGGGCATGGCGAACCTCGAGCAGCAGGCGCAGTTCTTCGCGATGATGGGGGGCGGCGACCAGGTCACCCAGGGCTTCGCGGCGATCAAGCACGCGGCGGACACGGTGCGGCGCGACGGGAGCGTGGTGACCTTCAGCGCCGACGCCGCCGAGGACGGGATCAGCCTGGACATGGGCGTTTCGTTCCGCGAGGGGACGGAGAGCGCCAAGAGCTTCATGGACGCGTCGGATTCGTCGGCGCTGATGAGCAAGCTCCCGAACGAGAACTACCTCGTCGCGTACTCGATGGACGCGTCGTCGGAGGGCATCGGCGCGCTGATGCACGCGATGGCGGAGATGGGCGGCGCGCAGGGCATGAGCATGCTCGTCGAGGGCATGACCGGCGCGAGCGGGATGATCGGGACGAGCCCCGCGGCGCTGGGCGGCGCGGGCCTGCTGAGCCGGCAGATCTCCTACACCCGCGCCGCGGACGCGGGCGTCGCGATCGAATCGATGGCGACCTCCCTCAAGGAGATGAACGGGCAGTCGCTCATGGGGATGAAGTACGAGACGACCTACGAAGCCGGGGCCGCGGAGGTCAACGGGGTGAAGGTCGATGCCTACAGCGTCAAGACGAGCATGGACATGGGCGGCGAGGGCGGCGCCAACCCCATGGGCATGATGATGGACCCCGCGATGATCAACAGCATGCTCTTCGGCATGTCGGGCGGGCCCAGCGGGTATGTCGCGAAGGTGGACGGCGGGTACTACCAGACCACCTCGAAGAACAGCGAGCTGCTGACCAGCGCGATCAACGCCGGCAAGGGCGGCGAGGGGCTCAACGCGAGCGAGACGCTGGGCAAGGTCTCCCGGAAACTCCAGGCAGGTCGCTTCGCGGAGGTGTTCATCTCGATGGACCAGGTCGTCAACACCGCGGGGCCCTTCGCCCAGATGATGGGCATGCTCGACCAGTTCGAGCCCGCGCCCGCGGTCGCGCCCCTCGGCCTGTCGATGGCGGGCACCGACGGCGGGCTGCGCGGGCGGATCCACATGCCCGCGGAGACGCTCGGGTTCATCATCGAGTTCGCGTCGCAGTTCGAGGACCCGGGCATGATGGGCGGCGACGGCATGGAGGGTGAGCCTGATTTCTGATCCGCTCCGCCCGGTTTCGATCCACGCACGATCTCAACAGGCCCCGGGGATCGCCCCGGGGCCTTGTCATTCCCATCCGCGATGACGACGAACCACGACCAGCACTCGCCGGGATCCGCGCTCGCGTGGCGCGTCGGTGCCGCGCGATCAATGCCGCTCGATCGCCCGCGCGTGATGGCGATCCTGAACGCGACGCCCGACAGCTTCAGCGACGGCGGAACGCACCTCGATCCCGACTCGGCGCGGGACGCCGCGGTCCGGTTCCTCCAGCACGGCGCCGACATGCTCGACATCGGGGGGGAGTCGACCCGCCCGGGCGCGGCCCGCGTTCCGGTCGACGAACAGATCGACCGTGTCGTCCCGGTGATCCGCGCCGTGCGCACCGCGGGGATCGACGCGCCCATCAGCGTTGACACGACCCGCGCCGAAGTCGCGGCGGCGGCGCTCGAAGCGGGCGCCGACGCGATCAACGATGTCTCGGGCGGAGAAGAGGACCCCGCGATCCTGCGTCTCGCCGCCCAGCGTCGGTGCGGGCTGATTCTGATGCACCGCCTCCGCGCCCCGGATGCGGACGCGTTCTCGGACCGGTACGACGACGCGTCTCGGCCCGTGTACGCGGATGTCGTTGAAGAGGTCCGCGGCTCGCTAATTTCGAAAGCTTCGCACGCGATGGCGCAGGGCATCGAGCGTGAGGCGATCGTGCTCGATCCAGGCCTCGGATTCGGAAAAACCGTCGAGCAGAATCTCGCACTGGTCCGCGAAACGCCCCGCCTAGTGGATGCGGGATTCCCGCTGCTGGGCGCCGCGAGCCGAAAGAGCTTCGTGGCGCGCGCGCAGATGGCCCCACCCGATGCGGAGCCCGCCCCCCCGGAGGAGCGCTTGGGGGGCTCGATCGCGTTCTCGCTCGCGCAGCTCACGGGCGGGGTTCGGCTGTTCCGCGTGCACGATGTCGCGGAGCAGTGCCGGGCGCTGCGCGCGGCGTGGGCGATCGGGGCCCGGGCGGGTGACGGCGCATAGCATGGCTGCTGGAAGACCTGCCGGGTGCGGGACATCGGACCAAAGCCGGACGCGCCGCGAGGGCGTGCAAAGGAGCATCGGATGGCGAGCGAGCATGTGCTGGAGTTCACGGGGGAGAACTTCGAGGCCGAGGTGCTGAAGGCCGAGGGCCCGGTGCTCGTGGATTTCTGGGCGGAGTGGTGCATGCCCTGCCGGATGCTCGCGCCGACGATCGATCAACTCGCGGCGGACTTCGCGGGCAAGGTGAAGGTTGGCAAGGTCGACACCGACGCGAACCGCGAGATCGCGGAGCGCTACCAGATCAGCGCGATCCCGACGGTGATGGTCTTCGTGGGCGGTGAGATCAAGCACAAGTTCTACGGGCTGACGAGCAAGGAAGACCTCGCCGGCGCGCTCAACGAAGCCGCGGGCTGAGCCCCGAACCCGGGATCCCGCGAGACCCCCGCCGGAATCGCCGGCGGACCAACGGAGCGAACCAGACATGGCAGTGAACGAACCCATCCGGTGCGGCGTGGTGGGTGTCGGGCGGATGGGCCGGCACCACGCGCGCGTCTACAGCGAGATGGAAGGCGTCGAGCTCGTCGGCGTGGTCGACCAGGACACCGATCGGGCGGCGATGATCGCGGAATCGCGGAACTGCCGCGCGTTCGCGACCGAGGCGGAGTTGCTCGAAGCGGGAGTGGACGCGGTGAGCATCGCGGTCCCGACGACGGCGCACATGTACTCGGCGCGTCCGTTCCTGGAGAGCCGGGTCGCGTGCCTGATCGAGAAGCCGCTCGCCCCCGACGCGGACACCGCGTGGGCGCTCAAGGAGCTCGCCGAACAGAAGGGCGCGACGCTGATGGTCGGGCACATCGAGCGGTTCAACCCGGTCGTGCGCGCGATGGACAAGCTCAAGGCGGAGGGCGCCGGCATCGTCCCCCGGTTCATCGAGGTGCACCGCGTGAGCCCGATGACCTTCCGCTCGGTCGATATCGGGGTCGTGATGGACATGATGATCCACGACATCGATGTCGTGCTCAGCCTCATGGGGGGCATCGAGCCCACCGATGTGCAGGCGACGGGCGTCGCGGTCGTGACCGATCACGAGGACATCTGCAACGCCCGCCTCCGCTTCGACACCGAGCAGGGGCCCTGCGTCGCGAACATCTCCGCGAGCCGGCTCGCGTTCAAGACCGAGCGGCTCACCCGCATCACGGGCGAGAGCGGGTACATCAAGATCGACTATGCCGCGAAGGCGGGCACGATCATCCGGCGCACCGCGAACGAGATCCAGCGGCAGGAACTCGTCGAGCAGCTGCGCGAGGGCGCGGACCTCTCGGACCTCGACTGGTCCGAACTGGTCAATGTCGAACCGCTCGAGATCGACGACGCGGACCAGCTCGAGATGGAGATCACCAGCTTCCTCGACGCGGTCCGGACGGGGCGCCGCCCCGCGATCGACGCGGAGGCGGGCTTCGTGAATGTCCGCACCGCCGAGCGGATTGTGGAAGCGACCAAGGCGTTCATCGAGGCGGTCGAGCCCTTCGCGACCTGAGAGAGGTGTGCCGACGGATTGCCCAGTGTGAACAGTGCGTGAAATCGGGCCCGATTCCGGGTGATTCCGAACCCCGGAATGCGCCGTTTCGCTGGTTCCAGGCAGGATCCGCCGTACACTGAACGCTCGATAGACGACTGCATTCCGGTCGGCCGCGCGGGGAGGGCGGCCGAGCACCCCGGACGATTCCTCCCAACGCCGACGATCGAGATTGTGAAACCCATGTCCACCGAGCCCGAGACGACCGCATCCACCCCGACCGAGAACACGCCCCCCGCGGACGCGGCGCCCGAGACGCCGAAGGCGACCCCGCCGACGGTGGAGCCGGCGCTCGACGCCGAGGTGGAAGCGGAGATCGCCGCCGCGATGGCGGAACTCGACGCGGAGAGCGGCGCCGCGGCGCCGGCACCCGCGAAGGCGAAGCTGCGCGGCCCGCGCGTCGTCGAGGGCGGGCGCGAGCACCGCACCGGCACGATCGTCAGCGTCGGCCCGACCGATGTCTTCATCGAGTTCGGCCCCAAGGAACTGGGCGTCATCGACCGCCAGCAGTTCAAGTCGAAGGACGGCGCCGAGGAGAATGTCCCCAACCCGGGTGACCAGCTCGAGGTCGTGATCCAGCGCTACGAGGCGGGCGAGAGCCTGTACATCTGCGTGCTCCCCGGGAGCATCCAGAAAGCCGACTGGGAGATGCTCAGCCCGGGCCAGAATGTCGAGGCCCGCGTCACGGGCGTCAACAAGGGCGGGCTCGAGCTCGAGGTCGCGGGTCACCGCGCGTTCATGCCCGCGAGCCAGGTGGACCTCGATCATGTGAAGGACCTCTCGGTCTTCGTGGGCGAGAAGCTCGAGTGCCAGGTGCAGCGTATCGACCGTCGGGGCAAGGGCAACATCGTCCTCAGCCGACGCGAGATCCTCCAGAGCCAGCGCGCCGAGGCCGCGGGCAAGCTCCGCGACGCGCTGCAGGAGGGCGCGACGATCGAGGGCACGGTCCGCAAGGTGATGGACTTCGGCGCTTTCATCGACATCGGGGGCGTGGACGGGCTCGTCCACATCAGCGATCTCAGCCACGAGCGGGTGAACCACGGCGCGAAGAATGTCGCGCGGTTCGTCAGCGAGGGGCAGAAGGTCACCGTGCAGGTGCTGAAGCTCGACTGGGACGCGAACCGCATCAGCCTGGGGATGAAGCAGCTTCAGGCCGACCCGTTCCAGGCCGCCGCGTCCGAGGTCGTGGAGGGCGCCGAGTTGACCGGCAAGGTGACCAAGATCATGGACTTCGGCGCCTTCGTCGAGGTCGCGCCGGGCGTCGAGGGCCTCGTGCACATCTCCGAGCTCGACTACCGCCGCGTCAACCAGGTGAGCGATGTCGTGCAGGAGGGCGAGGTCGTCCAGGTCAAGGTGCTGGGCGTCGACCCCCAGACCCGCAAGATCAGCCTGTCGATCAAGGCGCTCAAAGACGCCCCCGCCCAGTCCGGCGGCGGCGGACGCGGACGCGGGCGAGGCCGGGGCGACCGCGACGACCGCAGCCCCGAGGAGATCCTCAAGGAGACCCCGCAGCTCCGGCGCATGCGCGAGCAGGCGAAGAAGCGCGACAAGCAGCAGAACAAGTCGGGACAGGGCGGCTTGGGCGATGTCGGCGGGCTGGGGATGGGGCTCGGGGATTTGAAGCTGTGAGCCGACACCGCGACCAACATCTAGAAGCGACAATTCTGAGGAATTCGTGATGGCCTATCTCGACCCCGCTGAACTCCGAAAGGAGTTCGGCTTGTCCGGCTTCGACGCGATCGCCGAAACGGCGATCGCGGATTCTAAGTCTGCTATTGCATTGAAACGGAACGAGACAGATGATGCTTCGATCGGACTTGGTAAGTCGAAGCTCGGAGGCGACCCGGACCTTCCCACCGGTACCGATTGGCCGACATGGAAGGGTCGTCCGCTCGCGTTTCTATGCCAGATCAATCTTGCCGAAGCCCCTCTGGATGCGATCGATCTCGATCTACCTCGCACGGGAACGCTGAGTTTTTTCGCTGATTATCAAGATACCCCATGGGGATATGATCCCGATGATGCGGGGAGTGCGGTTGTTCTTGCAAACCTGGGTGACAGTGAGATCCGCCGCGTCCCGACGCCTGCCAACGCAATTCCCGACGACCTTGGATTCGATGGAGACACGTTCGTCCCATGTGAGATTCAGTTCGAACAAGTGGCAACGTATCGTGTACCCGACGAATCGGTCATGACGGAGTCGATCAAGTCACAAGATGACATCGACGAATTCTACGATCTCGTCCATCGAACCTTGCTCGATGGGCAGGGTGATGAGAATCCTCACCACCAGATCGGTGGTCATGCGCTCACCATGCAGAACGCTATGGAACTCGAGTGTCAACTCGTGACCAATGGCATCTACTGCGGCGATGAACTTTCAGCTGAAGATCAAAAGCGTGCCGAGGAACTGTCCGATGGGGCTAAAGATTGGGTTCTTCTGCTGCAGCTCGACACAGATGATCCGCCGGGCTGGATGTGGAGCGACATGGGAATGCTCTATTTCTGGATCCGAAAACAGGATCTCGCGGCACGCGATTTCTCGAAAGTCTGGTGCGTTCTTCAGGGTGCCTGAGTCTCTTATTCACTGGGCATAATCAAGTTAGTCTGCGTATCCACTAAACCCGTACTTCATCCGGTCGCAAACAGCACCGGCATCGGCACCCTTAGACTCTCCCCCACCGCCCGGAACAGCTCCGCCTCGCGGGGCGTCACCGTGCCGTCCACCATGATCGCGGTGGCGCACGCCTCGAGCAGTTGCTTCTTGAGCTTCGGCGCCGTGGTCTCGAGCTCGTCGAGCGCCCCGGAGAGCGCAGCGGGTCCTGATTCGCCGCCCGCACGGAAGCGCAGGTCCACGCCTGCGAGAACCGATGCCCCAGCGTCGAAGGCCCGGCGGATATCCGCCTCGGCGCTCGCGCCGTGCCGCACGCCCGCCCGCGCGACGGCGCTGAGCAGCACCGAGCACGACTCCCCGAGCTGCCGCAGGGCGTAGTACCGCACGCGCGGCGTGCCCGCCCGTCCCGCCGCGGCGTCGAGGCGGCGGGTGACCAGCCTCCGGAGGATCCACTCGAACACCGTCACCGCGTCGTCCGCCTCGATGAACGCGTCCACCAGGCCCCGGAACGCTTCAACCTGCGCCGGCGTCAGCGACGCGAGGGGCTGCATCGCCTGCTCGAGCAGCGGGAGACGCAGGTCCTCGTCGAGCGAGACGACCGCGGGCGCGACGCGCGCCACAGCCCGCCCGAGCCCCGCGTCGGCGCCCCGCAGCGCCTCCGCCTGCCTCGCGCGCGCCGGATCGCGTGCGTCCCGTGCGACGAGCATCGCGAGGATGATCGCGCGTGCGTCGTGTGGATCGTGGGCCGCGTCGCGGAGGGGCTCGGGGATCCGCTCGAGCAGCGCCTGCGCGTGCGCGACGCTCTGGGCATCCAGCCCCCCGGCGCGGGCGACCGCGGCCCGGGGCGCGACCGCGAACCCCTCGCCCGGCCGGGGCGGCGCGTCCCCCCACCGCTCGGTTCGGGTGACCGGCGCGTGCCCCGGGCGGTGCGTGGTCACCGTTCGCTCCCCACCGATCGCAACGATCCGTCCCTCACCGGGGTCAAATCCCATCGCCTCGGCGAGCTTCCCGTGATCGATCCGCGTCGGATCCCACGGCGCGCCGCGCGACGACGCCCGACCAGCGGGGATCGCGCGGGGCGCCAAGAACTCGCCGTCCCACCCCGGGTCGATCCGCCTGATCCGCTTGCCGAGAGGCGGGTGGGTCGACATCGCGCCACCCATCGCGCGCGTCAGCGCATCAGCGAAGAACATGTGGCTCGCCTCCGGCGCATTCGGCGACCGCAGCCGACCCTTCCGCTTCGCCCCGCCCAGCACCTTGAGCGCCCCCGCGATCCCGTCGGGGTTCCGCGTGAACTGCACCGCCGACGCGTCGGCGAGGAACTCCCGCTGCCGGCTCACGGCGCTCTTGATGAGGTTTCCGAAAAAGGTCCCGATGTACCCGATCGCCGCGAGCGCCGCCGCGATCGCGAAGATCGCGAGCATCGCGCCCCCGCCCCCGCTATCCCGGGACGAACGCCTGTGCCCCGCGCCGGCGTAGAACATCCCGCGCATCACCGCGGCGCCGGTGAGCCCCAGGATCAGGATCCCGTGCAGCACCGCGACGAGGCGGAGATTCAGGCGCATGTCACCCGACAGAATGTGGCTGAACTCGTGCGCGATCACGCCCTGCAACTGATCACGGCTCAGCCCGTGCACCGCGCCGTGCGTCACCCCGATCACCGCGTCCTCGGGCGAATAACCCGCCGCGAACGCGTTGATGCCCTCCTCGTCGGGCAGGAGGTAAACCGGGGGCACCGGCACGCCCGACGCGATCGCCATCTCCTCGACGATGTTGAGCAGGCGCAAGCCGTCGGTGTCCGCGCTCTGGTGCGTGAGCAGCCGCCCGCCCAGTTCTTCCGCGATGACCATCCCGCCCGAGCGGAGCTGGTTCAGTTTGTAGAGACTCCCGCCCCCGATGAGGACAACACCCACGGCGAACGCGATGAACGCCGCGAGCGGGTCCCACAACTCGAAGGCGTGTCGGACGGACTCCCCGCCCCGGCCCGGCTCGCTGACCTGCCCCATCGCGAACCACAGGCTCACAACGCTGATCGCGTAGATCGCGACCACGATCAGTACGACCGCGACCGCGAACAGTGCCACGAGCCGCGCCGTCTTCTTCCGCGCAAGATCCTGGTGCTCGAAGAAGTTCATCCCGTTCCCGCTCGATCAGGCGTTCGGCTCAGAACAACACCCATTTCAGAACGAGACCCGGTTCAGAACGCGACCTTGGGCGCCTCGCCGATCTCCGCGTCGTCGAAATCGAGGAGCGCCGCGTCGGCGCGGTGCCCGAAGATGCCCGCCAGCAGCACGGGCGGGAAGGTCTGCTTGTAGGTGTTGTAACTCGTCGCGCTGTCGTTGTAGGCCTGCCTCGCGAAGGCGACCTTGTTCTCCGTGCTCGTGAGTTCCTCGGTGAGCTGCTGCATGTTCTGCGTCGCCTTGAGATCCGGATACTGCTCCGCGACAACCATCAGGCGTCCCAGCGCGCCGGTGAGCGCGCCCTCCGCCCCCGCGAGCTGCTGCATCGCCGCGTCGCTCGTCGGATCCTTCGCCGCCGCGTCGAGCCCGCTGACCGCCGCGGCGCGGGCCTGGATCACCGCCTCGAGCGTCTCCCGCTCGTGGCTCATGTAGCCCTTGACGGTCTCGACGAGATTCGGGATCAGGTCGTGCCGGCGCTTGAGCTGCACCTCGATCTGCGCAAAAGCGTTCTGGAAACGGTTCTTCAGCGTGACCAGGCGGTTGTAGATCGAGATCCCGAACAGCAAGCCCACCACAACGACAAGAACCAGAATCCCGCCGACGACGAGCAGAGCGATGACAGCACCAGACATGAGCGTTCCTCCCAAGACAAGCCGGGCAACGAGGATGAACCAACCCGCGACCCGACCCACCATCCTATTCGGGATCCGCCCGGGTCGATTCCGCGCAGCGCCCTATCGACCACCCCGACCCATCCACACCGTCGCATCGTGCCCATGCCAGTAGTCGCTGCGCACCCGCACCATCGGCGTGCGTTCGAACGCCCACGCGACCATGCGCGCGGCCCCGAACCGCCGAGCCGGACCCGTGTTCTCGCCCTCGCGGGCCCCACGGTCGCTCAGGAAATTGAAGACGAGCTGGCCGCCGCGGACACCCCGCAACGCCTCCCAAGCGCGATCGAGCACCGCGAGCGCGTCCGCCTCGTCCAGCGTGTTGAGCGACCCGCTGAACGCGAGGATCTCGGCGCCGTGCTCGCCGACCAGCGAGCGGAACAGCCGGGTGTCTCCGACGAAGTCTCCTTCGATAACGACGCACTCCGGGACCGACGCGAGTTTGTCCCGCGCCGCCGCCGCCAACTCGCCCACGCCCTCAACCGCGAGGTACCGCCCGTACTCGATCCCGCGCTCATGCATCCGCGCCGCCAGATCGCCCAACCCCGCGCCGAGGTCCGCGACGACCCGCCCGCGCAGCACGCACGCGTCGATGATCACATCGAACCGCGTCCGCTGCGCATCCGCGTTCTTCCAGAGCAGCGAGCCGAACGACGGGCCCAGGTCCCGCACCGCTTCCCGGTACGGCTCGAGGTACCCCGCGCCCGGATCCGCGTCGCCTTGCACCGCCTCAGCCCAGCGCCAGCATGTTGCTGAAGGTCGCGTAGCGGTCCGCGATCTCGTCGCTCTTCAGGCCCGCGAGGCGGTCCAGGCTGAACGACTCGATCGTGAACGACGCGATGATCGTCCCGTGCGCCATCGCGCGACGGATCCCGTGGATCGAGGTGTCCCCCGTCTTCGCGATGTGCGCCATCATGCCCCCCGCGAAAGTGTCGCCCGCGCCGGTCGGGTCCACGACCGTCTCCGTCGGATACGCGGGAAGCGCCGCGAGCCCCTCGCGGTGCACGAGGATCGCGCCGTGCTCGCCCTTCTTGATGACCACGAACTCGGGGCCGTCCTCGAGCATCTTCAGACCCGCGGTCACCGGGTTGCGCACGCCCGCGTACATCTCCGCCTCTTCGTAATTCAGCACGAGGCCCGTCACCTTGCCCAGCAGCTGCTTGAGCTCGTCCCGCGCGATCGAGATCCACAGGTCCATCGTGTCCGCGACCACGAACCTCGCCTTGGGCAGCTTGCTCAGCAGGTCCATCTGCACCATCGGGTGGCTGTTCGCCAGGAACACGCACTCGCTGTCCGCGAACGACTCGGGGATCTCGGGCGGCGCCTCGTCCAGCACCCCCAGCTCCGTGAACAGCGTCTCGCGCTCGTCCATGTTGTCCATGTACTTCCCGCCCCAGCGGAAAGTCTTGGACCCGGCGCGCGTCTCGAGCCCCGCCGCGTCGATGTTGGGGAACTTCGCGAGCGTGTCGCGGTGCTCGTCGGGAAAATCATCCCCCACCGCCGCAACGAGGCGGACGGGCCCATACTGGCTCGCCGCCGCCGCGAAATAGGTGCAGGAACCGCCCAGGATGCCCTCGCGTTCTTCACCCGAGGGGGTCTGGACGGTGTCGATACTCACAGTGCCGGTGACAATCAGGTTCATGGGGGCAGTCTAGCCGCCCCTGCCCACCCGTCCAGCCGAGCCCTGAGGGCGCTCCACGAGCCCCGGGACCCACGCCGCGGGTCACCCGAGCACGCGCGGCATGCCCAGCGCACGGCGCAGGTCGATCAACTGACCGGCATGGGTCCCGTTGTGGAACACAACGCGCTGCACCAGCGCCCCCACCACGATCGCCGATGACCCCCACGAGACCTCGCGCTCGAGCGCCTTGGGTGTCGCGCCCGCGCAGTCTTCCGCGAAGCGGTCGATCGCCGTCTGAAAAATCTCTATCGCGCGGACCATCCGGGGATACTTCGACGCGTCCGTCAGCGGGGTCGACCCGAACGCGACCGACTCCGTGTCGTACCGGCTGGGATCGCCCGCCGTCCCGTCCCCGTGGATCCAATCGCTCGTCGACAGCTTCTGGGGCTCGTTGAACCCCGTCACCAGGTCCGCGGCGCGGTGCATCGTCAACGCGAGGTGACCCAGCGTCCACGAGACATGGTTGGGCAGGCCCGGCGCCTGCTTGGTCCTGTTGTCGTCGTCGAATCCGTCGAGGAATCGGAGGATCAGCGGACCGCTGCTGCGGATCGAGGCGGCGAGCGTGGCAGGATCAGACATCGCGGACTCCTCGGATGCATAGCCCAGGGCACGCCCCGTGCGCGCTCCGACCGGGACGCTGCAAGGATAACCCGATGCCCACCCCACCGCGACACGCGACCCAACGACCGCGCGACGACGCCCAGACAGGCCTCTACGCCGACGCGATGATCTACGACATCCTCCACACCCCGGGGACCGCGCAGGAACTCGATGCGCTCGAACGCATCGCGGCGCGCCATGTGCGCCCCCCCGCCCCCACCACGCACTGGCTCGAGCCCGCGTGCGGGAGCGCTCGATGCGTCCGCCTCGCCGCGAAGCGCGGGACGCCCACAACCGGATTCGACCTCGACCCCGGGATGGTCGCGTACGCGAACAGCAGGATCGAGCGAGCCGGACTCGCCGGCACCGCCCGGGCGCTCACCGCGGATATGCGCACCTGCGTGGACGACAACGCGATCCCGCGTCACGCGTTCGGCTTCGCGTTCAACACCATCAACTCGTTCCGCCACCTCACGACCGATCGCGATGCGCTCGACCACCTCGCGCAGATGGCGCACGCGCTGCGGCCCGGTGGGGTCTACGCCGTCGGGATCAGCACGACCGCCTACGGGCTGGAGTATCCGAGCGAGGATGTCTGGCGCGGCGCACGGGGACCGGTCGCGGTGACGCAGACCGTCCAGTACATCCCCCCGACGGGCAAGACGGGCGGCGCGCGCGCCGAACGCGTCCTCAGCCACCTCATGATCGAGCGCCCCTCCGGGACCGAGCACCGCGACAGCACCTATGCGCTCCGGACCTACAGCCTCGAGCAGTGGCTCGCGCTCATCGCGCGATCCCCCTTTGTGATCGAGGAAACCACCGACCACGATGGTCATCCCTGCGAGCCCGCGGAATCGGGGTACCGCGTCTTCGTGCTGCGCGCGCGATCCTGACCGTGCCTCAGGGCCCGCTGTCGATCGGGAGCGAGGTCCGGAGCCGCTCGCCCGTTTCGCGGTTGGTCAGCCCCGCGACGATCTCCAGACCCGAGAGGCGTTCGCGCCCGCCCGGGAAGGGGAAGACCTTGATCAGCCGCCTCCCGGGGAGCACCCCGCTCGGGCCCGATCGCTGGGGGCTGAACCCCGGCGCGTCGATCTTGAGCGTGATGTTCTGGGGCGCGTCGCCCGTGTTCTCGATCACCGCGTACAGCGCGATGTCAGCGCCCGACGGATCGGGCTCGTACGACGCGAGCAGGTGCATGCGCAGCGTGTCGAGCCCCACCTCGATCGTGCGTTCGATGCGCACGAAATCCGACACCGTCGGGCTGCTCAGGTCGATGTCCACGACCATCCGCGCGGGCCCCGACCCGACCGCGGGGCTCACATCAAACTCCACCGGGAGGTCGAGCCGAGCGCCCGACCCGAGCGCGAACGGACCGAACCGCGGGTCGATGTCCCAGCGACGGTCCTGGTTCGCCCGCGTGCCGGTGCTCAGGTTCCCGGGCTCGAGGATGAAAAACTCCCCCTGGATCGAGGTCGTCCACGGGTTCTCCAGCACCAGCGCCGCCTCCTGGGGCTCGGTGTCCGAGCGGACCATCGAAGGCTCGAGCCGAATCGACGCGAGGAAACGGAGCAACTCCGGGTTCACGCCCCGCACGAACACCGGCCCACTCTCCAGCCCGATCGTGTGCGCGCGCACGCTGGAGTTCTCCAGCACACCGGGCTCGATGCGCTCCGCATTCCCGAACTGATCCACCCGCTCGACCGCCTCGTTCGCGAGCAGAAGCGTCAGCGATCGGGGAGGGTTCGCGCCAGGCTCCGCCCAGAACGCCGCGACCGAATCCGTGCGCTCGGACGCGTTCCGCGACGGGGTGAGCAGCAGCCCGCGCACGCCCGGCGCCACCCGCGGGAGCAGCTCGGCGCGCCGATCGCGGAGCATGTCGACCAGTGTGAGCCACGCCGCGCCCGCGGGGGTCGGGACGAGCTGGGGTCGGCGCCCCTCGCGCCAGCGCCACCCGTCATGAAGACGCAGCGATCCCGAGGGCGCGCCCCCCGCCCCATCGTCTGTGAACCCCACCCACGCGTGCATCGCGCCGAGGAGCATCTCGTCGATCGCGGCCTACCCCGCCGTAGCG
>DLBY01000122.1:6307-7864 GCA_002480345.1 Phycisphaerales bacterium UBA7812 | reverse complement strand
GCATCTCGTCGATCGCGGCCTGCCCCGCCGTAGCGGGCTCGAACACCGCGGTGTGCTCGGGCATCTCCCACGCGGCGCGCCCGCTCCCGAGATCGCCCACCCCCGAGAGCGCGTTCGAGATCTCGTCGGGGATGATGCTCGGGTCAACGGTCTGGCTGATCGCGACCCCCGTGCGCACGACGCCCGGGTCGATCGCGTGGAACGAGGACCAGGGGCAGGCGAGGATCGCGCCGGGGACCAGATCCCGCAGGCGTGCGGCGGCGCCGCCGACCTCCGCGATCGCGAGCGCGTCGAGTGTCTCCTCGAACCCGCCCACGCGCCACCATCGCACGCGGTACCCCAGGTCCACGAGGATGGGCTCGAGCCAGTCGGCGCCGTCCGCCTCGTCGTCCCGCAGCGCGCGCAGAACGGGTGTCGGGCCGCCGATCGAACTCTCGGAATCCGGGAGGCGTTCGATCGCGAGCCCGACCTCCGCGCCCTCGCGCGCGAGCGCGCCCGCAAGCTTGGTCAGCGCGGCGACACGCGGCTCATCGACCCGCCCCTGATCGTCGGAGAGCGTGGTGAGCACACGCGGGAAGTTCGCCGCGAGCGCGAGATCGCCCAGCGTTTCGAGCCCCGAATCCGGGAGCGCCCCGACGCTGATCGAGAAGGGCGCCCCGCTGCGCGCGCTCACGCGCTGACCCGGGTCCCGTTCGCTCGGTGCCCAGATGAAGGCGGTCTCGGCGGATCCGATCCGCACCCCTTCCCGCAGCACCGCGACATCCGCGTGGTACCACCCGAACCGGTCGACCGCGGGTGTCCAATCGGTCTCCAGACGCCCCCCCCGGAAGGGCTGCTCGTGCGAATCGACAAGCGCACCGGTGTGGTCGCGCACCGCGAAGCGGACCGCGAGCGGTTCGGAGACGAGATCGCGGACAAACACGCCCACCTTCGGCTGCTGATCACCGGGAACGAGATTGCCCGGGTGATCGATCCACGCCTCGACGCGCGGGATCTGGAGCACCGCGATGTCGTCGAACCAGGCGGAGCCCTGGTAGTCCTGGCGCACGATCTCGAGGTCCGGATCGGGATGGTCCGGATCCGGGCCCGGCTGCTCGAACAGCAATTCGATCTGGAGCGAGACCGACTCGGGGCGATCACCCGGCACGCGGACGACGATCGGCGTCCAGTCCGCGGCGCGCGTCGGGGCGCTGGACGCCTCCGATCCAGGAACGGGCTCGCCCGAGCGATCGAGCAGACGCGCGACGAGCCGCGCCCGCGCGTGGTCGACGCCCCGCGTGCGCACCTGCGCGACCACCGCGTAATCCGCATCGGGGAAGACCTGGATGACACCCGGATCCAGCAGCAGACTGGCGGACCCGCCCTCGAGATCGAGGCGGACCGAGCCCGAACCCGCGTGCGCGTGCTCGCGGTCGAGGACGCCGCGGTTCCAGATCGGGAAGCCGGGGCGGTCGCGGACAGGCGGGTCATGCTGGGCGCGGATCCAGTTGCGCGGGAGCGTCGAGGTATCTCCTGCGACGGGCTCGAAATCGAAGCGGGCGGCGACCCGGCGCGCGG
>DLBY01000122.1:0-5993 GCA_002480345.1 Phycisphaerales bacterium UBA7812 | reverse complement strand
GCGCGCGGCCGCGGGCGAGGAGAGGTCGAAGCCCGCCGGAGCACCCTGCGCGCGCGCGGGATGGGCCGCGATCAGGCAGGTCAGCAGCGCGAGGAGGGAAGAAAGGCGTGGGCGCACGGGATGTATCATCGGTCGAGCGGTGCGGCTTTCTGCATCGCGGGGCCCGATCGGAGACCGACCATGGACGATGAAACGGGCAAGAGCCCGCCCGCGTACGCACTGCCCCCCGCCGAGGCGCCCCACGAGCCGCTTGAGGGGTACGACCCGGGGGTGCCCAGCGCGGAGGCGGCGCGGGCGTATTACGAGGTGATGCGGACACGCAGGACGGTGCGGATGTTCAGCGATCGCCCCGTTCCGCGGGAGACGATCGAGTGGGTGATCCGCGCGGCGGGCACCGCGCCGAGCGGGGCGCACAAGCAGCCCTGGCGGTTCATCGCGGTGTCGGACCCCGCGATGAAAGCCAAGATCCGGGCCGCGGCGGAGGAAGAGGAGCGGGAGTTCTATGGGGGCCGGGCGAGCGAGCGGTGGCTCGACGACCTCCGGCCCTTCGGCACCAACCCCGACAAGCGGTTCCTGGAGATCGCGCCGTGGCTGGTCGTCGTGTTCGCGCTGCGGAAGACCGACGGCGGGGGGCAGGTGTACTACCTGAACGAGAGCGTGGGGATCGCGACGGGGATGCTGCTCAGCGCCGCGCACCACGCGGGACTCGCGACGCTCACGCACACGCCGAGCCCGATGAAGTTCCTGGGCGAGGTGCTGGGAAGGCCCGAGCACGAGCGGGCGTTTTTGCTGATCCCGATGGGGTATCCGACGGAGGATTGCGTGGTGCCGGTTTTGGAGCGGAAGCCGTTGAACGAGATCGGGGTGTTCGTGGAGTGAGCAGTGACCAGTTTCCACTGTCAGACATACACCTTGCGGTTGTAGATGTACCACTCCAGCATGATGACCGCGAGCGCCCCCAGCAGCAGCCACCGCCAGTAGCGCTCCACGCCCGACTCCCGTTGGCTCGCGGCGCTGACGATCTCCGACGCGAGGGCAACGCTCTCCGCGGGGGTGATGTCGCTCTCGAACGGGTCGAGCAGGTTGGACGCGATCCGGCGGACGGGCCGCCCGTTCTCGACCGCATCGAGCGGCGCGGGGTCGCCCGTCCAGGTGAGCTCGTGGACACCGACGCGACGGACGGGGCCGAACGAGATGCGCCCGTCGGGCGCGGGGACGAGGGGCGTGCGCACGCCGTCGGGGGTCTCGATCGTCGCGTCCTGGGCCGCGGCGGGCAGGCGGTCGGAGAGGATCTCGCCCGGGCGGACGGCGCGCCGGTCGTCGGTGCCCTCGATGCCGGTGTCGGCGGCGCCGTCGAGGTAGTCGATCGCGCTGGCGAGGAAGACGACGAAGGAGACATCGAAGGGCCAGTTGCTCTCCGCGATGTCGAACAACACCGCGACCGCTCGGCTCTCCGCGGTGACGAACTCGACGATGCCCGGACCCGCGGGCGTCTCCGCGAGCACGCGCGCGGCGGAGGTCTCGGGCACCTCGATCGTGCGGGCGTTGCCGATCCGCACCGGGTCGAGCGTCAGCCCCCGCAGCACTGGGTGGTCGCGCTTCCAGTCGATGAACTGCGTGAAGCCTGCTTCGCCGTTGTCGACGAGGCCCTCGGCGCTGCCCGGCACCGCCCCGATGATCAGCCAGCGCCCCGGGGCGAGCGCCCGCCCCTCGGGCGTGCCGGGGGGGAGCATGCCGTCGAGCAGGACGACATCGAAGCGGTCGGCGGTGCCGTTGTCGATTGACTGCTGGAACTGGGCGGGGGTGAGGGTCGCGAGGTCCGCCAGGGGCAGGCCCTCCAGCGCGTTGGCGAGAAAGAGGTTGCCGGTGGTGACGACCGCGACGCTGGTCTGCGAGGCGGGCGGGATGACCAGGTGCCCGACATCGTCGGTCGCGAGCGCATCGTTCTCCGAGCGGACGCGGACGGTCGCGAGAGCCGCGCCGGGCATCTGGAGTTCGAAGACCACGCCGCTCCGCCCGGGCTCGGGGCGGGCGGCCGTCGCCTGCGTGTCGTCTCCGGTCGCTTCCGCGACGGCCCCCGAAGAGGCGGGCGGGACGGTGACCTCCTTGATCGCGCTGGGGACGCCGTCGAGGGCGAGCTCGATCTCCGCGGTCGCGGCGAGGGGGCCCGCGTTCTGCACGCCCACGAAGACGGTGAGGTTCTCCGGCGCGTCGTAGGCCCGCTCCGCGCGCAGGCCGACGATGGCGCAGTTGGCGACGCCCGGTGCGCCCGTGGTGTGGTAGATCACCGAATCGCCCTGCCCGGGCAGGAAATTCTCGAGATCGGGGATCCGCCCGTCGGTGAAGAGGTGGAAGGTCTGCGCGGGGCCGAGGAGCACGGTTTGCTCGCCCGTCTCGCTGTCGGCGCCCGGCGCGTCCTCGCGCGTGCCGGCACGCGGGCGGTGGGCCTGGGCGAGCTGGAAGGCTTCCCGGATCGAGCCCGGGATGTCGGTCTGGGTGATCGACTCGACCGCGCGCCGGAGGCGGGCCTTGTCGGGCGTGAACCGCTCGACGACCTCCGCGGTGGTGTCGAAGGCGATGACCATCGCCTCGTGCGCGTCGTCGCCGAACAGGTCGCCCTCGTCGAGCGCGTCGATCACATCGAACGCCGCCTGCTTCGCGGCCTCGAGGCGGGTCATGGAGGGATCACCCGCATCGCCCGAGCCGTCGCGCGCCGCCATGCTCGCGGAGCGGTCGATCATGATGACATGCCGGGACGACGAGGTCTGATCGACGGTGCGCTCGGGCTGCGCGATGGCGAAGAGAGCCGCGGCGAGGGCGAGGAGTTGGAGGAGCAGGAGGATGTTGCGGCGGAGTTTCTGGAAGGGGGCGTTGGCCTGGAGGTCCTGGATCGCCTTGCGCCAGAGGAGGGTGGTGGAGATCTCGACGGAGCGGCGGCGGAGCTTGAGGAAGTAGAGGATGACCAGCGACGGGATCGCGATGGCGGCGGCGATGATGGCGAGGGTGGGGGTTGCCCAGGTCATGGGGTGGGCTCCTCGCTGTCAATCGCGAAGACACCCTCGGCGCTCGGATTCGGCTCGATGTGCAGACGGTCTGGATACACGCGGATGTTTGCAAGGGGCGGGCGTTGCTCGATAACGGTCTCGACGGTGTCGATGCGGGTGCCGTCCGCGAGGGTGGCCGAGATGGATACGCGGTGCGGGGGGAAGTCACGGTTCATGGGCAATGCCATGTGAGTTTCGACGAGCGCGTTGGGTGATAGATCGAACTTCCAGTCCTTGCCGCTCTCGGTGTTGCGGATCTCGACGAGGACTGGTTTGCCGGTCTTGTTTTCGAAGTAGATTCGGCCCCTAGTCTCGTTGGCGTCGCGTATCTCGGTGTCGACAAGGAGGCGGAACGCGCCGGCGAGCAGGAGGATTACGACCGCAGCGATGAGGAGAATGGTGCGAGGCTTGAGGAGTTTTTTCATCGCCCCACCCCTTGGAGGCTTGAGGTGTTGAGTGAGCCCCTCGCGCGAGCGAGGGGGTGAGTCGGGATGGGGACCCCTCGCTTGCGCGAGGGGCTCGTTGGGGTGGCGAAGATGGGTTGAGTTATGGAGGATTTATAATTCACCGCACCACCCCCCGCCGCCTCAGGTAATCGAGCAGCAGCGTGTCCACCGGGGTGTCGGTCTGCACCGTCAACGCGTTGATCTCGCGTCGGCTGCAGAACTCTCGCAAGCCGGCGCAGTAGGTGCCGAGGGCGGCGTTGTATTTCTTGAGCAAGGGGGCGGCGATGGTGACCTCGGCGCGGTCGCCGTCTTCGATGTCGACGAGCCGGAGGTCGCCGGTGATGTCCGGTTTGACTTCCTGGGGGCTGAGGACCTGGAGGGCGAAGAGGTCGTAGCCGCGGCCGGCGAGGAGGCGGAGGCCCGTCTCATACCCCTCTTTCATGAAGAAGTCGGAGAGGACGAGCATCACGCCCCGCCCGCGCCGGGCGAGGGCGATGCGCTTCGCGGCGGCGCCGAAGTCGGCGGTGCCCGAGGGGCGGAGCGAGCAGAGGAAGCGGGCGAGGTCGTGCGTGCGCCGGCGGCCGCGGAGGTCGCGGATGGACGCGAGCGAGACATCACCGGTGGGCGTGGCACCGTTGGCGTCGGCGCTCCCGGCACCGCTCCCCCTCGCTGACGCTCGGGGCTCGTTGCCGGCGCCCGCGCCCGGCGTCTCGACCGTCCCCCCGATCGCGGTCACCGCGACGCGGTTGAGGTTGACGAGGCCGACATAGCCCAGGGCCATCGCTGTTTGCTGCATGAAGAAGAACTTGTTGGGCTCGCCGCACGCGCTGGACTCGGTCGCGTCGATGACGATGTGCAGCGAGAGGTCCTCCTCCTCCATGAAGAGCTTGAGGAAGAGGGTGTCGAGGCGGGCGTAGATGTTCCAGTCGATGTGACGGAGGTCGTCGCCCCGGACATAGGGACGGTGGTCGGCGAACTCGACGGACTCGCCCCGTTTCTTGCTGCGCCGCTCGCCCTTGAGCTTGCCCGCGAAGATGCGGTTGGACGCGAGATCGAGCCGGCTGATGCGCGCGATCAGGGCGCTGTCGAGCAGGTCCTCGGCGGACGCGGGCGTCGGGATGGTCGGGGTGCGTCTCATGACCGCGGCCCTCCGGGTTCTGAACGCGAAGGTCGCGAAGGGCTCGAAGCGGCGAGGACCCGCTCGTTGATCACGCGCCGGATGCCGTCGCGGAGGTGCTCGGTGTTGAAGTTGATGACCAGCCCGACCGGCAGCCCGGACGCACGGAGATATGAGAGCAACTGCGCCTTATGGATCGGGGCGATCGATTCGACGACCTTGAGTTCGAGGATCAGCGTGTTCTCAACGACCAGGTCCGCCCGCTGGCCCCCGATGCGGATCCCCTTGTAGGGCACCTCGATCGCGACCTGCGACGCCGCGGACAGCCCGGCGAGCGACAACTCGTGCAGCAGGGCCTTCTCATATACGGATTCCAGCAGGCCCGGTCCCAGCGCGGTGTGGACCTCCATGGCCGCGCCGATCGCGCGGCTGACCACGCCCTCGACCGCGGCGGGGAGATCACTCTTGCGGAATGCCCTGGGCTGGTGCGCCATCTCGATCAGAACCCGTTCCCTTCTCCGCGCCTCCGCGTTCGGGTCCTCTCTTTTTCGAGACCCCTCGCGACCTTTCTGCATCACGACGCCTCGCGAACTTCGCGTTCAACCCTACCTTACCGCTTGCGTTCCTCGATCTTGCGGGGCCCGATGAGCAGGTCGCCCGCGCCGTCGAGCACGCCGCCCCCCTCGTCGCTGGTCTTCAGGTTGGGCTCGTAGGTCTGCCCGGTCTGCCAGCGCGTGCCGATGCCCCGGCTCTCGACGGTGCGGGTGTAGCAGCCCCCGATCAACAGGGACACGCCCCCGAACGCGACGGCGACAAGACCCACGCGCGTGCGTCTGCTCTGCTGATTCATCGTCACGCCTCCACCATGCCCACGGGCTGCGTGGGCACACGCTTGAGGATGTCCGCGACCAGCGCGTCGGGGTCGACCCGGTCCGCCTCGGCCTCGAAGTTGAGCAGGATGCGGTGCCGCAGCGCCGGGAGGGCCGCGTCCTGGATGTCCTGGTACGACACGTTGTAGCGCCCGTCGGTCAGCGCCCGCACCTTGCCCGCCAGCACGAGGGCCTGGGCGGCGCGGGGGCTGGCGCCGCAGCGGATGTAGCGGTTGGTCGGGCCCTCGGCACCCCCCGCGGCGAAGTCGCCCCCCGGATGCGTCGCGAGCACGAGGCGCGAGGCGAACTGCTTGACATGCGGCGCGACGACGACCTCGCGCACGAGCGCCTGCGCGTCGAGGATGCCGGGCCCGTCGAGCACGGCGCTCGCCTCGGGGATGTGCCCACCGGTGGTGCGGTCGAGGATCGTCATCAGGTCGTCGAGCTGGGCATAGCCCACATTCACCTTGAACATGAACCGGTCGAGCTGCGCCTCGGGCAGCGGGTAGGTGCCCTC
>DLBY01000079.1:2433-14068 GCA_002480345.1 Phycisphaerales bacterium UBA7812 | reverse complement strand
CTCGTTCGTGATGCTGTCGGCGGTATCCCCGTCCTGGTCCGGGTCATCGAGCCGATCCAAGACAGTCTGCACCCCCATGTCCATCGCGACCATCATCGCCGCGTAGGTGCGCCGGTTGCCCGTCAGACCGGGGATATTCTGGTCCACAAAATCGAAATACTGCTGCGTCGCCTGGAGCGGGCCGTGCGGCGCAGTGAACGAGAGCACCGCAAAGAACGGCTCCGATCCGTTCGCATGCTGGCTGATGTAGTCCGCGGTCTCCGCCGCGAGCACATCAGTCATGTATGAGTCGATCGGATAATCACCCTCGCGGTTGATATCCACGACGAGATTCGTGCCCGGATCGAGCGTTTGCTCACGGAGCTGCTGCTGGTACGAAGAAACCCGCCCGGTGAAGTAGTTCCGGGATCCCGAGGTCAGACCGAGAAAGTAGTCGATGCCGTGCCGAGGTGGGAGATTCCCCGGCGTGATCAGGGTGTTCCCGGCGACGACATCGCGCTCCGTGCCCTGGTGCCACTTCCCGAAGAAGCCGACATGGTACCCCGCGTCGTTCATCCGCTCGAAGATCGTCTCGTCCTCGAGACGGAGCCCCTCGACGATCGCGTTCCCCGCGTCCTGATCGTCGGGGCCGTTGTGGTCATACCCCGTCCGCTGCCCGTGCTGTCCAAGGAAGATCCTCGCCCGGCTCGGGCTGCACACCGGCGCGGTGTACGCCGCACGAAACCACCGTCCACGCGCCGCGATCGAATCCAGCGCCGGAGTCGGGATCTGCCCGTTCCCCTGGTCGTTGAAGCCGAAGTCCGCCCACCCGGCGTCGTCCGAGATGATCAGCAGCACATTCGGCTGGGACCCCGCACTCGCGAGCCCGGCCGAAATCGCCAGCGCAGCGCACACCCCCGCGGAACCGGTGAAGATCAGGAATCCTCGAACAGACCGACAGTTCATCGCCATGCTCAGGCTCCCATCTTCCCCGGCATCACCCAGGATTCACCACCAACCGCACAGGACTCGGTCCTGAACCCGTGCACTGACAGGACGGGTTCGACGCAGCATCCAACATCTATAAGAAAGCACGATCCCGCCGCTCGCTGCGGCGGGATCGCGTTGCTTGGCACCCGACCCAGTGTCCGAAGACACGGGATCGTTTCGGGGATCTCTCCCCAAACATCCAATCAGCGGCGCCGACGCGTCGCGAGCACGCCCGCGCCGAGAAGCGCGATGGAGCCGGGCGCGGGGATGAAGACCGCGTTATAGTTCGCCTCGATCTGCTCCGCCGTCAGCTCACCGTTGTAATAGTTGAACGCGGCGATCGCACCATCGAAATCCGTGAGCGACGCGATATCCATCGTCGTCGCGGCCGACGCACCGGTTCGGGTGCTGAACCCGCCGAGCGTTGCCTCGTTGCCGCCGGTCCAGCCCGTCGTGTCCGGGTCGAGAGCGACATCGCCAACGAACTGACCGTTCAGATAGAGCGCGGTGGAAAGCGTGTTGCGGTTCCAGACTGCAACCGCGTGGTTCCAACCGAGCCCGATGCCGGCGCTGACGCTGTGAGTATCGTCGGCGCCCGCGCCACCGGGATTGGTCGCCCAGATGAACTCGCCGTCCTGCATGCCCATGCTGACGCCGGCCGCACCGCCACCGATCTCCATGATCAGGTGATTACCGGTGAGGTTGTCCACGCGGAAGAAGAGCTCATAGCTCGTCTCGGCGTGGTTCGCCCGGCCGCCACCCGCCTGGCCCCAGAAGGACCAGTTCGCGCCGTCGATCACCCCGGTCGTGCCGATCTCGTACGCCGCGGAAAGCCCGGTCGCGATCGGGTCATTCACAGACACAGGCGACTGCGCCGTCGCGAAGCTGAAATTCTGGGCCTGCCCCCCCTGCAGCGAACCGGTGTTTTCCCATGCGGTATCACCCGGAGTATCCAGCGCCGCATCGAACTGTCGCCACGGCGAAAGGCCCGCGGCGGCTGCGCCGGCACCCGCGATCAGGAACATCGCGGCAACGGTCGTATGACTGTTCATTTTCGTCTCTCCTTCGGTTCGAACCATCTCTCCGACCCGGCCCCGCACGAGTGAACCGCGAGTGCAGTGATTCGCCACGCGCGCCCAACAGGACTGGGATACCTCAACCAGCATAGTTAATTGCTTAACTCGTTCAACCGACACAAGCCCTGAAAACGCGAAAAAAGCCGCCCAAGCGAACAAAACCACAGCGACGAGGAGCTTTACACACCAAACGAATTACGATCTCTTTTGGAGCAGGACCACATTGGACCAGCACAATTTCACGGGAACCGGCGCTCCGCATCGCGGCCGAGAACCTCCATCCGGTGCTTCTCGAGTTGGTTCCGCTCCCATCGCTCACCCTCGGTCCACAGCGGCGCAATCATCCCGCACCGCCAGTTCTCCAAACGCGTGAGCAGCGACCGGACCCGGTCCGGATACGCCTCCGCGAGATCCGTCGTCTCGCTCGGGTCCGCAGGGATGTGAAACAACAGAGGCTCCCCCGGCTCCGTGACAATCAGCTTCCATGGCCCGGCCCGGACCGCGGCCGCCGGCCCCCGCTCCCAGTACAAGGCCTCGTGGACCACGGTGTCCGCCCAGGGCCCCCCGGATCGCAGATGCGGCATGAGATCACGGCCATCGAGCGGGGGCGCGCCCTCGATCGCACCCCCAGCCGCCGCGACCGCTGTCGCGGCAAAGTCCATCGACGACACGATCGGGGTGAAATCCATCCCGGGCTCGATCCGTCCGGGCCACCGAACCGCAGCCGGGACCCGGATGCCGCCTTCCCACTTGCTCCCTTTCATGCCGCGATAACGCCCGTTGTCCGACCCGTTGTTCGTGGCACCGCCGTTGTCGTTGAAGAACATGACGAGCGTGTCATCCGCGATCTCCGCGTCGCTGAGCGCCCCGGTGATCTTCCCGACTGCTCGATCAAGACTCCGCATCATCGCGGCATAGGTTTGCCGCAGGTCGGGGGCGATCGTTTTCATCGCGTCGAGATCATCCTCGAGCGCGTGCATCGGCGTGTGGGGCGCGGTGAAAGAGACGAACAAGAACAGCGGACGCTCTTCCCCGGGATGACGAGCGGCATGCTCCCGAATCACCCGCGCCGCCGTGTCCCCCATCCACTCGGTCACATAGAACCGCTCGTCGGCTCCGCGCTCGAGCGCGGGCTCATCGAGGTACGCCGCCTCGACCGTCCCGTCCGCTCGCCGTTCCGCGAGCAGCATCGTGTGCACCGGGTCAACTTCATCGATCGCGAAATAGGATCGGCTCCCCGCAACAAGCCCCGCGAAGACATCAAACCCACGGCTGGTCGGCACCAGTTCCTCGGCGCGGCCGAGGTGCCATTTACCCACGAGAGCCGTGCGATATCCCCGCGCCCCGAGATGATCCGCAATCGTGAGTTCGCCCGGGTCAAGCCCGAGCCCGCGGCGCGACGCGTCGTTGGTGAGATTCGAGTGGTGCCCGAAGCGCTGCTGGTATCGCCCGGTCAGGAACCCCGCGCGCGAAGGGCTGCAGACCGAAGCGGTCGTGTAAAACTGGGTCAGTCGCGCCCCGCCCGCCGCGATCGCGTCGATATGCGGGGTCGGCACGACACGCCCGCCGCTGAATCCGAAGTCCGCGTAGCCCGCGTCGTCGGACAGAATCACGACGATATGAGGCCGGTCCGCGCACCAGCCCTCACGAGCAACCAGAACAAACAGCGTGAGGAACACCAGCAACGACAACCGATGGGACTGCACGGACCGACCTCCCGGGAAAGTTCATCGCTCGAGGATCCCGCAGCGGATCCTCGAGAGCTTGAACAGTACCGCGACCCGATCCGCCGTGCAGGAGCCACGCCCGCGCTCGACCAATCCGGGCAGACCGCGAGCCACCCCGCTCAGGGACAGCCGCCGAGGAACGCCGAGACGAAGTTGTTGATATCCGAAAGATCGAAGATCCCGTTCCCATCGAAGTCCGCGGGCGGCTCCTGCGCGAGAAACGCGCCGCTGAAGACGACGATGTCCGCGAGATCAAGCACACCGAACGGTTCGGAGAGGTCCGCACCGTTGCACCCGGGCGCAGCCTCGTTGAGCGCGACCGCCACCGAAGACACGAACCCAGAGCCGCCGCCCCGTCCACCGGGCGCGGGGATACCCCCGGCCTCGGCCCCCCCATCGGTGATCGCGACGAGATCGGGCCCTCCGCCGTTGTCGACATCGCCCGAAAGCACCAGCACGGGGGTGCCGGTCGTCATGACGGGATCAGCGGGCGCGAAGCTCAGCTGATCGCCCACCGCGTCCAGGTCGTTTCTCAGCACATTCAGCACACGGTCGGTGCCGTCTTCGTTATCAGAGATCAGCGCGATATCGAGATCGCCGTCGTCATCGAGGTCCGCACCGGTGAGAGATCCCGGGCGATCGCCCACAGGCACCCGCGCGGGCGACGAGAAGTCAAACGACCCCACCCCGCCCTGGTGGAAGATGACCGACAGCGTCCCGTCGCTCTGATCGGTGACGAAGATATCGAGGCAGGAGTCGTTATCGAGATCCCCGATCTCGCCCGCGACGGGCGTCGTGCCCGTGCTGACCGCGAGGCCCGCCGCGAGACCAGGCCATCCCCCGCCCTCGCTCGCGAGGTTCCGGAAGATGCGCACGCCCCTGTCGCCCCGGCTGCCCACGACGAAATCGGGCGACCCGTTCATGTCAAAATCACCGGAACGCACGAATGTCGTCCCGGCCCCGACCGAGAAGGACTGCGCGGAAGCCGCGAGCCCGCCCCAGCCGCCTTGACCAGCCCCCTCGTTCAAGCGCACCGTGAGCAGGCCGGCGCCCGCGCCGTCGTCGCCGGTGATCGCGACATCCGGATCACCATCGAGATCAACATCCGCGAGCGCAACAGCAGACGAGTTCGCGTTGAACGGAACACTCCCGAAGAGCGCGAGCGTCCCCGAACCATCATTGAGAAGCAGGTCCGCCCCGCCCGCGACGCGGCTGGAAACCGCGATATCCGCGTCGCCGTCGCCATCCAGGTCAGCCGCCGCGACACCCGAAGGCTGACCGCTGACAGAGACCTGCGTGACACCGCCCGTGAACCCGAGCCAGTCCCCAGCGCCGTCGGCCCCCCCGTTCAAGAGAACGAGCGCACTCCCCGGGGCCCCGACAGGGTCGTTGTCGTCGGGCACCACGAGCGCCAGGTCCAGCAGACCGTCGCCGTTCATGTCCGCGAGTGCCGCACCGCGCGGCGCCCCGCCCACCGCCAGGTCACTGGGAGCGTCGAGCCCGATCTCATCGCTGAGTGTCTCGACAACCAGCGAGACCGAGCCGGGGGCGCCGGATCCCTCGATGTCGTAAGCCACGCGGAAGAACTTGCCATCCGGAAGACCGGGAAGGAACGCGACATCGAACCGCGCCGAGCCGATCGGGACACCCGCCGTAAGGATGGTGAACACCGAGCCCTCGGGCGGATTGAAGAGCGGATCGGCGGTGACCGACAACGCACCCTCGAGCAGCGCCGCACCCGTCGCGTCGATGCGGGACCACGAGGAACCGTCCCCGAGGTCGATCCGGATGAGCCCGGTGTCCTTCCGCCCGCTCTCGATCAGCGACATGGAGAGATCCCCGACGAGCGCCATCTGCGAACCCGCGTCAGGAATGATCTCTCCGGCGACCTCGATGAGCGGCGCATCGTAAATCCCGATTCCGAGCAGGCGGCTCGAGCGATCCACCGTCATCGCGGACGCGTCGAAGAAGTTGAAGAACGGACCGGTATCCAGGTCCGAGTTGATCACGCGCAGCGCACTGAAGCACTGCACGAACGCGTTCGGGTTCGCCAGATCGAAACGCTGGTTCAGGCGGTTCCGAGAGAGGAACAGAGAGCCCGAGAAGCCGGGGCCGGGCCCGCTCGAATAGTGGCTCACGATGTCGGGGTCCCCGTCACCGTCGAAATCGGCAAACTCGATCCGCCGCGGCTCGGGAACATCATTGCTCACCACCCGCTGCGTAAACCCGGGCACGGGCGACACCCCGTCGTTCTCGAACCACCGGATCTCTGAGTCCCGCAGGTCCGCGACAACGATGTCCTGATCGCCGTCGAGGTCGAGATCGATCGCCCGCGTCTCGATCGGGTCCCCCGGGACCGCGCCGACGGTCCGCCGCGCGAAGGACGGCACCGGATCCCCGCTGTTGCGGTAATACTCGACCGCCGCTTCAGCGAAGACCGGAAGCCAGCCACCCGCGAGCGCGTCGAGCGACCCGTCGCCGTCGATGTCCGCCGCCTGGACCGTGTAGACCGCGGTGTGATACTGGGCAACGAAGATCGGCGCCGCGAAAGACGGGACCGGTGCGCCGTCGCCGAGCATCACGCCGATGTCGCGATCGTTGATATTGAGCAAGAGATCCAACGCACCGTCGCCGTTCATATCCGCGGCTTCAAAGACCGGGCCGAGGAACGATGCGTATCCACCCCCCGACGCCGCGGCAAAGGACCCCGAAAACGACGGGAGAAGCTGCCCATCACCGAGGTAGATATCCACGACAGAGCCGCCGACGGAGGATGCCAGAACATCGAGGTTCTTGTCCCGGTTCACATCCGCGATCCGAATCCGGCGCGCGAGAGGCCCGCCGCTCAGCGGCCCGATCGTGTGGGCCGCGAATGTCGGCGGAACGGTCCCGAGACTCCTGTAGCACACGAGATTCCCGCCGACGACGGTGACGATGTCGAGATGACCGTCTTCCGTGAGATCCGCAACCGCGCACTCCTCCACGCCGGGAACAAGAGGCGCGATCGGGTAGTTGCCCGAACCGTCCCCGTCATTCTCGAGCCAGTAGACCATCGCTCCACTGCCCGCAAAGGCATCGGCGTCGACACCGATCAGATCCGGGTCCCCGTCTCCGTCCAGATCGCCAACCGTGAAGTCCGCAAAGAAGCCCGACGGATCCTGAGCCAGCGTCTCATCGCTGAAGACCGCCCGCCCGACAATCGACATGTCCTGCGTGGCACGAAGGAACGAATCCTGACCGATCGTGACGACCCCCGAGGTGAGCAGGTTGCCGTCCGCGATGAAAGGCTGCGACCCCGGCGTCGTCGAAAGAGACCCCTCGATGATGATGTCCGAACCGATCGCCCGGACAACATCACCGTCGTCGAGCACCAGCGAAGCGTTCGAGCCGCCGTCGATATTGCCGGTGCTGATCAACTCGATCGGCTCGCCCGTCAGATCAACAACCGGCGCGCAGTCCTCGTCGAAATGGGCCGAGTCCGCGAGAATCTGGTCGCCCGGGAAGGCGAGCGCGACCGCGTCGGCAATCTGATTGTGCACGGTGTTCTGCGACAGATTGGTGACAAACCGCCGACTGTGCCAGTCGATGCGATCGCCCCCGAGCGAACCCGTGATGAACTCCGGCGCGCCATCGCCCGCGATATCACCAACGGCCATCGCCCAGCCCGCCGTGAGCTCGGAGGCGATGATGTACTCGTCGAACAGCGGGTCGGGAGAACCATCATTGATGAAGTAGGTCAGGTTCCCGCCCGTCAGCGACAGCGTGACCAAATCAACATCCGCATCCCCGTCGACATCGCGGCAATACGCCCGGAAGAACTCCTGCGGGACCGTGCTGATCTGGTTGAAACCCCAGGACGGCGGGCTCGCGCCGTCGTTCTCCCACCAGATCGCCGGCCCCGTCCCCTCGCTCGGCGCAAAAACATCGAGGTCTCCATCCCCGTCGATGTCCGCGATGTCCACATCCCGACCGAACGAGAACCCGATCTCTCGCCCCGTCCACGCCGGCTCGCCGGGACCTCCCTGCTCGTACCACCGAACCGGAAACGCCCCCCCCATCGCGACGATGTCATTCAGGCCGTCGCCGTTCAGATCACCCGCAGCCATCTGGTAGATCGCCGGGAGCCCACTCTCGATCAACTCGATCGTGAATGAGACCGGTGAAGTCCCAGCGTTCCTGTAGAGGTAAAGCTGGTCTTCGTAGGCACCGAGCAGGTCCAGATCGCCGTCCCCGTCGATGTCGGTCTTCTGCAGATCGGGCATACCGAAGAAGGTGAAAGGCCCGGGGATGCCCTCGCTCACCGTCAGCTGGCTGAAGGACGGGTCACTCGCCCCGTCGTTCTCGAGCATGACGAGCGCCAGGTTGTTCCCCGGAACCACGATCCTCGGCGCCACGATGATGTCGTCATCGTCGTCACCATCGAAATCACCCACCTCGATCGCCCGCGACCGCTCAAGCGGAACGGAGAGCGGGAGAGTGTGCTTCTGAAAGGTCGGGCTCGCACCCCCGCTGCTCTCGTACCACGCAAGCTCGAAGGTGTACTCAGTTGAGGAAACCACCACGACATCCGCGTCCCCATCACGATCAAGATCCGCTGTCTCGATGTCCCGCGGGTCGAGCTGCCCCGAACCGACCGGCTCACGCGAAAGGCAGGGCCCGCCGGGCGGAAGCGGAGGGAGCACCGTCGCGAACGGGAGCTCGGGAGAGGAAAGACCGATGTTCGCCGTCGGGCTCAGCCCGGGCAACACCTGGTTCGAGATGAAAAAGCCGCTCTGATCCACATGCACGGCGCAGATGCTCGCCGCCTCGATCGCCTTGCCGAACGCCGCGACGCAGTCGATCTCGATCTCCCAGCCCGTGTCCGCGGAGATCGCATCAGCGAAGGACGCGAGCCCCGCGCCCGCAACCACGCCCGCGGTGTTGGAGTTGTCCCACCCGAAAGTGACACCCGCGATCCCGCCCGCGTTCGAAAGCGGGAGCGTCGAGGTCCCCATCGGATCGCCGACCACTTGCACGAAGGTGTTGTTCTGGAGGTCGATCAGCTTGCAACCCAGGAAGGTCGGACCGTGATCGAACCGAACGATGTAGTCCGCACCGAACCCGCCCTCGAACCGCGTGCCGACGAGGTTGTTCGTTTCGTCGAACTCTCCGTCGTCGTTGTCATTGAGAATCGGGTTCTCGCCGCCCGGCAACACATCCAGGAACAGGAAGAACTTGTTGAAGTTCCCTTCCAGGTTCCCCGTGATCGAGATCCGCAGCGTCTGCCCCTCCAGCGAGGCCCAGAGCCCGTTCAGCTCGCTCCCGGCATCGGAGGTCTGGTCCGACGCCGTTGTGTCGCCGAACTGGGTGTTGATCGTCTGCACCGCATAGCGGCCCATCCCCCACGCCGCGGCATCAGATTGGATGCTCTGTCCATCGAGCGTCTGCGCGAACGCGACGGACGAGCCGAGCGTGAGCGCGAGTCCGCAAACAGAAGCCCCGAGAGCCGACACTGGCCACGATTTCATCCTGAACTCCCCACCCTCCCAATCGGGAGGCTCTTCCCACAACCGTCGCGGATCATCAAACCCCGGGCCGGAGTCGGCCCGTTTCGAAAATCTCCCGACACCCCATCGGGTTGACGCTTTGAGAGAGACGCCCCAGCCCCGGATCCGCGCGTGAGTTCCAGAGCCTACTGCAAAATATGGCCGTTCAAAAGCGATACATCACCGATACAAGGCCGATAAAAAGAGAACGAACGGTGCGTTCCGTCCGCCCAGAACGAGCGACCACTTTCCCTGGACATCCACCAAGACCTCACGGCTTGCCGAGAATCCCTCGGAGAGTGGACGCCGCGTCACAGAACGGCCCGCGCAATTGAGCGGGCACACGCTCCACAAGGTCGGTCAGCAACTCGAGCAACATCGAAGGATCACGAGAGCTGATCAACGCGCCCTTGTGCGCGAGCGCAGCCGCTGTCGCCGAGAGATAGAGGAAAAGCGCCCGAGCCTCGTCGTCCCCGCTCACCGCACCGACCGCAGCCTTCTTTCCGAGATGCTTGAGCCGCTCCGGCCCGAGCGGCCCGCCCACGCCTCGGATCACGACATCCAGCCCGCTCGTGCCGTCCCCGACCGACGAATCAGCCAGCACACCCTCCGCCCAGGTGTCTCCCCCCGATCCATCGAGTCGCTTGCACAAGCCTTCGAACCCCCCACCGCGGTCCGCCACACACAGCGTGAGCAGATCGCGCGCCGCCCCGGCGCTGACGAGTCCGATGAACGCGGAGCCTGTCTCATTCTCGTGAACGCTCATTCCAGTGTCTCCCGGAGCCCGCGGATCTCCGCATCGACTTCCGCGTCATTCGCACCGCTCCAGGCCACGAGATCGCGCATCGTCCGCTGGAACCGCTGCACCACCGTCCGCTTCATCACACCCGCACGACGAGGCTCGACCCCCAACCGCTTCGCGACCGACTCGAGACTCTCCCCGTGGATGTGATACCGCAGGAACACCTCAAAATGATCCCCGAAGCCCTGTTCTCGACAGCGGGATTCGGTTTCACTCAGCGCCCGCCGAACCAGCGTGAGCGCACACTCCCGCTCGAACGCCAGGTCGGGTGTCGCGTCGTCCGCGTCGAGTTCGGCGCTCACGCCGCGCCGCTCGCGCTTCAAACGCCGAGCCTGCTCCAGCAGGTAGTGCTTGAACCCGACGATCAACCAGTATCGCAGCGGCCGCTGGCTCTCCCGCCATCGCTCGAAGAACGCGGGCCTCGACAGCCGGTCAGCGAAGAACCCCGCAACCAGATCCGCGGGCTCGCCCACCCATCGGAGGCTGCACCCGGCGCAGTAGACACGCAGCGGGTGCTCGTAGACCTCCATGACATGCCGACGGGCCGCGGCGAGTTCGCCGTTCGTCAGACACTCCCCCATCCAGGTCCGACGCGTTTCGGGGAAGGCGTCAGTTTTTCGCTCGGCTTCTGCCATGAACACTCCGCACCCCTCCGAACGACCCGCTCAGCCGCCAGCGATCCGATTCGGCACGCTGTGCCGACGCCCGGTACGCTCGGGGACCGCGGGTTCGGCCGGAAAGAGAGACGGCGCGCCCACCGCCGCGCGCCGCGATTTCGAAAGATACTCGCTTTTTTCGCGCCGAGCGAGGCCCCGAAACTCTCTCTGGGCCTTGGACCCAAACCCGAATCTGGCATCACGCACCCTCTTTCGACGGAACACCCCGGTGGACGAGCAAGAAAGACCGATCTCTGATGAGAACCCGACCGAGTCCATCATCCGGGACGGGGCCTCGGACTACTCCAGCGGGATCATGCCTCTCCGCCAGGAGTATCACGACCCGGTGCCCGAGCAGATCGGTGTCTATCGCGTGCACGGACAGATCGGACGAGGCGGGATGGGCGTGGTCCTCAAGGCCAGCCGGGGAAGCGGCGCCGGGACACGCCTCGTCGCCATCAAACTCGTCCGCAAGGGAACCGACACCGCGGATGTCCTCGAACGCTTCGCCGTCGAACGCCAGGTCCTCAGCGCCCTCGATCACCCAAACATCGCCCGCTTCATCGAGGCGGGCGAAACCGACGACGGGCGCCCCTACTTCGTCATGGAGTACATCGAAGGCCAACCGATCACGGCCTACTGCGACGCGAACAATCTCCCGCTCCGAAAAAGGCTCGAGGTATTCGCAAAGGTGTGCGAAGCGGTCCACTACGCGCACACGAATCTGGTTGTACACCGAGACCTGAAACCCGAGAACATCATCGTCACTCCAGAAGGCGAGCCCAAGCTGCTCGACTTCGGGATCGCGAAACTGCTCAACCCAGCCCTCTCCCCGGTCATCGCCGTCACGGGTCCGCACATGAGGCTCATGACACCCGAG
>DLBY01000079.1:0-2098 GCA_002480345.1 Phycisphaerales bacterium UBA7812 | reverse complement strand
CCCCGAGCAGGTCAAGGGCGAGCCGGTCAACACGCTCTCTGATGTCTATTCGCTCGGTGTGCTGCTCTACGAACTGTTATCGGGACACCGCCCCTACCGACTCCGCTCCCGGCTCGAAGCCGAGATCATCCGCGTCATCTGCGAGACCGACCCCGACCGGCCGAGCACCGCCGTCAGCCGCATCGAGGAAATCCAGCGTCACGACGGAACGACCAACCAGGTCACCCCAGACAGCGTCGCGGAGCGGAGGGGCCACCGACCTTCCTCGCTGCGGAAGCAACTCTCGGGCGATCTCGACGACATCATCCTGCTCGCGATGAACAAGGCGCCCGCGGCGAGATACGCCTCCGTCCGCGCCTTCGCGGAAGATATCGACCGGCACATCCGGGGCGAGCCCGTCAGGGCGCGAAGCGCCAGGCGACGCGGGCTCTATGTCGCCCGCAAGTTCGTCAGCCGGCACCGCACCGCCGTCACCGCCACCGCCGCGGCGCTGCTCGTCCTGGTCGCGATGGGCGGGGTCTCTCTCGCCCAGTACCGCCAGACCACGCAGGCCAGGCTGGAGGCGACACAGTCCGATCTCGAAGCCGCGCAGGCGAGAAACGAAGAGCTCATCCGCGGCGCGTTCGGCAGCGTGCTCTGGAACAACTTCTCGAACCGGATCATCGATGTAAACCTCTCCGCGTCCAGCCGCGAGGAGCTCTGGCGGTCCATCATCGCCGACATGGAATCGCTGCGCGAGACCCACGGAACGGACAACCCGATCGTCCGCGAGGAGTTCGCCAAGGCTCTAAAAGAACTCGGCGATGTGCTGGGCGGCCGCCGAACCGGCAATGTGGGCGATTCGAAAGGCGCGCTCGAGGCCTACACCCGCGCCAGCGATCTCTACGAAGCCCTCGCAGAGGAGAACCCCGACGATCACGCGCTCCGCTACCGGGCAGGCGTCGCCAGCATCTACAAAGGCGACCTGCTCCGCGACCTGAACCGCTCCGAAGAGGCGTCCGCCGCGTACAACCTCGCGAACGATATCCTCACGCGTCTCCCGGATGAAGGCGAGTGGGCGGACCGCAAGGAGCGAGCCCTCTCCGTCGTGCTGCTTACCCACGCCCAGATGGCAGGCCGAGCCTGCATGATCGACGAAGCGATCGAGACCTGCCGCCGATCGATCGCCGTCCGCGAGAGCCGCGCCGAGCGGAACCCCGAAAGCGAACTCGCCCAGCGCGATGTCGCCATCGGACTGGTCAATCTGGGCGAGATCCTCCTCGTCGCGGGCGACACCGCCGCCGCGGAGGACGCATTCCGGCGCGCGCTCTCGATCCGAGCCGGTCTTCTCGAACGAATGGGCCCCGATAAACGCCGCCATCGCGATGTCGCCGTCAGCAGCCTCGCCCTCGCGGGATCGCTCCACGCCCAGGGCCGCCACCAAAGGGCACAAGCCCTCCTCGATGACGCGCACGCCGTTCTGGCAACTCTCGTCGCCGAGAACCCCGACGACGCGATCCTCCGCGACCTCCTCTGCCGGACATGGATCACCCGCGCAGAGGGCGCGCTCAACGCCGATGAGCCGAACACCGCACTCGAGGCCTGCGAACGCGGCCAGGCCGTCCACGCCGACCTTGTCAACGCCGCGCCCGGGAACGCGTCAAACGAGGGTCTCGAATCAGAACTCCTGCTCGCCGCGGGCCGCGCCCACGCGGCGCTCAGCCAGCCAGACGAGGCAGCAACCTTGCTCGAGGCCTGCGCACGCATCTGTGAGAGCGTCCTGTCCGCCGATCCGGGCCGGGCGGCCTACCAGCGCCGACTCGCCACAGCCGCGGCTGCGCTCGCGGATCTCGAATCCAGCCGAGCCCAAACGCCGGGCATCGGGTCGACGCAAGCCGAGGATCATCGAGCCGAAGCACTCGCGTGGTATCGCCGAGCAGCCAGAATTTACGACGACATGACCACCGCCGATCGCCTGTGCGGAGTCGACGCCCGCGAGGTCGAACGCGTCCGCGACGCCGCGACCCCGTAAGGGGGCTCGTCTCCGTCATCAGCGGCACTTATTGAGAGCAGGAAAAGCGGGCGACCGGACTCGAACCGGCAACATTCAGCTTGGAAG
>DLBY01000049.1:2848-3138 GCA_002480345.1 Phycisphaerales bacterium UBA7812 | reverse complement strand
ACCTGGCGCCGGCGCTGAGCACCTTCCGCCAGCCGCTCGAGGAGATGGGCGAACTCGTCATCCTCGAACAGCTCCGCGCCATCCGCGGCGAGACCGATGCCCCGACACGCCGGACGCTCGACGCCGCGTTCATCCCGAGGGCCTCGCATCTCGGGTCCGAGCACACGCCCACGAACGGGGACGCATGATCAATCGCCGGGCGCCAGCCGCCCGGCGAGAAAGGGACCGCCATGTTCAAGCCGCCCGCACGCGAACGAGCCGGATTCACGCTCATCGAGTTGCTCGTCGTC
>DLBY01000049.1:0-2544 GCA_002480345.1 Phycisphaerales bacterium UBA7812 | reverse complement strand
ATCGAGTTGCTCGTCGTCATCGCGATCATCGCCCTGTTGATCGGGATCCTGCTCCCCGCGCTGGGGAAGGCGCGGGATTCGGCGCGAGACCTTGTCTGCAAAACCAACCTCCGCAGCATCGGTCAGGCGCTCTTCCTCTACGCGAACGACTGGGACGATTACTTCCCGCCCGACCAGATGCCAGAGCCCTTCGATCCCGCCTATGCGGACCGCGACCTCAACAACACGCCCGGTCAGACGGTGCTCGCGTACTGGTACGACATCCGCCGCCTGGGGGACTACTTCCCCAACTGGGCCCCGGGCGACGACCCGAGCCTGGGCTACGAAACGCTCGGGGGCGAGGTCATGGTCTGCCCGATGCACCCCGAGGGCGGCCGCTCCTACAGCATCAACGCCTGGGCGACCAGCGCCGGTTCCACCCCTGTCGGGGAGAACCAGTTCGGACGCCGATTCCGCGCGTTCACCAACGAAGCGTCCAGCACGATCCTCGTCGGCGAGGGCTGGGGACAGTTCGAGACCGTCAACCGCCGCACCGACGAGACGATGTACATGACCGCGTCCGCGATCGGGCAGAAGCCCGGGCAGGACTCGGGTGACAACCCCATCGGCGGGCGCTTCGGCGGTGGGGCGGGCGTCAACGACTGGCCCGGCAACGGCTTCGGCGGCGGCGGGTCCTTCGGTGGCGGCGGGACCCGCGCCCCGGAGTTCGGACCGGGCAACGACCGCCCGACTTCGTATATCCCGTGGTACCGCCATCCCAACCGCAACAAGGACTTCCTCGCAATCCAGGGCGGCGCGAACTTCGTGTTCGTGGGCTCCAATGTCGGACGCGAGAATGTCGACGACCTCATCGATCGCACGACGGGCCGCAGCACCTTCAAGGTCATCTGGTCGCAGCTCGACCGGGATGCGGAGCCGCGCGAGAACCAGCCGTGATGCCCGCGCCGTCGCCGAAGAACTGAACGACTTTTTTCCCCGTCCGACATGGACACCATCCGGACGGGGACCTCTGCTCTCGCCCCGCACGCGACCCACACGAGACCGCCCAGACCGATGCGCCCACGCTCGGCTCGGACATCCCGCCTCGCCGTTGCCGCGCTGCTCCTCGCGATCGCGGCCTCGCTCACCGCGTGCTCGCGGGGCGAGGGTGCCCGCATCGAGTTCTGGACGATCTCGCTCCGCCCGACCTTCACCGACTACATCGAATCGCGCATCGAGGCATTCGAGGATGAGCACCCAGGCGTTGAAGTCGTCTGGGTCGATGTCCCGTTCATGGCGATCGAGCGCAAGTTCATCGCTGCCGCCGCCGCCGGGCGAGCGCCCGATGTCATTAATCTCAGCGACATGATGTTCGCCCGCTTCGCCGCAGCCGGCGCGTTCACCGATCTCGACGCCGTCCTCCCGCCGGACGCGGAGTCCGCCTACCACCCCGGTGCGCTGGAGATCGGCCGCCTCGGCGGCGGGCTCTTCGCCCTGCCGTGGTACCTGACGACGCAGGCGACGATGTCCAACGAGGCCCTGCTCGCGCGGGGCGGGCTGACGCCCGACGACCTCGGGACCACTTGGCACGACCTGATGGCTCGGGCGGAGGCCTTCCACGAGCGGACAGGCGTCTGCCTGTTCACCCAACCGCTCGGCCAAGATTCGCAGCTTCCGATGATGCTCATCGCCGACGCCCGCCCCCCGTTCCGGGCCGGGCCCAACGGCGAACTGGTCGCGGACCTCACCCGCGAAGATGTCCGCGACTATCTCGCCGAGTGGGTCCGCCTCTACCGAGCCGGCGTGCTCCCGCGCGAGTGCGTCACGCGCGGCTTCGAGCATCTCATCGATGTCTACCAGGACGAGCGCGTCGCGACCCTGGTCACCGGGGTCAACTTCCTCGGTCGCATCCGCGACACCGCCCGCGCCGTGTATGACCGGACCGCGGTCCGACCCGCGATCACCGGATCGCTCGGGCGGGCCCACATCGCCGTCATGCCCGTGGGCGTCTCGGCGCAGTCGCGCGACCCCGCCCTCGCCGCGTCGTTCGCCCTGCACATCACCAGCGCCGAGAGCCAGGCCGAGTTCTGCCGACTGGCGACCATCCTCCCCAGCACGCCCGAGGCGTTCGCGGACCGCTACTTCGAAGGCCCGACCGACGCGGAGCGCGCCGACGGCCTCGAGAAAGTCGGCGAGGCCCGGGCCCTCGTCGCCCGGACGATGGACGCCGCCGTGCCGTTCACGCCCGCGGTCGAGTGCTGGCCCGATCTCCGCCGCTCCTTCGAGGCGAACATCAAGCGGGTCTTCCTCGACGACGCCGATCTCGACGAAACCCTCGAACGCATGCAGCGCGAATGGCAGGTCATCATCGACGAGATGAACGACCGGCGGGCCGCGGCTGGCGTCGGCCCCGCCCTCTACAGCGCCGTCCCGACGCCGGCCCCGGCGGAGCGGGCCTCGACCGCCGGGGTCGCCACACCCCGCCCGGGGGGCGACCCATGAGCGGCGTCGTCGCCGGTCAGCGCCGCCGCGGGCTCGCGTCCCTGACCCCCTGGCTGTTCATGG
>DLBY01000145.1:31090-33850 GCA_002480345.1 Phycisphaerales bacterium UBA7812 | reverse complement strand
TGCGGTGCCGGAGCCCGACGCGCGCCTCGACGACGGCGCGCGGGACGAGCCCGTCGGCGCCCGCCGCGCCGGGGACCTCGATCACCAACGCGTGGGGCACATCCTCGGGGATCGCCGCGAGCAGGTCCGTCACGCGCTGCGTCGGCATGTTCCGCGTGTATTCGACCGCGAGCGCCTGCCCCTCGCTCAGCCGCCCGATGGCGCTGTCCGGGTTGAGGGTGAACGCGAACGCCGCGGCATCCGGATCGGGGACCTCCCCATTCTCATCCGGGACACGGCTGAGCAGCTCGACAACGCGGATCGGAGTGCGCTCACCCGAGACGCCCTCGCGCAGCGCGCCGGGGAGGACGATGCTCTCGTCCTCGCGCGCGTACTCGGCATACCCCACGACGCGGAAACGGATGTCGGGATCGACCCGCGTGGTGCCCAGCGTCTCGTCGGGCTCCGCGCCGGGCACCGGGAGATCGAGCGTCCGCTCCGCGTGCGGATCGAACCGCGCGAGCGGGCCCAGCACATCGGACCCATCGATCGCCGACGCGTCGAGGCCCGTCCCCGCGAGCAGGTCGTAGTCGTTGTACCGCGGGACACCTCGAAGGCGTCGCGAATCCCACAGGGGGCGCCCCGAGAACTGACGCTGCGCGACCCACAGCGCGACCGCGGTGTTGTCCCAGAACCCGCGCACCGGCTCGCCGATCGTGGGCTCGCCCTGCGCTGTCGGCACGCCCGCGCGCAGCAGCGCGTCGCCCTCCTTCTTGAGCGCCTGGTAGTACACGCTGCCCAGCGCGATCACGATGATGCCGGTGTGCACCGTCAGCACGCCCAGGTTCTTGAAGTTGAACTCGATCCGGCGCACGGTCGCGACCATCATGTTGATCACGAACAGCAGCAGCACGATCCGCAGGGGCCACCACGAGTAGAACTCGAGCTCGGTCATCTCCACGCCCGGCAGCCTTCGGAGCGTGGTCCCGTTGTACGCGTCCACGAACGAAGCGAAGAAGCGCAGCCCCTCCCCCGTCGCGGGGTCGTACCGCAGCGCGGGCCAGGCGATCGCCTGCCACGCCCACCACCCCGCGACGGCGCCCGTGAGCCCCAGCAGCAGGCTGAGCGTGAACCGGATGCCGGGCCTGGAATTCGGGACACTCAGGCGGGTCAGGCCTACGAGCAGGCCGCCCGCCGCGAGGGCGGAGGCCAGCGCCGTGACCGCGATGACCGCCCAGGTCGGCGCGAGCGCCACCAGCCCGATGGGGATGCTCGCGAGCGCGCCGTAGAGCGCGACGAACACGAGCAGGACGACCGCGAGTGAGATGGAACTCAACGCCGCGAGCACCCATCGCACGGGCGCGAGCGGACCGGTCAGGTGCTCCGCGTCCCACTCCTTGACTCGCTGCCACTTCTTGCTCATCGTCGGCCGGTCGCCCCGCGTCTGTGACGCCTGCGTTGCTGGTGCCCACCCCGTCCGGACCATCTCAACGACAGAAGGCCCGTCAAAGGACAGAGAGCGCAACAATACCCGTGAGTTCGGCTCATCGTATCCGGCTGATTCGGCGATCTGGTTGCCGGCAGACGAGAATTCATTCAGCAGAACAGGAGTTCGGGCGCCTCGCGGGATGCCAGCACGCGAGCAGCAGGGTCGCCCCCGCCCGAGCCCGTTGACCCCGGACCCGCCGGCACCGCGACGAGGCCCCGGACCGCGCCGCCCTCACGGATCGTGAACGAATCCGGGTCGAGCCCGAGCGCGCGCGCGCCGTGCGTCGTCATCATCGCGAGCAGGGTGTGCGCCAAGGTGTCGGTCGTGTGCGCGAGCAGGCGGGCGTCGTCGAGCGGTGAGATCCGGTCGGGTGTGTCCAGATTCACGATCGAATCCGTGCCCAGGCACACATTGACGCCCGCGGCGAGCATGTCCGCGAAACGGTGCGGGCCGAACCGATCCGGTGCGCCGAAATACGCGCTGGCGCGTGGGCAGTACGCGACGCTGGTTCGGGTGCGGGCGAAGGTCTCGATCCCCCGGTCGGGGCAGTCGTTCGCGTGCGCGACGAGGAAGGGCACGCGTTCCAGCACCGGCGCGAGGTGCTCGATCGGGTGCGCCCCCCGTCCGATGTGCGCCGACTCCGCGTCATCCCAGATCCCCATCGATTCGAGCAGGTCACGCTGCGGCCCCGCTGCCTCCTCCACGAATGCGCGCTCCTCTGCGGTCTCCGCGAGATGCGTCGAGATGGGCAAGCCGTCGCGCGAGGCGATCGCGGCGGCGTGGTCGTAGAGCACACGCGAAACGGTGTTTGGCGCATGGGGGTGCAGGCCCGGTCGGATGCGTGCGCTCGGGGGCCAGGCCGCGAGTTCGTGGACGAGCGCCTCGAGCGATTCGATCGCCGCGGCGGTGCGCGCGCCGATCCCGAAGAACTCGACGAAGCCAACACCCGAGAGGGGCGAGGCGGCGAGCGCCGCGAGACCCGCGAGCGTTGGTCGCCCGCCCGCGGCGCCGAGGATATCCCCGACCGCAACCACACCCCCGGCGAGGGACTTCTCGATGCCGTCCTGCATCGCGGCGCGGATCGCGCCCGGGTCCGCGGGGCGCTCGCGGATGATCATGCGGACCCACTCCACGAACCCATCCCCCGGATCGTGGGAACGGTTCCCCAGCGATGTGAGATCGAGATGGCCGTGCGCGTTCACCAGCCCCGGGATGAGGACCGCGTCCGACCGATCGAGCACCCGGTCCGTGCGTGGCGCGCCGGACGCGTTCGGCGCGCCGATCCGCAGGAT
>DLBY01000145.1:442-30790 GCA_002480345.1 Phycisphaerales bacterium UBA7812 | reverse complement strand
GGGCGCGCCGATCCGCAGGATCTCGGTCAGCCCGTGTGCCGGCGCGTCAGCAGGATGCGCCGCGTCCGCGGGGCGGCGGACCCAGATCGAGACGGGCCCCTCGATCGAGCGGTCCGCGTCGGCGATTCCCGCGGCGTCGATGCGGATCGTGACGGTCTGGGCTGGACTTGCGCACATTCCTGGTGATTCATGGCGCGGCCTGAGGCAGGCCGATAGGATTGGTCTGGGCGCCCGGGTCGCGTGGAAGGTGCGCCCGCCGCACGAGAAAGAATACGCGATGGGGCGGCCTGGCCCCGACGAGGAGGCCTCTGATGACGACCAACCGACGGATGATGCGCGTCTCGCTGGTGGGGCTGCTGGCCCTTGCCGGCGGGCTCGGCGGCTGCGTGAGCCAGAAGGCGTACGACGATGTGGTTCGTGAGAACCGCGCGCTCAAGAGCCGGAATGTGGAATTGCAGGGCCGCGTGGATGATCTCGCGTCCACCGAGGCATCGCTTCGGAACCAGCTCGACGCGGCGCCGCGCGCGATGGCGGGGCTGGAGGACGCGAACGCCCTCGCCCAGCAGCGTCTCAACCAGGCGCTCGAGCAGATCGCGGAGCTCGAATCGCAGCTCGACGGGATGCAGTTCGCCAGGCTCGATCCGGTGACCGATGACGCGCTGCGGCGCATGGCGGCGCGGTACCCCAACCTCGTCCGTTACGACGCGGACCGCGGGATGCTCCAGTTCGCGAGCGACCTGACCTTCGCGTCGGGCTCCGCGGAGGTGCAGGCGCAGGCGAAGAACAGCCTCGCGGCCCTCGCGAACATCCTCAAGAGCAACGAGGCCTCGGTCTACGACATCCGCGTCGTGGGTCACACCGATTCGCAGCCCATCAGCGCCCGCACCCGCGAGCGGCACCCGACCAACATGCACCTGTCCGCTCACCGCGCCATCGCGGTCCGGCGGGAGCTGGTGGGCATGGGCGTCCCCGCGGCGCGGGTGATGGCAGCGGGCTGGGGCGAGCACCGCCCCGCGGTGCCCAACGCCGCGAACGGCAACACCCCCGCGAACCGTCGCGTCGAGATCTACCTGTTCCCGGGGTCTGGCAACGGCTCCTCGAGCTTCGGGCCCACCGACCCCGCGGGCGTCAACGCGACGATCGATCGCGACGGTCTCGGGGGATCGTCCTACGAGCCCACCAAGTAAGCGTCATCGATTGACCGCCTGAGCATGGAATCGATGCTGGCGGGCCGCTCTCTCATCGAGGGGGCGGCCCTTTTTCGTGCGCTCAGGTCCCGTCCTCGCTCGTCGCGTCGTTCCAGCGACGCTTCGGCGCGAAGGCGAAGCCCAGGCTGATCATGAGCACGACGATGCTGGCGGACGCGACGGGGAGCGTCCACCCTGCGGCGCGGAGGGCCTGCATCTCCGTCGTGATCGAGGGGGGGCGGTTCATCAGCGGGATCGCCGCGTCGAACTGCCAGGTGCCCTCCTTGAGCTCATCATCGCGCCGGACGGGCGCCGGGAGGCCCTTCTTCTCCGCCTCGACCTGTCTGCGGTAGAACGCCTTGCCCGATTCGGGGAAGCGGAGCGTCTCGGTGCGCCAGCCTCCCTCGGGGAGGAACTCGTGGAAGGTGAACGCCCAGCGGTCGCGCCGGACCTCGCCCCAGCCCCAGTCCTCTTCGGTCTCGAGGTCGAAGAGGCCCTCCTTCGCGTCGGCGCCGAAGGGCGTGCGCACGACCGCGACGAGTCGGGTGTCGATCTCGCCCCGCTCCCGAGCGGCCTGGAACTCGTCGAAGGTCTGCCCGCGCTCGCCCTGCGCGAAGGCGTGGAATTTCAGCCACTCGCTGTGCCGCGCGAGCCCCGGCAGCGGGAGCTCGTTGGGGATGGTGACGGGGATGCGGAGGGTGTCGTCGCCGTATTCGACGATGACCTCGCCCTCTCCCTCGTCGTTGAGCTCGTCTCGGACCTCGACGGGCTTGCCGGCAAAGGTGAACAGCGTGGTGTCGACGGAGAAGAAGTAGTAGATCGGTCGGCCGTTGGTCTCGTTCCACCGCTCGATGCGGTTGGCGAGTGCCCAGCCGCTGAAGATGAGTGTGACAACGGAGGCAGCCGCGAGGGCGAGGAAGACTGGGCGGCGAGGCCGCATGGGATCGGGGTCCTTCCGGAACAGCGTCGGATCAGTGATCGTTCGCGTGGGGATCGGTGGCGTGGTCGCCCGCGGGGTCGGCGGTCTCGCCGTGGTCGTCGTGGGCACCGTGGTCGCCGTGCGCGTCGTCGGAGAACAGGCCCGGGGTCAGGCCTGTGCGATGGACGGTCTGGCTCGCGTCGCTGATGTGGTGATCGCCGTGGGTTTCGTTGTGGTGAGCGACCCACGCGGCGTGGTGGTCGTTGGTGTCGTAGGCGTGGCGCTCGGGGAGGTGCCCCGGGTGGTCCTCGAACTTGTGGTGGTAGAAGTCCGCCCAGAACTTGTGCTCCGCGGCGTGGACATCTTCCTCGGTCGGCGCGGGCTCGCCGTCTTCGTTCGTGTGCCCGTTGTCCTTGGCGATCTGGGCGGCGTACTTGTCGATCTTCTTCTGCTTGACGGCGTTGGTGATCGAATCGCCGAACGAGCCCCCGGTGAGGGTGACGCCCGTTCCGGTGCCGCCCTCCATGATGTACCCCGACTTGAACTTGTTGATCGCGTCGCGTTCGTAGATGTCGATGCCGGTGAAGAGCAGGAAGAGCCCGAAGACGAACAGGGTCGTCAGCAGGATCATCGTGTTGAGCGGGTTGTCGTGCTTGAGGTGCATGAAGTACATGCACACCAGCGTCGCCTTCACCAGCGCGATCGACATCGCGATGATGACATTCCAGAAGTGGCTGATGTGCACGCCCATCCCGATGAGCGCCGACTCAGCCTGGGCGCTGAAGACCGTCAGGGCGGTGAGGGCGAGCAGGATCAGGAGGACGGTGAACAGCAGTTGCCACGGGGTGACATGGTGCCCGTCGTGGTCGTGATCCTGCTGGGCGTCGGCACCGTGGTGGAAGTGGTGCGGGTCTTCCCAGTCGTAGCCGGCGTTGTGTGCAGCGTCGTGTGCCATGGGTGTGGTTCCGGTGTGGTCTCGTGCTGAAGGCCGGGGATCAGTGGATCAGGTACAGGAGGGGGAACAGGAAGATCCAGATGAGGTCGACGAGGTGCCAGTAGAGCCCGCTGGTCTCGACCATCGCGTAGTTCTTGGGCCCGTACTTGCCCTTGAACGAGCGGACGAGGACCCAGGTGAGCAGGCCCGCGCCGATGAGCACATGGAGCGCGTGGATGCCGGTCGCGGCGTAGTACACGCTCCACCACAGGGGCTCGTTGGGGTCGCTGGCGTAGGGATAGTCGAACAGGGCTCCGGGGCGCTTGCCCTCGGACCACTTGGGGATGTACTCGAAGGTGAGCTTGATCGCGAAGAAGAGGATCGCGCAGATGAGCGTGATGATCAGGTTGATGCGGAGCCACTTCTGCTGGTTGAGCTGGGCGCAGCGGACCGACATCGCGACCGTCCACGAGCTGAGCAGCAGGACGACGGTGTTGAGCCCGCCCCAGCGGACATCGAGGTAGTGCGACCCATTGGCAAAGGCCTGGGGATGCATCATCCGCAGGATCGCGTAGGCGACGAAGATGCCCGCGAACAGCAGCACTTCCGTGGAGAGGAAGAGCCACATGCCGAACTTGGCGGCGTCGAACTCGTCGTCGGCGTTGCGCCAGTGGTGCCCGTGGGTGTAAGACTCCCAGGGCATGCCGCTCGGCTTCGCGAGGTCGGGTGTCTCGGGGTTGATGGCGGTCATGCCGCGGTCTCCGTCTCTTTTCTTCCGCGACCGGGTCATGCCCGGGGCGGGTGGGGTCTCACGCTGGAACACGCCCGCCGGCGCGGGGGCGCCGGCGGGGCGGAAAGGTCGGGCGTTACTTCATCACCCGCGGCGACGGCGCCGGTGCGGGCTTGGGCGGGAGGGGGAACTCGTCGGCGTCGCAGTGCGGCGGGACGACATCCTCGTAGTCGTAGGGGCCGTGACGGAGCACGGGCTCGTGGTGGAAGTTGTGCTCGATGGGCGGGCTCTCGGCCTCCCACTCGAGGGTCAGGCCGCCCCAGGGGTTCGGGGGCGCCTTCGGGCCCGCGATGAGGCTGTAGATGAAGTTGAACAGGTGGATGAGGAAGCCCAGCAGCAGGAGCCACGACCCGACGGTCGAGATGATGTGCAGGGTTTGGAATTCATCGACATACGACGCGTAGCGCCGGGGCATGCCCTGCGTGCCCAGGATGAACTGGGTGAGGAAGGTCACATTGAACCCGATGAAGACGATGATGCACCCGATGATGCCCCAGGTCTCGTTGTACATGCGCCCGAACATCTTGGGCCACCAGTGGTGGATGCCCCCCACCATCGCGATGACGGTGCCGCCCATCATGACATAGTGGAAGTGGGCGACGACATAGTACGAATCGTGCAGGTGCAGGTCGGTCGCGAGGGCGCCGAGGGGCAGGCCCGTGAGCCCGCCGATCGAGAACAGGAACAGGAACGACATCGCGTAGAGCATGGGCGTGTTGATCGCGATCGAGCCCTTGTAGAGCGTCGCGATCCAGTTGAACACCTTGACCGCGGTCGGGATCGCGACCAGGAAGGTCAGGGCGCTGAACAGTGCGCTGGCGACCTCGCCCATCGAGGTGAACATGTGGTGCCCCCACACGAGGAAGGACACCGCGGCGATGCCCAGCGAACTGAACGCGATCGCCTTGTAGCCGAAGATGGGCTTGCGGCTGTGGACGCTGAGCAGCTCCGAGATGATGCCCATCGCGGGGAGGATCATCACATAGACCACGGGGTGGGAGTAGAACCAGAAGAAGTGCTGGTAGAGCACGGGATCGCCGCCCATGCCCGGGTCGAAGATGCCGATGTGGAACAGCCGCTCGAAGATCAGCAGCAGCAGGGTGATGCCGATGACGGGCGTCGCGAGGACCTGGATGATGCTCGTCGCGTAGAGCGCCCAGATGAACAGGGGCATATCGAACCAGCCCATGCCCGGCGCGCGGAGCTTGTGCACCGTCACGATGAAGTTCAGACCCGTGAGGATGGAACTGAACCCGAGGATGAAGGCCGCGAGCACCATGAAGACCACACGCATGTACTCCGCGTCGGTGGTCGTGGAGTAGGGCGTGTAGAAGGTCCATCCCGTGTCCACGCCGCCCAGCAGGATGGATAGGACCCCGAATATGGACCCGAAGACATAGATGTACCAACTGAGCAGGTTCAGTCTCGGGAACGCGACATCCTTCGCACCGAGCATGATCGGTAAGAAGAAGTTGCCCAGGCTCGCGGGGATCGAGGGCACGATGAACATGAAGACCATGATCGCGCCGTGCAGCGTGAACAGGCGGTTGTAGGTGTTGTTGCCCGTGTCGAGCGAATACTCCGTCTTCGCGGCGCCCGTGTCGGGATCGACGACCGTCTTGCCCAGGTTGAAAACCTGCCCGGTGTAGACCGTCTCACCCGCCGCGTTGATCGTCTGGCGTGGCGGCGCCATCAGCTCGTAGCGCACCGCGAGCGCCGCGGCGCCGCCCAGGAAGAACATGAACAGCACCGCGAACAGGTACATCACGCCGATCTTCTTGTGATCGACGGTGGTCGCCCAGTTCAACACATCCGCGAGCAGGCTGCCGCGCGTCTGGTAGTACGGGCCGTCGTGATGGTCGTGACCATGCTCACCGGTCAGGTCGTTTGGTCGGTCCATCGTGGTCATCGGTCAACTCCTGCCGCGTCGGCGGCGGGTGGGAAGCCCCGGAACGCAGGGGCCTTGGGGGAACGCATCGGTCGGTCAGCCCTCGCCCTCGGGCGCGGCGTCGCTCGTCGTCTCGTCTGTCGCTTCGGCGTCGGTGCCCTCGGCCGATTCGCCCTCCGCGGCAGGCGCCGGGCCCTTGTCGCTCAGGCTCTTCATGTACGCGATCAAGCCGTCGAGTTGCTGGTCGTTGAGCAGACCCTGGAACGAGGGCATCGCGCCGGGATAGCCCGCGACGATCTTCGCGTTGGGATACAGGATCGACTCGCGGATGTAGTTCTCATCGCCCACGGCGGTCGTGCCGTCCGAGAAGGCACGCTCGTAGCCGTAGAGATTGAGCCAACTGGGCCCGGTGTTCGCCGAGCCGTCCACGGAGTGGCAGGTGGCGCACTTGGACTGGTAGACCGCCTTGCCGATCTCGACGGGGGTCTTGTTGCCGATGTCGAATTCGTCCATCGCCTTCGCGTAGCCCGCGGGGGTCATGACACGCAGGACGGCCGCCATCTCGGAGTGGAAGTCGCCGCAGTATTCGGCGCAGAAGATCCAGTGATCCTGGTAGCGCCCGTAGTCCGGATCCTCGGGCGCGTCCGCGGGAAGCTTCGCGGTGCGGAACGAGTACCCCGTGTAGCGGTTCGGGAAGACATCCATCTTCACGCGGTAGTCGGGGATCCAGAACGAGTGGATCACATCCTGGCTGCTCATCGTCAGGCTGATGTTGGAATCCTCTGGCACGATGAAGACGGGAGCGGTCTGCGTGCCGCCCGGATCGAGAGTGACCGCCCACTGGCTCTCGGCGCCGTTGGGATAGGTGAGGCCCCAGCCCCACTTCCAAGCCTTGAGGTTCAATTGGAGCGCGTCGCCCGCGCCGATCTGCCTGGTGGTGTAGGTCCACAGGCCCAGGAAGAAGATGACCAGCAGCGCCGAGGAGGGGACAACGGTCCAGAAGATCTCGAGCGGGCCGTTGTGGCTCGCGCTGCGCTCGATCGGCACACCCGCGCGGCGGCGATACTTGAAGAACCCCCAGTAGACCATCAGCGCCATCAGCAGCACGAAGAAGAAGACGCTGAACCAGAAGATCAGCATGAACAGCCCGTCGGTCTCGATCGCGGCGTCGTTCATCCCGGCGCTGCGGAAGAAGAACCCGGACAGACCCTCACCCGACGCGTCGTACTCGTGCGCGAGGCGGAGCGGCGGGACGGTTGCGAGTGTCGGCAGCGAAAACATCGGTCGTCTATTCCTCTCAGGCCGTCGCGGCCCCGGGATGCCCAGCTGTTCCGGTCTGGTCGTTCGAATGCGAGGCGTCGCCCTTCCCGGCACCCGCCCGCCTGGTCTTCTCCCACGCGAAGAGCCCGCCGATCAGCACGACGAGGCCCGCGACGGTCAGCCCGCCCGCGACGCGCATCACCGCCATCGCTTCCATCGTGTACGCGCCGGCGCTGGGGTCGAAGCGGTAGCAGTAGTGCAGCAATTGGTCGCCCAGGCTCTTGGCGATCTTGCCCTCGCTCGCGTCCAGCAGGCTCAGCTTCATCTGCTTCGCGGGAAAGTCGAAGCCGTAGATGTAGCGGGTGATCTCCCCCGTGGGCGACGCGATGATGACCGCCGCCGGATGGCTGAACTCCCCGTTCGGGAGCGCCTTGAAGTGCCAGCCCAGCGAATCGGTCAGTTCCGCGATGCTTGTCTCATCGCCCGTCAGGAAGTGCCAGCTCTCGGCGACCGCCTCCGCGTCGCGATCCGCCCCCGCGGTGTAGGCCGCGGTGTAGCGCGCTTTCGCGGCCCATGACTCGGTGGGCCCCTCCGCTGGATTGATGCTCGCGACAACAAACTCGAAATCTTCGCCGATCGCGTAGTCGAGCTCGCGGAACGAATTGGTCAGACGCTCGAGGATGAGCGGGCAGACGACGGGGCACCCGAAGTAAACCGGCGCGACGACGACGGGTTTGTCCCCGTCGAAGATCGAGGCGAGGGCGACCGTCTCGCCCTCCGAATCGACGAACGACAGGCGGGAATTGACCCGCTCGCCGAGGTGCTCGACGACCTCGACCCCCACGATCTCGTCGGGCTTGTCCTGCTCGAGAACCTGCCCGCCCGCGAAACCGACGCCCAACCAACCCAGTGCGCACGCACAGACCGCCCGGGCGAAGCCGGGCGCGGGTCGGAGGCGGGATGGGGCCTTGCGGTTATCCATCCGAGCGTGCAGTCTCCTCGCCGTGGGGGGTGTTGTGCGCCGATCCGTGCGACTCGCCGCGCGGCGCGGATGCGTCGGGCCCGACCCAGGCCGCGTCGGCGCTCATCCCGGGAAGGCCGTACTCCGCGACCACCGCGTCCATCGCGGACTCGAGCGGCATGTTGACCGTGCCCGCGGCTCGGTCGACCCACTCGAGTGAACCGAGCTGCGCGGCGCTCTGGTCGCGGTACGCGAGGTAGGCCTCCGCGGAGCCCGTGCCCTCGTTCATCTGTGCCTTGCGGGTGTTCGCGTACTGCACGAAGTACATGCTCAGCACGACGACGGTGAACAGCACCCCGAAGACGATCGCGAGCAGGGTCAGACCGATCGCGGTCGTGTTCACATGCGCCGCGTGCTCCTGCTGAGGCAGAGCCTCATCGGAGGAGTGCCGGAACCAGTCGTCATGGCCGTGATGATCAGACATGCTCGTCCTCGTCTTCGTATCGCGGGGTCGGGGTGATGCCCGATCCGGTCCCGCGGGAATTTTTCTTGGCCCAGCGTAGGCCCGCTGCCCCGGACTACCACCCGGTTTCGGCGTGTTCTCGGACGCCCATGTAAGGTGTTATCGGGCGTCAGACATAGTTCTTGTGCTCCAGCGTCCTGCCCAGTCGGGGGTCCTTCATGGGGATCAGGGGTGCCGAGACCAGCGAACGCATCATGAAGGATGCGAACAGCGCGAGAGCGCCGACCGCCGCGACGACATCGATCCACCACGACCCGGGACCCGCGGGGCTCTCCGCGTTGACATACGCCATGGGACGGATGATCCAGATCATGTCGAGCACCTGGAAGATCAGCAGGTAGGCCGCCATCACCGCGGCGAAGAGCACATTGCGCTTCACCTTCCGGCTGATGAGGATCAGGAACGGGATGATGAAGTGCCCGATCACCAGGATCATCGACAGGTGCTCCCACCCGCCCTGCTTGCGGTACAGGTAGAAGGCGGTCTCCTCGGGGATGTTGCCGTACCAGATCAGGAAGTACTGGCTGAACGCGATGTAGGCCCAGAAGCACGCACCGAACGCGAAGAGCAGCTTGCCCAGATCGTGGTAGTGCTCATCGGTGACGACACCCGTCAGGCGACCGGTGAGGCGCAGCACACTGAAGGTGATCGTCGTCACCGCGAGGGCGCTCATCGCGGCGCCCGCGAAGAAGTAGACCCCCCACATCGTGCTGTAGAACCGGTAGTCCAGGCTCATCAGGAAATCGAACGACGCGAACGCGACGGAGAGCGCGAAGGCGAGCAGGCCCCACGACGCGCGTCGGCGGATCGCGCGGGTGATCTCCCGGCTGCCGGTCGCGTCCTGCTCGAGGCTCATCGAGAGAATCGAGCGGGCGAGGAAGAGCCAGATCGCGCCGTAAATCACGAAACGGACGAGCAGCCCGCCGAGGTTCAGGTAGCCGTCCTTGTGGTCGAGGAGATACCCGGGGTTCTCATCGAGCCACTGGAAGAGGACGCCGTGCCCGGTGAAGACACTGGAGAGGAGTTCGATGACGATCACGGCGAGCATGCCGAGCAGGGGGAGCCAGATCAGGCCCGCCGCGTGCTCCATCTGCCGGCGGAGGGTGACGGGCCAGTAGGCGTTCATCGCCTGGAAGAGCATCGTGAAGAAAAGCGAGCCCAGGCAGATCGCGAGCAGGACGAAGACGCCCACCTCGAACGAGGCGAGCGCGTGCGCCGGGCTGTGCACCACCGCGCCGAGCGCCGTCAGCGCCAGGCACGCGACCCCCAGCACCGCGAGCCCGCCGCGCAGGCCCGCGCCCGCGGACTCGGGCAGGCGGACATTCTCGCCCTGGAGGGCGGGCTCTGCCGCGATCGCCGCGAGGCACTTCTCGTAGTGGTCATCGGTCATGACCGGGCCCTCGCCGTGCACGGCGGGGGACGGCTGGGCGGTCACGATCGGGTCGATCTCACGCGTGATGCGGATCACGATTCACCCCCTTCGGTCGCGGGTTGGGCGGACGCCTGCGACGCGTCGGGCGCGGGCGTCGGGCGCCCGAGGCGCTGCTGCTGCTCGGGGGTCAGGTCCTCCCACGACGAGCCGCGCGCCTTCTGGAGCGTGCGGATGTAGGCGACGACCGCCCAGGCGTCCATCTCGTTGAGGGCGTGCCCGTAGCCGGGCATGCGGTTGCCGCCCTCGGCGTTCCAGAGCCCGTTGCGGATGACATCGAAGAGGTAGCCGTCCTTGCCCTGCCGGTTCGCGCGGTCGCGGTAGAGCTCGCTGGTCAGGTTCGCGGGGGGATACGACCAGCGCACGCCGACCATGCCCTGCCCGTCGCCCAGGTAGCCGTGGCAGGCGACGCAGTAGATGTTGTACTCGTTGCGTCCGTGCTCGATCATCTCACGGGTCACCGCGACGGGGATCGTGTCCACGAAGGATTCGAACCCGTCGGACTCGACGGTCTTCCCGGTGTAGACCGCGTCGTCGGCCTTGAGCATCGCGGCCCGCTCGGCCATGTACCCCCGGGCCCAGTCCGCGTCGGCGTGCTGGGCGATGTCGAAATCGCTGGACGCGAACGCGACCGCGTGCTCGGGCGTCGGACGCGCGACGCGCCCGTCGGCATAGAAGCCGGTCGATTCCTGCGGGTCCCAGCGCTGCTGCTTGTCCATGTCCGGGAAGAACCGGCGGGGGTTCGCGTCGGTCCGCTCGCCCCGGCAGCCCGCGAGGGGCAAGGCGGCGAGGGCCGCGAGTGTCGCGGCGAGCACAGCCCTGGAGGTGTTGATCGTGCGTGTCATGGTCGGTCCCGTCCTCGGGGGTGTCGTGCGCCCCGGGGTGTCTCCGGAGATGATGCCGGTGGTCGCCGGTCTCAGTCCTCGTCCTCGATGATCTCGATGTCGGTGCCGCCCGTTTCCTCGAGCAGCTTCCGCGTCGCCTCGGGGTCGAAGGACTTGTCGGTCGCCTCGATCCCGATGATGAACCCGCCCTGGCTCGCGCTGAGGAACCGCTCGCTGCTGAACAGCGGGTGGTTCCAGCGAGGCAGCCCGTTGAGCATGAGCATGCCGATCAGCGACGCGAAGGCCGCGTGCAGCACGCCCAGCTCGAAGATGATCATGGTGAAGGGCTCCCACGCGCCGTAGGGCTTGCCCTGCACGGTGAACCCGGTGTAGTCCACCGCGGTCATCCAGTACTGCATGAGCCAGCCCAGGAAGGCGCCGCCCAGCGCGATCGAGAACACGATGTAGGGCAGGATGGTCTTCTTGTGCCCCATCGCGTGCTCGATCCCGTGGATCGGGAACGGCGCGTGCACATCCCACTTGGTGTACCCCGCGTCGCGGATCTTCTCCGCGGCGTGGAAGACCTCCGGCGCGGACGCGTACTCCGCGATCAGCCCGTGCACCCGTGCGCCGTTCTCGGTCACGAACTGGGGGCGGGGCTTGGGAACGAACGGCAGATAGTCCGAGACGGTGCTCAGCATGCTCATCTCAGGCGCCCCCTTCCTTGTCGTGCTCCTCGCGGACATGCTCGGCATACTCCGCGTCGGTTTCCTCGATGTAGACCGGGTCGTAGCTGTCGTGATGCCCGTGCGGATCCGCCTGGGGCATGACCGCCTTGAGCTCCGCCATCGCGAAGGTCGGGAGGAACTTCACGAACAGCAGGAACAGCGTCGAGAAGATGCCCAGCGACCCCACGAAGATGCCGATGTCGGTCAGCGTCGGGAAGAACATGTGCCACTCGCCGGGCAGGAAGGCCCGGTGGAGGCTCGTCACGATGATCACGAACCGCTCGAACCACATGCCGATGGTGACGAACAGCGCGACAATCCAGATCGCGATCGGGTTCTGACGCAGTTTGCGGAACCAGAAGATCTGGGGGCTGATCACATTGCACGAGATCATCGCCCAGTAGGCCCACCAGTACGGCGCCCCGTCCTCGAACAGCCAGGTGGGCTTGGCGCGGTTGTTGGTGAAGACGAACGCCTCGTACTCGTTGCCGCCGTACCAGGCGATGAAGAACTCCATCCCGTAGGCGAAGCCGACCATCATGCCCGTCAGCAGCAGGATCTTCGCCATGTTCTCCAGGTGACGCAGCGTGAGCAGGTCCTTGAAGTTGGGCATGATCGAGCGGAGCGGGATCAGCAGCAGCAGCACCATCGCGAACCCGCCGAAGATCGCACCCGCGACGAAGTAGGGCGGGAAGATCGTGGTGTGCCAACCGGGCAGCACCGAGGTCGCGAAGTCGAACGACACGATCGAGTGCACCGAGAGCACCAGCGGGGTCGAGATGCCCGCGAGGATCAGGTACGCCGCCTCGTAGCGGTGCCAGTGCCGGCTGCTGAAGCGCCACCCGAGGCTCAGCACGCCGTACAGGAACGCGCGGATCTTGTCGGGCTTGAGCGCGTCGATCACGAGGAAGTGACCCGTGGGCAGTTCGAGCGCGAGCGGCTTGCTGATGCCCTTGCGCAGGCGGGCGTCCGCCCGGTCCCGCAGGGTCGCCAGATCGGGGATCATGCCCATGTACCAGAACAGGGCGGACACCGTCGCGTAGGTCGAAACCGCGAACACATCCCACAGCAGCGGGCTGCGGAAGTTGGGCCAGATCCAGTTGTAGTTGGGGATCGGGAACAGGAACCACGCGAACCAGATGCGCCCGACATGGATGCCCGGGAAGATGCCGGCGCAGATCACCGCGAAGATCGTCATCGCCTCCGCCGAGCGGTTCACCGCGGTGCGCCATTTCTGCTTCAGGAGGCACAGGATCGCGGAGATCAGCGTCCCGGCGTGCCCGATACCGATCCAGAACACGAAGTTCGTGATGTCCCACGCCCAGTCGACCTGGTTGTTGAGGCCCCAGGTGCCGACGCCCGTGATCACCATGTAGAGGATGAACAGCGTGCCGATGCCCGCGATCGTGCTCGCGATGCTGAACGCGAGCAGCCACCACTTGGGCGCCGGGTTCTCCGCGTAGCCGCACACGATGTCGGTCACCTCATCGAACGACCGGTCGCCCAGGACCAGCGGCGATTCGACCGCCGGGTCCTCGGTGAGCGTCCCGTCGCCCAATCCGACATCGACATCGCGACCCGCCGCCCCGGCCCGAAGACCCGCGAGGCGTTCCGCGGTGACCTGATCTGGATGCAATGCGCTCATGCGCTCGTTCTCCGATCTGCGAACCAATCGCCGGGCTTCGCCGCCCGGCGCGTCCTATCTCACCAATCGTTCAGCTCAGCACCCGCAGGCTCGCGCGGTACCCCTCGTCAAGGAATCGCTTCGAGGGGTCCACGAACGAGTGGGCCCCGTGGGTGTCCGCGCCGTGACCGTCGCCGCCGTGCCCGCCGCCGTTGTGCGGCTGCGCGTCATGCCCGTCCCCGTGGTCACCGCCGTGACCGCCGCCGTGCGAGCCGTGGTCGAGGGGGTCGTGCCCCTCGTCGAGCCCGCCGATCTCGGGGTTGGGGTTCCGCACGCGGAGCATGTGGCTGGTGCGCGGGCGCGTGTTCAGGTAGCCCAGCAGCATGTACGACCGCTCGCTGTTGCGGGCCTCGCTCACCTTGCTGGTCGGGTCGAGGATGTCCCCGAAGGTGATCGACTCGGTCGGGCACGCCTGCTGGCACGCGACCTGGAAGAACCCGTCGGGGATCGGCGCGGTGTACCCGTCGCCCATCGAGACATCCTGGTCCTTCGCCCAGATGCCCTTCACCTTCACCTCCTGCCTCGCCGCGTTCACACGCTGGATGCAGTAGGTGCACTTCTCCATCACGCCCCGGCTGCGGACCGTCACATCCGGGTTGTTCTTCATCTTGCTGATCTCGTCGAGCTTCTCGCGGAGGCGCGGCGGGATCAGGTTCTTGTTGAACCGCTTCTGGTCGATGCCCTCGTCGCCGAACACGGCGTCCTCGCCGATGAAGGCCCCGTTGTACTTCGTCACCGCGTAGTCGAAGAAGTTGAACCGGCGCGCCTTGTAGGGGCAGTTGTTGGCGCAGTACCGCGTGCCGATGCAGCGGTTGTACGCCATGTTGTTCGTGCCCTCGGGCCCGTGCACCGTCGCCGTGACGGGGCACACCGTCTCGCACGGCGCGTTCTCGCAGTGCACGCACGCAACGGGCTGCCCGATCATCTCCGTGGGCTCGTTGAGGTCATCGCCCGAGAAGTAGCGGTCCACGCGGATCCACTGCATCTCGCGCCCCTTCGCGACCTCCGTCCGGCCCACGATCGGGATGTTGTTCTCGCTCTGGCACGCGATCGTGCACAGGTTGCACCCCGTGCAGGACGACAGGTCGATCGTCATCCCCCACTGCGGGCCCGTCGCATACGCCGAGCCGGGCTTCGGGTCGACCATCGACTCGTTGAACGGGTTCTCATAGAGCGACACATTGTCGGGCGTGTGGCTCATCTCGCCCATCTTCTCGGCGAGGCTGAGCGGGTCCGCCCGCCGCTCGGTTTTGTAGATCAGATCTTCCTCGTCGGTGCGGGGCGAATCCGCGTGCTTGTCAAACCACTGCTTGTCCAGGGCGCGGACGATCGAGGTCCGCCCCTCCAGGCTCCAGTGGTTCTGCGTGCTCGCGAGGTCCTTCGTCCCGCTCCCACGCGTCAGCGTCGCGCCCGACGCGGTCGCGCCGCCCGCCGCATCGCGCAGCGGGTAGGCGTTCACACCCACGCCGTTCCCGACATGACCCGTCGACCGCCCGTAGCCGAGCTGGACATGCGCCACGCCGTCCGCGACGCCCGGGCAGACCCAGACCGCGAACTCGCGCTCGACGCCGTTGACCTTCAGCATCGCCTTGCGCGCCTGCGGGATCTGCCCCTGGGTGTACATCCCGGTCATCCCGCCCTTGGGCAGCAGGCGGAGCTCCTTCGCCGTCGCGGGGCTGACCACCACCGGGTTCTCCCACACGACGCTCGTACCCTTCTGGGGGAGTTCCTGGAGCCAGCCGTTGTTCCACCAGCGCCCGTCGCCCAGGCGCCCGGTCTCGAAGACGACCTCGAGCGATTCTGCCGTCGGCGCCGACGCATACGACAGCCCGCTCGCAGCGCTCGCGACCGCGCTCGCGTTCAGACGGCTCGCCTCGTCCCGCTTGGTGTTCCCGCCCGCGACGAACCCGTCGTGCAGCGCCCGGCGGAACTTCTTGTCGAACCCCGACGCGCCCAGCACCGCCGTCCACGATTCGCGGAGCAGCGCGTGCCCGTCCGGCGCCTCGGTCCCCGCGAGGAAGGCGAGGAACTCGATCTCGCTCATCGCGGGCTCGTAGAGCGGCGCGATCATGGGCTGCACCGCGGAGATCGTCCCGTCGTAGGACTCCGCGTCGCCCCAGCTCTCCAGGTAGGTCGCGCCGTTCAGCGCCCAGGTCGAGGCGTCGCTCGTCTCCGTCGGCATCACGCTCAGCGCGACCGTCGACTTGACCTTCCCGAACGCGTTCGCGAAGCCCGAGGGCCCGTCGAACACCGGGTTGCAGTTGATCGTCACCAGCGTCGAAACCGAACCCGCGTTCATCTTCTCCGCGAGCGACGCGAGCGACGCACGCGGGTTCACGGCCTCCGCCTCGCTCGCCGCGAGGTAGCGGACCTTGCCCGAACGCACCGAGCCCAGCGCCGAGTTGATCGCCGCCGCCAGCGCGTGCACCGCCGCGGGCTGGCTTTCACCCGCGATGACCACCGCGTGCTCACCCGCCGCCTTCAGGTCTTCGGCGACCAGCTCCGCGTGCCCCATCGCGTCCTCGACGAGCGCCGGCGCGGGGATTGACGACGCGATCGACCCGCCCACCACCAGCCGCGCGACCTCCGCCGCGAAGGCCGTGATCTGCGACGGCGCCATCCGCCAGCGGTGGTCCGCCATCGAGCCCGTGCCGCTCGGGTGCGCCTCGCACACATAGAGCCGGCTCATGTGATCGCCGCTCTTCTCGACGCGACGGGTCGCCGCGAACGACCTCGCTTCGTTGATGTGGTTCGGGCCCTCCGTCAGGAAGTCCGAATCCAGGCTCAGCACCACCGAATCATGGTCGAACTCGTGCAGCACCCGACGCGGGGCGCCGAAGGCGATCCGCGTGCCCTCGAGCGAGTTCCGCCGGCTGTCCGCCGCGTCCCACCACACCCAGGTCGCGCGGGGGTAGGCGATCATCACCCGCTCGCGCATCGCGTCGAGCGTCGGGCTCGTCTTCTTGTCGCAGACGATCGCGAGCCCGGCGCCGCCGTTCGCCGAAGCGTCCGCCTTGCCGGTCTCGTTCCACCAGAAGCGGAAGTCGTCCCAGGTCGCCTCGAGCGCGCCGCGCGACGGGTTCTTGTAGACCGGGTACTTCAGGCGGTCCGGGTCGTAGGTCTCCAGGATCGACGCCTGGCTGAACACGCTGCTCTTCCCCCGGTTCGTCGGGTGCAGCGGGTTGCCCTCGATCTTCGTCGGACGCCCCTGGTGCGTCTCGACGAGCAGACCCTCCGCGCCGCCGCCCGCGAGGGGCATGGTCGTCGCGAAGTAGAGAGGCTTACCGGGGACCACATGCTCGGGCTCATCCGTGTAGGGCACGATCAGATGATCAGGGCGACGGCACCCGGGGATCGTCGCCGCACCGGCGAGCGCGAGGCTCGCGCCCATGAGCTTCAGGAACCCGCGGCGGGTCTCGCCGGGGAGACCGTCCGCGCCCTTCTCGAAGGCCAGCTCGCTCGCGCCCGCCGGGAACTCCCGCTGCACGAACTCCCGGAACGAAGCGTCGTCCCCGAAGTCCTCAACGCTGCGCCAGTACCGACGCGTCACGGGACGACCCGCGCTGTCGGTCACCGACTCGGGCCGGCTGTCATCGATCTCGATCTTGCCCTTCGTCGAGGGGCACTGGTCGATCGTGCTCATATCTTCGATTCCTCCGCGGCCTCCGCTCAGGCCGCCGGACAGGGGTCGGGCGAGTCATCCCGGCTCGCATCCGAGCCGGGCAAGGTCCGAGCCGGCTCAGTAGTGACAGGCGGCGCAGTGCTGGGGCGGGTTCTCCCGCAGTTCCTGCACGAGCATCTCGGGGGTCATCCCGTTGTGCGCGCGCTCCTCGACGGGCTTGCTCATCCATTCCTGCTCGACCCAGATCAGGTCGGTGACCATCTCCGGCGGAACGAGGAACTGCTCGGGGTTGCGGTGGCAGTCCAGGCACCACCCCATCGCGAGGCTCTGGTCCTGGTAGACCACCGGCATACCGCGGATCTGCCCGTGGCACGAATAGCACGACACGCCCGCGTTCACATGCACATGGTGCGGGAAGTTCGCGTAATCCGGGACCACATGGATGTTCTCCCACGGGATGGTCTCGCCGCTCGCGTACGCGGTGCGGATAAACTGCACCTTCTCCGCGGGCACGCGATCCTCGGAGATCTTGCCCTCGCTGTGGCACCCCCAGCAGGTCGCGACACTGGGCACATTGCTGTGCTTGCTGTCCTCGACATGCGTGTGGCAATACCGGCAATCGATGCCCAGCGTGCCCGCGTGGATCTGGTGGTTGAACCCGCTCCCGGGCTGCTCGGGCATGAACCCGACTTCCCAGAAATCAGGCGTCAACCAGTACCACCCGCCCGCGACGACGCTCACCAGACCCCCGACGCCCGCGAGGGCACCGACCGTCGGAAGCGCGTTCATCCATTTCGGAAACAAGCCTGCCAAGAGAAGGCCTCCGGTTCGTACTGCGCGACAGGACGCTCGCCCGTCGAGCAAAGTCCGAAAACAGATACACACCCGGGGCCGACCTTGCGCCCCGCATCTGCGCAGCACCACTACAGATGGCGGACCCCGGGCGATTGGTGCGAAGCGTACACAAGCCTGTCGGCCCGTGTTGCTGCCTCACAGAAAAAAATCCCAGCGTCCAGTGAGCGGACAACCCGGACTCGGCGTGAAAACCGCAATTGAGAACGAGTCTCAATTGCAACCATTCCTGTCTGCCGAGAATCGCCTAGACTCCCCGCATGACCAGCATCCCCGCTCCGGACTTGCGTTCCGCCGATGCCGCCATGCCCGCGCCGCGCACGATCGAGGCCGCCGTTGTCGCGGGCTTCACCGCCACCATCGCGTCCTGGATCGTCTGGTGGCTCACCCACCTCCCGGGGCTCGGGGTCCCGACCAAATTCGCCGCGGCGGTGCTGACGCTCACGCTCGTCGTCGCGTTGGCCAGCACAGCGCGACTCGCGACCGCCCCGTTTCGGACCGCCGTTTTCGGGGGATTGATTGCCGGGATTCTCAACCTCCTGATCCTGGGGTCCGTTCTTGGAGAGCAAGCCGACTCCGCGGAGGCGATGCGGTCCGCCGCGAACCGGTTCCGCGAGGGCGCCCCCTCGATCATCATGGGCTACCTGCTCGTGACGACCCTCGCGGGCGTGATCGGGGGCGGGCTCGCCGCCTCGTTCCGCGCGCCGGGCGCCGACCGGACCTCCCCGGGGCGCTGGCTCGCCCGCTTCGCGATCATCGTCGTCCTGTCCTTCTTCCCGCTGCTGATGATCGGGGGCGCCGTCACGGGGACCGAGAGCGGGATGGCGGTCCCCGACGCCGTCACCTCTTACGGCGCGTTCTCCGCCCTGCTCCCCATGAGCATGATGGCCGAGCCCCGCATCTTCCTCGAGCACACCCACCGCCTCTTCGGGACCCTCGTGGGCCTCAACGCGATCGCGTTGGTCGTGTTCGCGTTCCGCGCCGAGCGACGCATGGCGCCCAAGGTGCTCGCGTTTGTGCTCCTGTTCCTGGTCATCACGCAGGGCATCTTCGGCGCGATCCGCGTCGGCGCGGTCTCGTCCGGCCTCGCGGCCGTCCACGGCGTGTTCGCGCAGTTCGTCCTCGCGTTCGCGGTCGTGACCGCCTGCAAACTCAGCGTGCTCGATCGTGCGCAGGCCGCCGCATCGCAGGGTGCCCTCGATGACCGCACGCTGCACGCCGCGCGGAAAGGCATCAAGATCACCCACATCGCGGCCGTCGCGCTGTTCATCCAGCTCGTTTTCGGCGCACTGGGGCGGCACCTGCCCAACGGCTCGCACGCGGTGTGGACCCACGCGGGCTTTTCCGTCGTGGTGGTGCTGCTCACGGTGATGGCCGCGGCAACCCTCCGGATCGCGACCCCGGCGCACAAAGAGGGCCGCCTGCTGCGGCGCGTGGGCCTCGCCCTCACGGTGCTCGTCTTTCTCCAGTTCGTCTTGGGGTTCATGACGCTGTGGCAGGTCGGGGTCGGGGGCGCCGAGCCCATCCCGAGCGCCGAGGAACTCGCCAGCGCGCGCGCCATCGACCCGCTCGAGGCGATCATCACGACCGCCCACCAGACGATCGGCGCGACGCTGCTCGCGCTTGTCACGCTGGGCGTTTACTGGACCAAGCGGATCAGCAAGGCCCGGACGCCGATCGCCGCGCGGGCCTGACCGCGCTCGGTCCTTCATCTGCACCGGGCGATGCCAAAATATCGCCGCCGCGATCCCATCAAGCGGTTGGTGTGCGCACTGCTCGGGCCGATGCTCTCGACGCGGGGCCTGTTTTCGGGCATACTCGCACACGGGATCCGCCCGGATCGGTGCAATACACCGAGGGGAGCACCGTTTGCCCCCTCGACACCGGGTGACCCCGCCGGTGCGCACAGGAAGGGCCCTCCATGCCTCGGCACCTCTTCGGCGCGATGACCCAGCCCGACCGCGACGACCCCCGCGACGACGCGGATGCGCCCGATCGCCTCCCGTCGCGGCTGACGGAGATCCGTGCGCACGAGTTCGGGGAAGCGGAGGCGAGGCACCTGCTGCTCCGAGCCGGGTTCGGGGGGACGCCTGTCCAGATCCGTACGCTCGCGGGATGGGGGCCCGAGCGCTCGGTGGACTACCTGCTCGCGATCGAGGATGTTCCTTATCCGACCCCCGCGGCGGATCGGTTCGACGCGAACATCATGCGTCCGCTGACCGAGGCGGAGCGGCGCGAGTACCGGGCCGCCCAGCAGCGTCGCGACGAGGACACGCTTGCGCGGTTCCGCCTGATGCGCCAGCAGCGCCAGAGGCAGGACCGCCAGCAGATCGGGGACATCCAGCGGTGGTGGCTCGAGCGGATGATCGAGACGCCGCGCCCGCTCGAAGAGAAGATGACGCTCTTCTGGCACAACCACTTTGCGACGAGCTACCGCACGATCGAGAACTCGTACCACATGTACCTGCAGAACCAGTTCCTTCGCGCCGGCGCGCTGGGCTCGTTCTCGGATCTGCTCTACGGGATCATCCGCGACCCCGCGATGCTCGCGTACCTCGACAACAACGACTCGCGGGTCGGGCGTCCCAACGAGAACCTCGCGCGTGAGCTCATGGAGCTGTTCAGCCTGGGCGTGGGCAACTACTCGGAGGGCGACATCAAGGAGGGCGCGCGGGCGCTCACGGGCTACTCGTTCAACGACGACGCGTTCGTCTTCAACCACGAGAACCACGACAAGGGCAACAAGACGATTCTCGGGCGGCGCGGCAACCTCGACGGGGAAGGCTTCGTCGGCGCGATCCTCGCGCAGCCCGCGTGCGCGCAGTTCATCGCGACCAAGCTCTACGACTTCTTCGCCCAGCACACCGGGACGATCGACGAGGCGGACGCGCTCGCGGCGCGGCGCGTGATCCAGTCGCTCGCCGGAACGCTCCGCGCGGGCAACTACGCGCTGCGGCCCGTGCTCAGGCGGCTCCTGCTCAGCCGGCATTTCTATCACCCGCGTTTGATGGGCAACCGGATCAAGAGCCCCGCGGAGCTGATCGTCGGCGCGGTGCGGTCGCTGAACACGCCGGTGCGCGACATGGGCGTGCTCCTCCAGGCGATGGACCTGATGGGTCAGAACCTGCTGTTCCCCCCGAGCGTCAAGGGCTGGGACGGAGGGCGGACCTGGATCAACACCTCGACCGTCTTCGTGCGCCAGAACGCGCTGAATTTCCTGCTCACGGGCCGTCTCCCCACGGGCTACGACGGCAACGCGGGCGAGGAACGCTACGACCCGACAGGACTGCTCAGCGAGGACGATCGGCGATCACCCGAGGCCGCGGCGCGGGCGCTGCTCGCGCTGACGCTGGGACTGCACGAGGGACCGAGCCACGACGCGGCGATGGGCGCCCTGCTCGCGTTCGCCCGCGAGCACGACAACACGGTCAACCGGGGCGTGCTCGTGGGCATGCTGCTGCTGATCACCGCGATGCCCGAGTATCAACTCTGCTGAGCCCCACCACCCGACCCACGGGAGCGAAAGATGCACCACAACGACTCCGCGAACGCCCGCGCCTGGACCCGACGCGAACTGCTCGGCAACGGGCTCGTGATGGCTTCGGCCGCGATGGCGATGCCCATGTTCCTCCAGCGCTCCGCGTTCGCGCTGCCCGACCCCGACCTGGGCTCGATCCCGGGTGTGCCCGACGACCGCATCCTCGTGGTCATCCAGCTGGGCGGGGGCAACGACGGGCTCAACACCGTCGCACCGGTCGGCTACGACGCGTACCACCGCTTGCGCCCCTCGATCCGCATCACGAAGCAGCAGGGCATCACGCTGGAGAACCGGTACACCGACATCGCCCTGCACCCCGCGCTCGAGGGCGTCAAGGAGATGTACGACAAGGGGCTGGTCTCCGTGGTGCAGGGGGTGGGCTATCCCAACCCCAACCGCTCGCACTTCAAGAGCATGGACATCTGGCACACGGCGGACACCACCGGGACGGGTGACGGGTGGATCGGGCGCTATTACGACAGCGAGTGCTGCGGGTACGGCGCGGGCGAATCCGGGCGCGCGCCGCAGGGCGGGCAATCGGAGACGGTCTACCCCCCCATCGCGATCGGACGCGAGGCGCCGCTCGCGATGCAGGGGCGGCGCACCAAACCCGTTGCCTTCGAGACCCCCGACCTGTTCCGCTGGACGGGCGAGCAGGTCCACGAATCGCTCGCGGACCCGTACCAGGAACTGGTGCGGCGGGACCCCGAGCATGCGCACGGCAAGGTGAGCTCCAACGCGGAGTTCCTGATGCGCACGAGCCTGGACGCGCAGGTCTCGAGCGACAAGATCCGGCGCGCCGTCGCGGAACGCTCGCTCGTCGAGTATCCGAACTCCCCCCTCGCGCAGCAGCTGGGCATGATCGCGAAGATGATCCGCGCCGGGATGAAGACGCGGGTGTACTACGCGACGCACGGCGGATTCGACACCCACGCGGGGCAGGGCGGCGCCAACGGGCGGCACGCGAACCTGCTGCGCCAGTTCAGCCAGGCGGTGCGCGCGTTCTACGAGGACTTGGGGCGGCAAGACAACGCGGGGCGCGTGCTCACCATGTCGTTCAGCGAATTCGGGCGGCGCGTCGCGCAGAACGCGAGCGGGGGGACCGACCACGGGACCGCGGCGCCGATGATGCTGTTCGGACCCATGGTCAACGCGGGGGTGCTCAACCCCCACCCCTCGATGGATAATCTCGACAGCGGGGACCTGAAGTACACCGTCGATTTCCGGACGGTGTACGCGGGCGTGCTCGACGACTGGATGAAGGCGGACTCGAAGAGCGTGCTCGAACGGCGCTACCAGGCGGCGCCGGTGATCCGGAAGCTGTGAACGCTCGGCGTTGCGCCGATCGCTCCCGTGTTCTCTCCAATCCGACTTCTCTCCAAAACGCACAACGCCGCGATGACTCGCGGCGTTGTCGATTCCCCTTCTCGGAAAGAAGTGGAGGCTAGGGGACTCGAACCCCTGACCTCATCCATGCCATGGATGCGCTCTACCAAAGCTGAGCTAAGCCCCCAGATTGTCGGGTGTTCTCGGCACGGGCCGAACCCCACCCACGGGTCCGCGACGCGTCGCGCATCGCGGTCGCAATGGTAGGTCACCATCGGCGTGGATCAAGCAGGAATGAAGCGCCGGCGCGCGACGCGGCGCGTCTGCCGGCGTCCCCCGCATCCCAGCGGTTCGGTTTGTGCCGCCCGCGTCGGGTGTACCGGTCGGATCGGTCGCCCGAGGGCGCGGGGAGTGATGTCTGCTTCGGAAAGTCCAGAGGGATGATCTGCACGGGCGGTGCGTCCGATGACCGGACCGCCGGGCCGTGGACGGCCCCGGCAGGAGGACAAGGATGCCACGCTCACTCGAACCATGGACACCCGATCGCTGGACCGGCGGCCGACCCGTGATCGGTCTGCGCTGGCATATCACCCGTTCGGGTGATCTTCTTGTGGGCTGGCCCGCGCCGGGTCTGGAAGGGACCGTTCTGTCGATGGGCTGGATGACCGACGACGCGCGGGTCGGGATCATCGAGTTCCCCGCGTCCCCGGTCGATCTCGGGATCCTGGAGATCCTCGAGGAACGGTTCCCGGGTCGCCGGTGGTTCGCCGGCAGCTTCGATTCGGCGCCGACCGCGGTCCGGCAGGCCGCCTGACGCTGATCTGATCTCATGCCCCCATGAGCATCCCGTCCGTCGCCGCGATCACGGCGTCGAGCGGGATGTGTTCGATGGCGCACCGCTGCGGGTGGTCGTTGCTGACCTGATCGGGCGGGAGTGTCTCGTCGGCCACGAGGATCGCCTCACGCTCAGGGGGCACGGGGATCGTCGTCCAGCGGGGGTCGGTGGGCCCGAACAGGCTGACGAGCGGGGTGCCGACCGCTGCGGCGATGTGCCGGGGCCCGGTGTCGTTGGTCACCATGATGCGCGCATCGCGGGCCAGCGCCTTGAGTGAGCCCAGGGTGTGCGCGTGGTCGGGGAGCACGAGGGGCTGGGTGCGGGCGGAGGCGGCGATCTGTCGGCAGAGTTCCGCCTCGGCGGGGGACCCGTTGAGCAGCACGGTCAACCCGTGGCGGTCGGCGAGGTGGTCGGCGAGGGCGGCGAACCGATCCGCGGGCCAGCGCTTGGCGGGGTTGTTTCCCCCCGGATTCAGGATCGCGGTCGGGCCTTGGATCCCGGCGCTGGCGCGCACGGCGGCGGCCTCGGCGTTGTCTGTGTGGGTGATCGGCAGCCGCATCGCGGCATCGGGGGGGGGCTCGATCGAGACGCGCGTGCGATCGGACAGCGCCGGCGCATCGAGCGAGTCGGGGGCGTGCGGGTCGAGCAGGGCGCGCGCGGCGTGCCAGTAATAGGACACCGCGGGGACAACCGCCCAGTCGCCCCGGTCCGTTCGAGGGGGCTTGAGCCTGCGGGTGAGGAGGAAACCTCGCCCGTCCCGGTCGTAGCCGATGCGCTCGGGGACGCCCGCGACGCGGACGGCCAGCGCGGTGGAGAAGGATCCCGTGAACAGGAGCGCGCGCGCGTAGCGGCGCGGGCGGACGCGGGCTGCGGCGTGCTTGGGCCCCATGACGCCCGAGGGGCGCACGGTGTGCAACTCATCGATCACGGGCTTCCCGCTCGGGGTGTCGAGCCCTTCGAGCAGACGGTCGATGCCGGGCCTTGCCATCGCGCCGATGAACGCGCCGGGGAGGGATTCGCGGATGTGCACGAGCGCGGGGGTGACCATGCACGCGTCTCCCACCCACGAAGGCAGCACAAGCAGCACGCGGTTGTCGTTGTTGGGCGGGGTCATCCGTCGAGTTCGGCGTCGGGGGTGCGCGGCCAGAGCGGGTTGGGATGCCCTCGTCCCTGGTGCCAGGCGTTGGTGGCGCGGCGGAGTTCTGCCATGAACGCGGTCGCGGCGAGGCGATGGGTCGCGAGCGTCGCGGTGATCGATCGCTCGTCGGTGGACAGGGCGAGGAGGGCGATGCCGGTGCGTTCCGCGATGGCGCGCGCGACGGACTCGACGGTGGCGCGCACGGCGGGGTCGGCGAGCGGATCGCCGAACGGCGCGCGCAGGGTGACGGTCGTCGCATCGACGGCGCGGATCGGGGTGTCCGCCTGCGCCCCGATGTCCTTGTGCGCGAGGATCTCCGACACGGCATCGGGCAGGGCCTCGCACGGGGCATCCGCCCCGATGCGGAGGCAGCGGGCGGGGTGGAGGCCCGCGGCGATGCCGGCTTCGCGGTCGCGGTCGGCATCTCCGACGAGCCAGGATCGGCTCGGATCGAGGGCGTGCTCCTCGCAGGCGGCGAGGATCATCCCCGGGTTGGGCTTGCGCCAGGGATGATCGGCGCGCCACTCCGGGATGGACGCCTCGGGGTGATGGGGCGCGGCGTAGATGCCTTGGAAGAGCGGGTCCCCGGATGTGGAGGTGAACATCTCGGCCATGCGCTGGTTCGTGGCGCGGACCTGATCGAGCGATGCGTTCCCCCGCGCGACGCATCCCTGATTCGTGATGACGATCAGCACGAACCCCGCGTCGGCGAGCGCACGGCAGGCGTCGATTGTGCCGGGCAGGGGGCGGACCCACTCCGGGAGATAGAGATCCCCGGGTGTGGCGGGGAAGGCCTCGGGCGGGAGCGTCGCGTTCTCGATGAGCGTGTCGTCGCGGTCGAGAAAGACGGCGGGGCGCGGCGGGCCCGGGGGCGGGACTGGCTGGGGGAAACGGGTCATGGGCGATGAGAGCGTATCGCGCCGGAGAGGGCGTGTTCATCGGGTGAAGCCGGGCGGTTGCGGGGGGGAACGCGGGGGGCTACGCTCGCCTCTTCCGTGAGCGGCGAGGCGGCTGCTGCGGGCACCGATTCCCGGATGGAGAGCGTGCGATGAAGCGTTCGGCGTGTGTTGTTGCGGTCTTGGCTGGTCTGACGGTGTCGAGCGCGGTCGTCGCGCAGGATGATCCTGCGGTGACGAGCGCCGCGGCGCTGCTCGAGCAGCTGCGGGCCGCGGGTGTCGAGATCCCCGAGGGGTTTGTCGCGAACGAGGACGGGACGGTGAGCCTCCCCGCGGCGGAGCAGGCGATGGAGGCCGCGGAAGACGCGGCGGAGGGTGCGGCGGAGGCGCCCACCGAGGCGGCGGAGGGGCCTGCACCGGAGGAGCTCAAGAAGCCGGAGTGGGACACGAAGCTGAACATCGGTCTGAACCTCGCGTCGGGCAACACCGAGCAGATCGGCGCGGCGACGACGATCGTCTCGACGCGGTCGACGGACGCGACGAAGCTGACGCTTGATGCGGGATACTTCTACGCGTCGCAGGACGGGGAGAAGACCGCGAACCGCTTCACTTCGGGCGTGAACAACGACTGGCTGCTGCCCGATTCGCGGTGGCTGTTCTTCGCGGGCGGTCGGTACGACTGGGACGAGTTCCGGTCGTTCGATCACCGTATCTCGGCGAACGGCGGTCTGGGCTACGAGTTGATCAAGCGGGACACGATGCAGTTGACGCTTCGAGCGGGTGCCGGCTTCTTCCAGGAGTACGGCTCGGATCGGAACGAGATCGTGCCAGAAGGTTTACTCGGCGCTGATTTCAACTGGGAGATCGCGGACAACCAGAGCTTCCAGATCACGACGCGCATCTTCCCGGATCTGTCCGACAGCGGCGAGTTCCGGACCTTCACGACGGCGGGCTGGAAGCTCGACATCGACAAGGCGGACGGGCTGAGCTTCTCGATCAACGCGATCCACGAGTACATCAGCGACACGGACCCGGGGATCGATGAGAACGACCTCCAGCTGTTCGCGGGTCTGACTTACGACTTCTGAGACGAAGAGACGAAGAGACGAAGAGACGAAGAGAGCTGATTCTGGCCCGGCGTTGACCGGGCTTTTTTGTGCGCGGGGCGAGCGGCGCATCGCGGGAGGCCTGCCATGAAAAACGCCCGGCTCTCGGGGAGCCGGGCGTTGGGTTTGGGTCGGGGCGTGGGCTTCGGGGTTACGGGCAACCGGAGAGGAAGGACCCGACGAAGGTCTGGAGATCGGAGAGGTCCCAGACGCCGAACGGTGCGGCGACATCGGCCGCGGGCTGCTGGGAGAGGAAGGCGGCGATGAACCCCTGGAGGTCGGAGAGGTCGAGGACGCCGAAGGGCTCGGCGATATCGGCGATGCTGCAAGGCCCGTCGAAGGTGATGGAGGCCTCGTTCATGAGGACGGGCGGGATCCGGTTGAGGGGCCCGTTCCAGAGGTCGTACATGGTCTGCCCGGCGTCGTTGGTCGTGTTCTCATCGCGGAGGAACTCGACATACTCACGGGTGGTGGACTGGTAGTACACGCGGACGGTCGCGGACGCGGCGCCCGCGGGGATGTCGTAGTCGGTGATGTCCCAGTGCTGCCCGTCGGCGTAGGTGTAGTTGACGGGGGCGGCCTGGAGGGCCTCGAACTCCGCGTTGGTGAACCCGCGGGGCGGGATGCGGTTGTCGAGCTCGACCTGGTTGACGAGGACGAGGTGGAAGGTGGGGCCCGTGGGGATGCCGGCCTGCGCGGCGACATCGGGGCTGGCGCTGAGCTTCATCTCGTAGACCTTGGTGTCGGCGGTCTCGAGGGTCGCCTCGGTCTCGTCGTAGGCGCCGCGCTCGTCGATGAGCGCGCCCCCGGCGTCGAAGTACTGGACATTGACCCACATGCGGCGTCCCTCGGGGTAGCCCGTCGGGAGCTTGTGGCCCGTCTGGTTGGTGACTTTGACCGAGAGGGTGGACCCGTCGGCGGTGAGGTCGAGGTCCGCAGCGCTCTGGAGCATGTTGACGGTCGCGGCGATGTTGCGGTCGACGGAATCCTGATCGAGGCCCGTCTCGAGATCGTCGAAGAGCTCGCGGACGGCGTTGAGGAGCCAGGTGTTGCCGCCCACCATCTGGTGGGTCGCGAGGTCGGAGCGTTCCTCGCCGAAGATGCAGCTCAGCCCGTCGGTCGCGGGCATGTGGCAGTCCTGGCAGGAGGAGACGAGGGGGTCGTTGCCGCCGAAGCGGCCGCCCATGTCGATGGGCCCGTCGGCGAAGTCGGACCCGAGCCACTCGGAGTAGGTGCGTTGCTCGGGGAACTGGCTCGCGGCGGAGTTTGAGGTCGGGGGTGTGCGGAGCGCGCCGAGGGCGTAGGTGCCGTCGGGCTGCTTCTCGAAGAGGGGGTTGGAGAGATCGTGGCAGGTGGCGCACATCTCCGAGGACTTGTGGAAGGGGGACTCGCGCCACTCGTGGACGAAGAAGTCGACGAGTTCGCGCGGGCCGCGCCGGTTGTCATCGGGATCGACGACGAAGTGAGCGGAGTGGGGATCGGTCGGGATGTCTGTTGTGAGGCCCGCGAGGATCGCGGCGTCGTCGGCGGGGGCGCCGGGGTTGTTGTTGGGATCCACCATGCGGTGGCAGAAGTTGCAGGAGACGCCCTGGAAGTCGATGCCCTGGAGCTGCGAGCCGTCGGTGGGGGTGGAGCGGCCCCCGAGCCAGCCTCCGGGGGTGTGGCAGCGGATGCAGGTGTCGCCCCCGCCCTGCGCGTCCTGGTTGGCGACGGCGACGGCGGCCCAGAAGAGCGGGTCGCGGGCGGCCTGTCCCATGACGCTGGCGTTCCAGGGGCGGTAGGGCTCGGTGACGGGGTCGAAGTCGCCGTGGCAGAGGGCGCACTCGTTGGAGTCGATCAGCTCGATGTTGAGCTGATTGGGCTGGGTGCCGGGCCCGAAGAAGTCATCGAGGTTGGTGGGCAGACCGGCGATGGAGATCGCGGCGGCACCGGCGGCGACAGCAAAGCCTGCCGCCCAGAGCACCTCGGCACGGGCAACGAACGCACGACGGGTTTTCGACATCTCTTGATCCCTTTACGAACGGTCGCGTCGGACCGGGTGGGGCGAACACACACCCGCGACGAGACAGGGCCTGCGAACTCTCCCTCGGCGCGGGCGAACGGGTCGGACCGCGCGGTCGGCTTGCCCCTCGAGACTCCGAATACGGTATCACAGATCCGGGTTCAAAACAACCTCGATCGGTGTGTATTCGGGATCGGGCGTTCCCGGGGACGGGCGGGCTGTGTCGATCACCCGTCTGCACGCGCCTGAGCGGGCGGTTATTGGGCGATGAACACCGCTTCAATGGACGGGGCGTCAGGGGCAGCCCGCGTTGAAAGCGGAGACAAAGACCTGGACATCGGCGAGGTCGAACACCCCCGCGGGCGGGGCGAGGTCCGCGATCGCGTCCTGGGCGAGGAACCCGCCCACGAACGCCTGCACATCTGCGAGATCGAGCACCCCGAAGGGCGCGGCGAGGTCCGCGGGGTTGCAGGCGGGGTTGGCGCCCGCCCAGGCGACGACATCGTTCGGGGAGATGCCCTGGGTATCGACGGGCGAGCCCGGGAGGGGGGTGAGGTTGCCGGTGCTGGGATCGATGGTGAAGGAATAGGCGCCGCGGACGCCGTCGATGGCGGTGGTCTCATCGAGCGCGAAGAGCAGGTTTCCCAGGGTGTTCATCTCGCGGAGGGAACCCTGGAGGCCGACATCGAAGGAGAACCCGGTGGAGGTCGGGATGCCGTCGGGATCGAGCGAGAATCCGCGGATGGTCGCGTCGGTGCCGTGCGAGACATAGAGGAAGTCGCTGTCTTCGGAGAAGGCGAAGCCCTTGGGCGACGCGCCTGGGGAGGTGTAGGGGCTGCCGGCGAGCGGGGAGAGCGAGCCGTCGGCGGGGTCGATCGCGTAGCCCGCGAAGGAGTTGCCTCCGTTGCTGATGCCGCCTGCGGCGTAGAGGTACTGTCCCGATGGATCGACTTCGATCGCGACGCCGTAGTTCGGGAGCGAAAGCGTCTGGATCAGGGTGAGCGAACCGCCTTCGGTGTCGAAGACGCGGACGGTGTTGGAACCCAGGGAATCGTTGGCGTAGAGCCATCGGCGGTTGGGGTGGACCGCGATCGAGGTGTTGAAGCTCCCGGTGACGGCGGAGTCGATCTCGGTGAGTTGGTTGTCCTCGTCGAGGCGGAAGAGCCTGACGCGGTTGGTCAGCGAGAGATCGGTGAGCGGGAGCGCCAGCAGTTCGTTGTTGATCCACTGGATGTCGAGCCCGCCCTGGGCGAGGGGGAGTTCCTCGACGACGGTAAGCGAACCGTCCGGCGCGACGGCGTAGACGGTGAGGTTCTCGGTGCTGCTGCCTGCGGCGTGGGCGGTCGCGAGGAAACGACCGTCCGGGGTGATGTCGATCGCGTAGGTGTTGCACCCCGGGCAGGGCTGGCTGGTGCTCGACCGCGTCCCGGTGACGACCTTGGACACGAAGGTCAGCGATCCGTCCGCCTCGATGCGCATCGTGGAGACGCTTCCCTCGAGGTTTCCGTTGTTGGCGACGAAGATCGCGGGGAACTCGGCCTGCGCCGCGGCGGTTCCGGCGAGGGCGGCGAGCGAGAGCAGCGCGGTGCGGGCGGGCATGTTCTTTCCTCCACGGGGGTATTGGCGTCGGCGCGGGGGCCGCGTGACTTCTCTCAGCATCTCGGAAACGGGGCGCGCGATCAAGCGCCGTCTCGCATGAGGCGGCGCTGTCGGGTGGGATGGTCGGGCCCGAGGGGTCCTTGCGGCCTGATCAGGGGCAGCCGTTGAGGAAGGAGCCCACGAAGCGGTCGAGATCGCTCAGATCGAAGACGCCGAAGGGTTCGGCGATGTCCGCGATCGGGTCCTGGTTGATGAAACCCGCGACGAAAGTCTGGACATCGGTGAGGTCGAGCACGCCGAACGGCTC
>DLBY01000145.1:0-139 GCA_002480345.1 Phycisphaerales bacterium UBA7812 | reverse complement strand
CACGCCGAACGGCTCGGCGATGTCGGCGGGGTTGCACCCCGCGGGGCCTTGGGGGGTGGCGATGAAGACCCCGACGGTCCCGTTGGCGAGGAACGCGGCGAAGGCGACCTGGTTCGCGTCGTTGATATCAACGACGCCG
>DLBY01000128.1:16504-17516 GCA_002480345.1 Phycisphaerales bacterium UBA7812 | reverse complement strand
CCAGGTCGCCCAGAAGTCGATGACGCGGACGCGGTCTTCCAGAACGCCCTCGGGCTTTTCGGTGAGCCAGGTCTCCTCGCCGAAGACGGACGGGAGGGGCTGCCCCTGGACATTGCGCGCGTTGAGCGCCTGGGTGTTGGGCGCGGGCCACGCCGCTTGGGCGTACGCCGCCGCATCGGGCTTGGGGACGGCGCGGAGCACGGGGGGGGCGTCTTGCCGATCCATCTCGGGAGTCCCGGCATCGCTCGGGGCCTCCGCGACATCGTCGGGCGTGTAGTCGCGCGCATCCGCGAGCCGCTCGACCCGGCGCGGGAGATCCGCCTCCGCCTGCTGGCGCGATTCCCGGCTCAGCCGGAGCACGGCGCGGTTGAGGTCGCGCGGGTCAAGATCCGCGATGCGGACATGCCCGGACTTGTCCACGATGTAGAGGTTGGGGTGCTCGTCGATCTTCAGCGACTTGAGAAAAGACCCGTCTGCGTCGTGCGCCGCCGCGATCGAGACGCGCCCCGCCTCGATCGCCTGCTTCGCCTCGGTCCAGCCCGCCCGCTGGTGCACCGCGACGCAGGTCGCCTTGCCGCGCAGGGACCGCTCGAGGCGCGCGAGCGTGGGAAGCAGGCGGACGGATTTCGCGTCCGCCTGGTCCCAGGCGAGCAGGACGAGCACGCGGTCGTCGAGCGCATCGCGGGAGACGGGCTCCCCCGACCAGTCCGCGAGGCTCTCAAACGCGTCGAAATCGAACGCCTTGGTCTCGAGTTCCCGGATCTCGACGATCCGCTGAGGGTCCCCGACGCGGCGGTAGGGGTCCGCCGCGGTCGGATCCGACGGCGCCGCGAGGGCGGCGCCAGTCAGGAACGCCGACAGGAGGAGAGGAGCGACACGGGAGCGGGTCAGCATCAGGATTCCCTTCTCAACGCGAGCGGGCCCGCGCCGTCGATTCGGTCTGGATCACTCGGTCAGGTTGCGGAGATAGGCCTGCTCCGCGGCGCGGCGGGCCCGGATCCCCGGGTCGTTG
>DLBY01000128.1:1127-16195 GCA_002480345.1 Phycisphaerales bacterium UBA7812 | reverse complement strand
CCGGATCCCCGGGTCGTTGTCGAGCACCTTCTTGAGCGCCGCTTCCCACGCGGCAAACCGCTGCGGCGATCCCGAGATGTTCCCGTGCCAGCGCACCACGCCGCTCGAATCCACGAGGATGTGATAGGGCAGGATGAAGGTGGTCCCCCGCGAACTGCTGCGGCTGCTGTCGGGGTTGTTGGGGCTGATCCCACCGGTCAGGGTCGTGCCCGCGTAGTCGTTGACGCGGAGGTGGTTGACCGGCATGTTGTTCGTCACGGTGTCGAAGACCTCCTGGGCCTTCTTGGTGCGCTCCGCGGCGTCCTCGTCGTCGTTGCCGCGCCGCCGGCGGTTGTTGTCCTGCACCGCGGGGATGTAGGCGCCGACCACGATGAGGTCGCGATAGTGCTCGGTCTGGATCTGATCCATCGCCGCGAAGAAGGCCGCGGGGCTGGCGCCGCCCGTGTTGAAATCGCCCAGGATGTTGTCGTTGAACAGGTAGATCAGCCGAGCCCGGCCCTCGGTGTTCCGGGGCGGATTGGGCCGCCAGTCCATGTCGTTGTTGAACTGAATGCGGACCGGTCCCGTCGGCTGGTTGCGGCCGCGTTGCCGACGGTTGTTGTCCTCCCGCTTGATCTCGGGCCAGTCGGCGCTCTCATACGCCTCGGCGCTCGGGGGCGCGAAGGGGACCCACGGGAGGTTCTTCAGGTCGATCTGGCTCCGCAGCCGCGCCGTGCGTCGCGCCTCCTCGGCGGCGCGCGCGTCGGCCGCGGCGCGCCGGTCGAGCAGCGTCTCCGCGTCGTCGGTGCTCTCGTCGATCAGCGTGGACACCGCCCGCTCGACCGACGCGGTCTCGATATCCGCGAAGCGCAGGCGCCCGGCGCGGTCGATCAGGTAGAAGTCGGGGTCCTGGTCCACTTTCAGGGCGGCGCGGAGGGCGTTGCCCGCGTCCCGCGCGATCGGGAACCCGACGCGCCGGCGTTCCGCGGCCTTGATCCCGTCCTCGTAGGCCTCGCTGTCGTGCACGCCGATCACGATCAGGCCGTCGTCGCCGTAGGTTTCCGCGAGCCGGTTCACGATCGTCATCGGGCGCACCGCGGTGGGCAGATACCCCGAGAAGGTGTAGATCAGGACGACCTTGCCCGCGGTGTCGCCCGGCGCGACGGGGTCGCCCAGTTTCCAGTCCGCGAGGCCCGAGAGCAGGCCCTTGTCGAACGGGGTGAGCTCCATCTTGTCGAGCGCGTCGCGTCGGCTCCCGGCGCCCTCCCGCGCGATCTCGGCTTGGCCGAGCGCGGGCAGGGCGATCGCCGCGAGGGTGAGCAGTGTTGTGCGCAGGCGCGTGGTCATCTTCTGGGGCCTCCCTTCGCGGCGCGCGGGGCGCGCCGTCGCGTGCATCCTAACCCGCCGAACGCGTGCGGAGATGATGGAGCATCACCGCCCCCGCGACCGAGACATTCAGCGAATCCGCGTCGTCTTCGATGTCGATCCGCACGGCCCGTCCGCCCAGCGTGCGCGCCGTCTCCAGTGTTTTGGACGCCAGACCCGGGCCCTCGGTTCCGAGCAGCACCGCCGGGGTGCGTCCCGCCTGGGGTTCGACCGCGGAGAGTTCGACGGATCCCGGCGCGGGCGTCGCGGCGAGCAGGTCGCACCCCGCCTCCACCAGATGCGCGAGCCCGCTCGGCCAGTCGTCGATCGTCGCGAACGGGACATGCAGCGCGTTGCCCATGCTGACGCGGAGCGACTTGCGGTACAGCGGGTCGCAGCAGCGCGGGCTGAGCAGCACGCAGGCGGGGATGTCCGCGTCGGGTTTCCAGGCGGGTCGGGGACGCGCGAGCGCACGCACGCATCGGAACACGCCCCCCACATTATCGTGGTTTGTCAGGTCTTCGAGGATGACCACGACCCCGGCGCGGCGGGCGAGGTCCCGGGCGTCGCCCGGATCGGTGCGCTGTCCCAAGGCGAGCAGCCCGCGATGGATGTTGAAGCCCGCGACGGTGTCGATGATCTTGCGCGCGACGGCGTACACGGGGACCCCGGGGTCCATCCCCTCGAGATAGGGGAGGTGGTGATCCAGGCGGTGCTCGCTGACCATCACCGCGAGCGTTCGGTGGGGGCTGGTGATGAGCTGGGCGACGACCTTGTCGCCCTCCGCGATGAACAGATCGCCGGGCAGGCCCGTGCCGGTGACCTCCGAATCGGGGACCGGGTGACGGTCCTCCCCGGTCATCGCGGGGCGGTGGCGCGCGCGCAGCCACTGGTCGCGCTGGTTGGCGAAGGGGATGAGGCGGGGGTCGTCCGGGTCGTCGATGCGGACCGGGTTTGCCGGCGGGTTCGCGCCGCGGGTTGGATTCTGAGGAGTCGGCACCCGATGACACTACACTCCGCGGCCCCGGGACGGGCCGGGGAGGGTGAGCGAACCGGATTCGGGGGCGTGCGATGGAGTGGTGGCAGGCAGCGGTGCTCGGGCTGGTCGAGGGGATCACCGAGTACCTGCCCATCAGTTCGACCGGGCACCTGATCCTCGCGTCGTCGCTCATGGGTCTCGACGACAGCGAAACGCAGAAGCGCGCCGTGGACGCGTTCAACATTGTCGTGCAGGGCGGCGCGATCCTCGCGGTGCTCGGTCTCTACTGGCCCCGTGTCGTCCAGATGATCCGGGGCCTGCTGGGGCAGGACAAGGCGGGGCTCGGGCTCGCGATCAACATCATCATCGCTTTCATCCCGGCCGCGGCGCTGGGTGTCCCGCTGAACGACTGGATCGAGGCGAAGCTGTTCAGCACCTGGCCCGTGCTCGCGGCGCTCGCGCTGGGCGGGGTGTACATGATGCTGCTCGATCGCCTGGTGATCCATCCGAAGCGGTCGGACTCGGAGAACCAGACGGGCAAGGACATCACGGACCTGACCTGGCGCGGGGCGCTCGCGATCGGGCTGATGCAGTGCGTCGCGATGTGGCCCGGGACGAGCCGGAGCATGATGACGATCACGGGGGGCGTGATCGTGGGGCTCAAGCCCAAGGAGGCCGCGGAGTTCAGCTTCCTGCTGGGTCTGCCCACGCTCGGGGGCGCGTGCGTCTACAAGCTGTACAAGGACATGACGGGCGAGGGCCCGAGCATGTTCGAGACGCTGGGTGCGACCCCGATCCTGATCGGGATCGCGGTCGCGACGGTGAGCGCCGCGGTCGCGGTGCGCTGGCTCGTGGGCTTCCTGAACACGCACGGGCTCGCGCCCTTCGGGTGGTACCGGATCGTTCTGACGGTGGTGCTGGGCGGCGCGATCCTGGGGGGGATCGTGTCGATCGGGTGAGCGATCGACGCGGGGTCGCGTGAACCGTTCGGGCTCAGTCCTCGTTGACCAGCAGCGGGTTCGCCTCCGTCGGCAGGGCGCCGAAGGCGAGAAAGTCCGCGTTGCGGGTCGCGCGGCGGACGGTGTCCTCGTCGCGCCGCGCGCGGAAATCGAGGCCCAGCGTCCCGCTCCCGATCAGGTCCTTGAATCCCGGCGTCGCGCTCACGAGGCGGAGCGTCGCGTTGTGGATCGATCCGCTGAAGCGATTCCCGTCGGGGGCGCCGTCGGGGATCAGGAACCCGCCCCCGGCGTAGATGCCGAATTCGCCCTCGCCCGCGAGCACGATGTAACGCAGCGTGACGGTGCACGCGGTCTTCTCGATCGGGGTGCGCCCCGGGCGCGGCTGCACGAACATCCGCGCGTGGATGACCTGTCCGTTCGCGTGTTCCCACGCGCTCGCATCGGCGAGCGTCGCCTCGTCGAGATCGCTGAGCACGATGTCGGCGGTGTTGTTGTCCTCGTAGTCGAACAGGCGCGTCGTGAGGCTGGGCTCGAGCTGGTGGGGCTGCTCATCGCTCACAAACTCGCCCGAGGTCGAGGACAGCAGGCCCAGCGACCCGCAGGAAGGCAGCGCGAGCAGCGTCACGGACGCGAAGAGGGCGATAACGCGGCGGAACGGGTGCATCGGGGGCAGGGTACCGATCCACGGGGCGGCCCGCATCCCGATCGAATATTCGACGGTAGAAACCCGTTGATCAGATAGAATGCAGGGTGAAGGCCCTGTTCGGGGCTGAAAGGGGCGGATCCGATGCGAGGCACGGCACGGCACAGTGGGACCACGACGCGGGCGGCGATCGCGGCGGGTGTGCTGCTGGGCGCTGCGGGGGTCGCGGTGGGCAACCCGGCGCTCGCGGAGCAGTTGCGGAAGAGCCCGGTCTCGGACATGGCCGCGGGCGCGACGACCGTTGCGGATCAGCTCGCGATCCGCCGTTTCGGGGTGGCGCCGGGGCAGCAGCCCGCGGGCCGGACCTATACCGCGGTCGGTGTCGTCCCGGATCAGCGTCCCTGGTGGCACCACCGAGGGCGGGACGGCTATTACGGTTACAACCCGTCTTGGCGGCACGGCGATCAGGGTCGATTCGATCCGGATGATCCTCGGCTGCCCGACGGGTTCGACCTGGATCAATATGACGATCGCAAGCCTCACAACTTCGGTCGAGGCAATGGGTTCCGCATCGGGATCCGAACCGGGTTCCGCACTGGGTACTCTTCGGGATTCGGCTGGGGGACCGGCGCGTGGGACCCGTATTGGGGAGATCCGTACTGGAACAACCGGTATTGGTGGGACTTTCCGTACGGCGTGGACGGGCGGCTGGTGCAGCCGGGCAGTTCGCTGACGATGCCCGCCCCGACCCAGACGCAGACGCAGCAGCCTGCGCCGGAACCCGAGACGGAGCTCGAAGCGGGCCGTCGCCTGTTGTGGCAGGGGGGGTACGAGGCGTCGGTGGAGCGGTACCGCCGGCATCTTGCGGAGAACCCCGAGGATTTCGAGGTCATGGCGGAGCTCGCGGTCGCGCTCGCGGGGGCGAACCGGTTTGACGATGCGACCGCGATGGTGCGCATGGCGTATGACAAGGACCCGGGCCTCGCGGGGCATTCGGTCAGCGAGCGGGTGTCGCTCGATTCGCGGGCGCTCCGCAAGCTCGTGGTGAAAGCGGTGCGATCGGCGCACGATCGGGACTCAGCGTCCGGCTGGCTGCTGGTGACTGTCCTGATGCAGGCGGAAGATCGGGATTCGGTCGGGTTGCGAATTCTGGAGCGGGCCACCGATCGGGGGCTGGAACCGCGTATTGCGGATTCGCTCCGCGCTGAGCTTCGGTAAGGCCTTGTCCGGTCTTGAGATGGGCGTGTTTGCCCCGTCTGTGCAAAAAGTGGCATTCGCGAACCCCCGTTGATTGGATCGGGGACAGGGGGATGCGCTAGCATTGCGACCTTGCGCGGGCTGTCCGCGTGACATCGTGAACCGGTTGAACCACCCGTCGGCCTTCGATTGGCCTCGGAGGACCGCTCGCTCCGGCTGTGGGGCGTGCCCGTCGGGTGGGAGGTGGAGATGCAATGGCCAAGAAAGAAGTTACAGCGCAGTTCAAGCTGATGGCCCCCGGTGGGCAGGCGACGCCCGCGCCGCCGCTCGGCCCCGTGCTGGGTGCCAACGGCGTGAACCCGGGTCAGTTCATCCAGCAGTTCAACGCGGCGACCGCCTCGCTGAACGGCAAGAAGGTGGGCTGCGTGGTCACGGTCTTCAGCGACCGCTCGTTCGAGTTCGAGATCAAGAGCTCGCCCGCTTCGGTGCTGATCAAGGAAGCCGCGGGGATCGACAAGGGCTCGGGCGAGCCTCACGAGAAGTTCGTGGGCAAGATCACGCGTGAGCAGGTCCAGAAGATCGCGGAAGAGAAGATGGCGGACCTGAACGCGGTGAAGATCGAGTCGGCGATGCGGATCGTCGAGGGCACGGCGCGCTCGATGGGCGTGACGGTGGTGGACTAAGGGGGGCATGGCGATGACGAAGATGAGCAAGCGTGCCCGCGAGAATCGCGCCCTGGTCCCGAGCGGGCAGCTCGAGCCCGCGGAGGCGATCAGCGCGGTCAAGAAGTTCAAGGGCCCCAAGTTCGACCAGTCGGTCGAGGTGTGCCTGCATCTGGGCGTGGACACCAAGCAGGCGGACCAGATGCTCCGCGGCTCGGTGAGCCTGCCCAAGGGCATCGGCAAGAACAAGCGTGTGATCGCCTTCTGCGGCGATGATGAGAAGAAGGCCGCGATGGAGGCCGGCGCGATCAAGGCGGGCGGCGCGGACCTGATGGAAGAGGTCGAGAAGGGGTTCATGGACTTCGATGTCGCGATCGCGAGCCCCGACATGATGCGGGTGATCGCGAAGCTGGGCCGGGTGCTGGGTCCGAAGGGCCTGATGCCGAGCCCGAAGAACGGGACGGTGACCCCGAAGGTCGCGGAAGCGGTCGGCGAGTTCGCGGCGGGCAAGGTGGAATACCGCACCGACAAGGGCGGGAACATCCACGCGATCATCGGGAAGATGAGCTTCAGCGAGGGCGACCTGCTGGAGAACTACACGCACTTCTTCGAGACGATCGAGAAGATCCGTCCCAGCACGGTGAAGGGCACATACATCAAGAAGATCACGCTGAGCGGGACGCAGACCCCCGGCGTGCAGATCAAGCCGCCCGCGGCGGTGGAAGCGTAAGGGAGTCACGCCATGAGCAAGCCTGTCAAAGAGATCATCATGCGTGACTACCGGGACCGCCTCGGCGATATCGAGGATGTCACGGTCATCACGCTCCGCGGGATCGACGCGAACCGCAACAACGCGATCCGCTCGGACCTCGCGAAGAAGGACATCCATGTCACCGTCGTGCGCAACAAGCTGTTCCTCAGCGCGTTCGAGGGCAGCAAGCTGAGCAACCTCGAGCCCGTGCTCACGGGGTCGAACGCGGTCGCGTACGGCGCCGAATCGGTCGTCGAGGTGGCGCGGGAGATCGTCGCGCTCGCCAAGCAGCACGAGGAGATCGAGCTGAAGGGCGCGGTCCTCGACGGGATCCTGTTCGAGGGCGACGCGGGGGTCAAGAAGCTCGCGGACTACCCGACCAAGGACGAGGCGATCGCGCAGGATGTCACGCTCATCCTGGGCCCCGGTCGCAAGCTGGTCGGCGCCGTCAAGGGCCCCGGCGGGCGTCTCGCGGGGATCATCAAGGCGATCGAGGAGAAGCTCGAGAAGGGCGAAGCGATCGCGAAGGCCTGACACACGAAAACATCCACGCCCGACTGGCCCTGCGTCCCGCGCTTCGGATCGGGACAGGGTTAAAGAGAGAGCACAGGGCTCTCCCCTCTCGGGTGCGAATGCCAGCCCGCGGCGTGCGCCGGGGCGTTTGAGAAAGTTGGTATCGAGATGAGCGACGAAGCAGCGACCGCGAAGGAATTCGACGCGAAGATCAAGGACCTGGGCGACCAGCTCGCCGGCCTCACCCTCAAGGAGGCGGTGGACCTTGGTGACTACATGAAGGACACCTACGGCATCGAGGCCGCCGCGGGCGGCGCGGTCATGATGGCGGGTCCCGCGGCTGGCGGCGACGCCGGCGGTGCGGCCGAAGAGAAGACCGAGTTCGATGTCGTCGTCAAGGGCGACGGCGGGCAGAAGATCAAGGTCATCAAGGTCGTCCGCGAGGCGACGGGCCTGGGTCTGAAGGAAGCCAAGGAGCTGGTCGACAACCTGCCCGCGAAGGTCAAGGAAGGCCTGGGCAAGGAAGAGGCCGAGGCGCTCGCCGAGAAGCTCAAGGAAGTCGGCGCGGATGTCGAGCTCGCCTGATCGCGTCGCGACGGCGTCAGGCTTCAATCTGTTTGGGATTTTTCAGGCCCCTTCCGGGGCCTTTTTTCTTGAATTTTTCTCGAGGACTTCTCAACTCCGGGGTTGACGGGGGACTAGCATCCCCACTAGCCCCCGGGAGTGGCATGCTGCACATGGATCACCGTCCGTTCGCGGATCGAACTCGCGTTCTTTCGGCCGACACCGGACCGCGCTCGCGGAACCCGTTGTTCGGTCCTTCGGCGCGCGCTCGGATCGCGCGATCTCGGCGGTCCGTGCTGATCGAGGAAGGCGGGCAGGGCGGCGGAGTTGGTGGGCGTGCGCTCGGCGATCGGGCGCGGAGCGGTGCGGGAATCGGACAGTTCGGCTGGAGACTGTAACAGACCAGAGCATCAGCCGCGGCGGTGGGGCCCTTCGCTCCCGTCTCCGCGGCTCAGCGATCGCGCCGGCGTGATCCAGTCGGCGGCGCGATCGGGAGACGGGTCCACGCGTGTGCGTGCCGTTCCGACGAGCGGCGCGGCGGGGATCCGCGGACGAGCGACAACGGGTCGATCGCGGGTGGCGCCCCGCGGCTCGGTCCAGAACGACACGGGCCCGGGCAACCCGGTCCCGAATCAGAGGTTTAGCGATGACGAAGCGAACGGTGCACGACAGCGGCGTCCCGGCGGTCACGGTCTCCGGGAAGACGGCTGCGGAGATCGAGATCCGCAACTTCCGCAAGCGCGGGGATGCGCTGGAAGTCCCGGACCTGACGCAGCTTCAGACCGCGGGGTACGAGCGGTTCCTGCAACTGGAGGCGGCTTCCCCGGAAGAGCGCGACCCGCGGTTCGGGCTTGAGGCCCTGCTCCGCGAGGTCTTCCCGATCGAGAGCTACGACGGGACGATGTTCCTCGACTACATCTCCTACGAGCTCGAGGAGCCCCGCTACACCGCCGACGAGTGCCGCGAGCTGCGCCTGACCTACGGGCTGCCCTTCAAGATCCGCGTGCGCCTGCGCCGTGAGACGCACCCGGACCTCCCCGAGGAGGACATCTACCTGGGCGAGTTCCCGGTGCTCATGGGCGGGGGCGAGTTCATCGTCAACGGCGCGGAGCGCGTCATCGTCAGCCAGCTCCACCGCTCGCCGGGCGTGGACTTCTCGATCGTCTCCAGCGAGGCGGACCGCCCGCTGCACTCGGCGCGGGTCATCCCCGAGCGGGGCTCGTGGATCGAGCTGGAGGTGACCAAGAAGGATGTGCTGGCGATGCGGATCGACCAGTCCACCAAGCTCGCGGCGACGACCTTCCTGCGCTGCCTGGACGAGTCGGTCGCCTCGACGGACGCGATCATCAGCCTGTTCTACGAGGTGACGGAGGTGAAGGCGGCGGATGTGCGCCCGCAGGACTACGCCGCCGCGTCGATCATCGACACCGAGACGGGCGAGGAGATCGTGCACGAGGGTCGGATGATCGGCGAGGAGGCCGCGGAGGCGATCCAGAACTCGTCGATCAAGACCGTCAAGGTCGTGCAGAACCCGTCGGACACGCTGATCCTGAACACCATCGCGGAGGAGAAGCTCGACCAGATCGACGCGGACTCGGACCACGAGCGGGCGCTGCTCAAGGTGTACGGCAAGCTGCGCCCGGGCAACCCGCCCCAGGTCGACAAGGCGATGCAGCTTTTCCAGGAGAAGTTCTTCGACGACAACCGGTACCGCCTGGGTCGCGTCGGTCGATTCCGCATCAACCGCAAGTTCGATCTGGATGTCCCCGAGGACCAGATGTTCATCCGGGGCGAGGACTTCCTCCGCGTCATCCAGTACATCCTCGACCTGCGTTCGAACCGCGTCGACCCGGAGACGGGGCGTCGCGTGGCGCAGGTGGACGACATCGACCACCTGGGCAACCGGCGGCTCCGCACGCTCGATGAGCTCGCGGTCGAGGAGCTCCGCAAGGGCTTCCTGAAGCTGCGGCGCACCGTGCAGGAGCGGATGAGCGTCAAGGACCCCGACGAGGTCGCGAAGATCGCGGACCTGGTGAACAGCAAGTCCATCAGCAGCGCGATCGACTTCTTCTTCGGGCGCTCCGAGCTCAGCCAGGTCGTGGACCAGACCAACCCGCTCTCGTCGCTGGTGCACGAGCGGCGCCTCTCGGCGCTGGGCCCGGGCGGCCTGAACCGCAAGCGCGCGGGCTTCGAGGTGCGCGATGTGCACATCTCGCACTACGGCCGCGTCTGCCCGATCGAGACGCCCGAGGGCACCAACATCGGCCTGATCGTCAGCCTCGGCATCTTCTCGAGCGTCGACGAGTACGGCTTCCTCCGCACGCCCTACCGCACCGTCGAGAAGGGCAAGGTCACCGACAAGATCGCCGACCTCCGCGCCGACGAGGAGATCCGGGCGGTGCTCGCGCCGACCGATGCGCTCAACCAGGACGGCACGCTGAAGGACGGCGTGGTTCTGGCTCGGGTGGACGGCGAGCTGCGCGAGGTGCATTCCAGCGAGGTCGACTATGTCGATGTCTCGCCGCGCCAGATCGTTGGCATCTCCGCGTCGCTGATCCCGTTCCTCGAGCACGACGACGCGAACCGCGCGCTGATGGGTTCGAACATGCAGCGCCAGGCGGTGCCCCTGCTCAAGGTCGACCCCCCGGTCGTCGCGACGGGCATGGAGGTGTCGGTGGGGCACAACACCGGCATGTGCGTGAAGGCGAAGAACGGCGGCACCGTCACCTTCGCGGACTCGCAGCGCATCATCATCGACAACTCCGACGAGTACGAGCTCCGCAAGTTCGTGGGCCTCAACGAGCGGACCTGCCAGAACCAGAAGCCGATCGTCGTGCCGGGCGAGAAGGTCAAGGCGGGGCAGATCATCGCGGACGGCGCCTCGACCCGCTACGGCGAGCTGGGCATCGGGCGCAACATCCTCGTCGCGTTCAACACCTTCGACGGGTACAACTTCGAGGACGCGATCGTCATCAACGAGCGTCTCGTCAAGGACGACGCGATGACCTCGATCCACATCGACTCGTTCGATGTCGAGATCCGCGAGACCAAGCTCGGGCGCGAGGAGTTCACCCGCGACATTCCCAATGTCAGCGAGAAGATGCTCCGCAACCTCGACGAGAACGGGATCATCCGCATCGGCGCCCGCGTGGGCCCGGGCGACATCCTGGTCGGCAAGGTCAGCCCCAAGTCCAAGACCGAGCTCACCCCCGAGGAGAAGCTGCTGCACGCGATCTTCGGCCGCGCGGGCGAGGATGTGAAGAACGATTCGCTCGAGGTCCCGTCCGGGGTTGAGGGCATCGTGATCGGCGCCCGCAAGTTCAGCCGTCGCGTGCACCTCACCGACGCGCAGAAGAAGCAGCTCAAGAAGGACATCGAGGCCTACGAGGCGGAGCAGGACCAGAAGGCGATCGAGCTGTTCAAGGAGATGACCAACCTCATCAACGAGGCGACCGGCACGGAGATGGTCGACCCGATGACCCGCCAGAAGGTGGGCGCGTCGGACATCCCCGAGGTCATCCTCGAGCAGATCCAGACCTTCAATGAGAAGTGGATCAAGGGCTCGAAGGAATCGCGCGAGGCGGGCCTGGTCTTCTACAACCAGTTCTGGCCCCGCATCGAGGCGGTCGAGACCGAGAAGAAGCGCAAGGTCGCCCACATGAAGCGGGGCGACGAGCTGCCCTCGGGCGTGCTCGAGATGGTCAAGATCTACATCGCGACCAAGCGTCAGCTCAGCGTGGGCGACAAGATGGCGGGCCGGCACGGCAACAAGGGCGTCATCGCCCGCGTCGTGCCCGAGGAGGACATGCCCTTCCTTGAGGACGGCACCCCCGTCGAGATCATGCTCAACCCGCTGGGCGTGCCCAGCCGGATGAATGTGGGGCAGATCCTCGAGACCCACCTGGGGTGGGCCGCGAAGGTCCTGGGCTTCCAGGCCCGCACGCCCGTGTTCGACGGCGCGACGGAGGCTGAGGTGCACGCGGCGATCGAGGAGGCGAACGCCTTCGTCGAGAGCAAGCTCGCGAAGCACGAAGAGGAGGGCACCCACCCGGGGCACCGCGAGCTGCTCGCCAAGATGCCCTCGGGCGGCAAGATCCAGCTCTACGACGGGCGCACGGGCGAGGCCTTCCACCAGAAGACGACCGTGGGCTACATGTACATGCTCAAGCTCCACCACCTCGTGGACGACAAGATCCACGCCCGCGCGACCGGGCCCTACTCGCTCATCACCCAGCAGCCGCTGGGCGGCAAGGCGCGGACGGGCGGCCAGCGGTTCGGCGAGATGGAGGTCTGGGCGCTCGAGGCGTACGGGGCCGCGTACATCCTCCAGGAACTCCTCACCGTCAAGAGCGACGATGTCGAGGGGCGGACGAAGATCTACGAGAGCATGGTCAAGGGCACCAACAAGCTCGAGGCGGGCATGCCCGTCGCGTTCGATGTGCTCTGCAACGAGCTCAAGGGCCTGGGCATGAACATCAGCCTGGAGAAGAAGCAGCTGGAGGGCGGCAGCCTTCTCTGAGTTTCACGGGGCGTGCTCTCGGGCATGCCGGTTTGATCCGAATCACGAAAAAACCGGACGGGGCTTCGGAGACGAGCTCGGTCCGTCAGACAAAGGCCGAGACCTGATCGGCCGCAGGAAGGTGAAGCTGACATGGCTGAAACCGTCTACGAACGCGTCAATGACTTCAGCGCCGTCAAGGTGACCCTCGCGTCGCCCAACGACATCCGCGCGTGGTCCTACGGCGAGGTCAAAAAGCCCGAGACCATCAACTACCGCACCTACCGGCCCGAGAAGGACGGGCTGTTCTGCGAGCGGATCTTCGGTCCCGAGCGCGACTACGAGTGCTCCTGCGGCAAGTACCGCGGCACCAAGTACAAGGGCATCATCTGCGACCGCTGCGGCGTCAAGGTCACCCACAGCCGCGTCCGCCGCAAGCGGATGGGGCACATCAACCTGGCGGCGCCCGTCGTGCACATCTGGTTCTTCAAGAGCCTGCCGAGCCGTCTGGGCACGCTGCTGGGCATGAAGACCAGCGACCTCGAGAAGATCATCTACTACCAGGACTATGTCGTCGTCGACCCGGGTGACACCGAGCTGAAGTACAAGCAGGTGATGACCGAGGACGAGCACCGCCAGGCGGTCGAGCAGTACGGCAACGCCTTCCGCGCCCAGATGGGCGCCGACGCGGTCCGCGAGCTCATCGAGGGGTTGAACCTCGACGAGATCGCCGCGGAGATCCGCCAGGCCCTCAAGGAAACCCGCAGCAAGCAGAAGATCACCGACTACGCCAAGCGTCTCAAGCTCATCGAGTCGGTCCGCCACAGCGAGAACGATCCCGCGTGGCTGGTCATGGATGTCGTCCCCGTCATCCCGCCCGATCTGCGCCCGCTCGTCCTGCTGGAGAGCGGCAACTTCGCGACCAGCGACCTGAACGACCTGTACCGGCGGATCATCAACCGGAACAACCGCCTCAAGAAGCTGATGGACCTGAACGCGCCGGAGGTCATCATCCGCAACGAGAAGCGGATGCTCCAGCAGGCGGTCGACGCGCTGTTCGATAACAACCGCTGCCGCCGCCCGGTGCTCGGATCGTCGAACCGCCCCCTCAAGTCACTGACGGACATGATCAAGGGCAAGCAGGGCCGCTTCCGCGAGAACCTGCTGGGCAAGCGCGTCGACTACTCGGCCCGTTCCGTGATCGTGGTGGGCCCCGAGCTCAAGCTCTACCAGTGCGGCCTGCCCAAGAAGATCGCCCTCGAGCTCTACCAGCCCTTCATCATCCGCAAGCTCAAGGAGCACGGCCTCGCCGACACCATCAAGAGCGCCAAGCGGATGCTCGAACGCCGCGATGCGGAGGTGTGGGACATTCTCGAGGAGGTCATCCACCAGCACCCGGTCATGCTCAACCGCGCCCCGACGCTCCACCGCATGGGCATCCAGGCCTTCGAGCCCGTCCTCGTGGAGGGCAACGCGATCCGCCTGCACCCGCTCGTCTGCGGCGGGTTCAACGCTGACTTCGACGGCGACCAGATGGCGGTCCACCTGCCGCTGAGTGTCGAGGCCCAGGCCGAGGCGCATGTGCTCATGCTCTCGACGCACAACATCTTCAGCCCGGCGAACGGCGGGCCGATCATCAGCGCGTCGCAGGACATCGTGCTGGGTGTCTACTTCATCACCGTCTGCCAGGAGAATGTGCAGGAGGTCGACGAGAAGAGCGTCCCGCGGTTCAAGGACGCGCACGAGGCGATCCTCGCCTACGACCACGGGACGATCGATATCCACCAGCCCATCTCGGTCCGCCTCGAGCGGTTCGAGCGCGTCGTCAACAGCCAGAAGGGCGAGCCCGAGGCGATGCCCGAGCACCGCCGCATCGTCACGACGGTGGGGCGGATCCTTTTCAGCGACATCCTCGCGGAGGGCATGCCCTTCTACAACTGCGCCCTGGGCAAGAAGGGCTGCGCCCGCGTGATCGACGATGTCTTCGCCTTCTGCGGCAAGCCCGCGACGATCGACCTGCTCGACGACATGAAGTCGATCGGCTTCAAGCGGTCCACCGTCGCGGGTCTCTCGTTCGGCGTCACCGACCTCCGCATCCCGACGCAGAAGCAGGACCTGCTCGACGCCGCCCAGAAGCGCGTCAACCGCGTCGAGAAGAACTACGAGAACGGCATCATCACCGAGCGCGAGCGCTACAACCAGCTGCTCGACATCTGGAGTCACTGCAACGAGGAGCTCACCAAGGTCCTCGTCGACACGCTCAAGCGTGACCGCCGGCACCCCGACGGGTCCGAGGCGGACATCGAGAAGGGCGAGGGCACCAAGTTCCTCAACCCCGTCTACCTCATGAGCGACTCGGGCGCCCGAGGCAACATCACCCAGATGAAGCAGCTCGCGGGCATGCGGGGCCTGATGGCCAAGCCCAGCGGCGAGATCATCGAGACGCCCATCCGCGCGAACTTCCGCGAGGGCCTCAATGTTCTCGAGTACTTCTCGTCCACCCACGGCGCCCGGAAGGGCCTCGCGGATACCGCGCTCAAGACCGCCGACTCGGGGTACCTCACCCGCAAGCTCTGCGACATCGCGCAGTCCGTCATCGTGGGCGAGCACGACTGCGGCTCCCGCCGCGGCATCATCAAGCGCGCGATCTACAAGGGCGAGCAGGTCGATGTCACGCTCGCCGAGCAGATCACCGGGCGCGTCTGCGTGAACTCGATCGTCAACCCGATCACCGATGAGGTGATCGTTGCCGAGAACTCGATGATCACCCCCGAAGCGGCGGCGAAGATCGAGGAGCTCAACATCGATTCGGTGATGGTCCGCAGCCCGCTGACCAGCGATTCGGACTCGGGCTGCTCTGTCCTCGATTACGGGATGGATCTCTCCACGGGCCGCCTCGTCGAGGAAGGTCTCGCGGTCGGCATCATCGCCGCGCAGTCCATCGGCGAGCCCGGCACC
>DLBY01000128.1:618-804 GCA_002480345.1 Phycisphaerales bacterium UBA7812 | reverse complement strand
CACCATGCGGACCTTCCACACCGGAGGCGTCGGCACCCGCTCGGTGTCGGAGACCGAGTACCGAGCCCTCAACGGGGGCACCGTCGAGGTCCGCGATTGCAACGAGGTCGCGGTCGTGGACGAGGACGGGCACGACTGCCTCGTCAGCCTCAAGCGGAACGGCGAGATCGCGATCCTCGACGACAA
>DLBY01000128.1:0-319 GCA_002480345.1 Phycisphaerales bacterium UBA7812 | reverse complement strand
CGAGATCGCGATCCTCGACGACAAGGGCCGCGAGCTCGAGAAGACCAAGGTCGACTACGGCGCGTTCATCTACGCCAAGCCCGGCCAGAAGGTGAAGCGGGGCGAGATCCTCGTCAAGTGGGACCCGCACCGCTCGCCCATCCTCGCCGAGAAGGGCGGCATCGTGAACTTCGTCGACATCCAGGTCGGCGAGACCGTCCGCGAGGAGGACGCCGGAAAGGGCCAGCAGGCGCTCGTCGTCATCGAGCACAAGGGCGACCTGCACCCCCAGATCAACATCGTCGACAAGGACGGCAACATCCTCGACTTCCACTACCTG
>DLBY01000056.1 GCA_002480345.1 Phycisphaerales bacterium UBA7812 | reverse complement strand
TGCCCGCTCCGCGTCGCGCGCTTCGCGCAGCTCCGCGGTCCGCGCCGCGACCTCCGCCTCGAGCTGCTCGGTCCGCGCCACCAGCGCTTCTTGCAGCTCGCGCTCCAGACGCTTCGCGGAAAGCGAGACCTGCATCTCGTCGAGGTTCCGGCAGAACTTCCAGGTGAACACCGCGAGCGGGACGAGGATCAGCGCGACGAGGCGGTAGGCGGGCCAGACGAAGACCATAATCGACGCGGCGTACCCGCACGCGGCGCAGAGCGCGAAGATCCACGCGAGGTCCATCAGCTTCTTGTTGCGATCCTCGGGGCGCTCCGCGAGATAGGCCCGCCTCCAGAACACGAAGATCTTCGTGTACCCCGCGATGACCAGCCCGTTGAGCAGCAGCAGCACGAACACCCAGGGCCAGTCGGTCGTGCCCGCCTCGTTGACCAGGCAATGCACGCGGGGCATGTAATGCCCGCCCCCCGTGAAGAACGCGAGCGGGGACAGCGAGGCCCCCGCATCCGTGTTCGCGACCGCCTGCGATCCGGTCTCGAGCCCCGCGAGCGGCTGCCCATCGGGGCCGCAGACGACGCCCGCCCCCCCGATCGCGTTGGGATCGGGGTGCAGCCCCGCGTTCCACGAGAGCAGACCGACGACGCCCAGCGCGACGCAGAACACCGTGAAGTATGCGACCCGAAGTGCGAAGCGCATGCCGGTCCCTTCCGCCGAACCTATCGACAGAATCCGAACGCGCATGCATCCAACTGTTCAGATGGTTTCCAAACTTAAGTAGATGTGCGACAACTGTTTCGGGGGGGTGGGCAGGGCTCGAAAACCCGGAATAAGGGTCATTCGCGCGCACGCCGACGGCCGGACACGACGCGCACCACCCGAGGGGGTGGGCGGATCGTGCATTCAGGTGCCGGCGGTCTCGCCCTGGGCCTTGCAGCCCGATTCGATCGCCTTGATCTTCTCGACGCGCCGCTCGTGCCGCCCGCCCTCGAACTCGGTCTCGAGCCACTTGTCGATGATGGCGCTGATCTTCCGCTCGCCGAGCAGGTCGCCCGAGAGGCAGAGCACATTCGCGTTGTTGTGGCTCTTCGCGAGCCCCGCGGTCAGCTCGTCGTGCACGAGCGCCGCGCGCACGCCCGCGACCTTGTTCGCGGCGATCGACATGCCGATCCCCGTCCCGCAGATCAGCACGCCCAGCTCCGCCTGCCCGTTCGCGACGGCGCGCCCGACCTCGAGCGCCTTGTCCGGATAATCGCTGGGCTCCCCGTCCGAGGGCATCGACGCGAGAACCTCGTGCCCCAGCTCGCGGAGGTGACGCCCGATCTGCTCAGCGACATCCCTGCCCCGGTGGTCCGATGAAACCGCGATCTTCATAGCCCGAGCTCCTCGAATCTCTTCTCGATCGCCTTGCGGATCCGTTCCGCCGTCTCACGATAGACCGCCGGAGGGCCCCCGATCGGATCCGGGATGTCCCCATCGGGATCCAGCACCCGGATCTTCTCAGATCCCACTCCATCCGGCCCCCCGAGCAGGCCCGCCGCGGCGTCCGCGTGCGAGCGGGTCATCGCGAAGACGACCTCCGCGTCCGCGACCATCTCCCGGGTGAGGCCGCGAGAGCGGTGCGCCCGCAGATCGCCCCCCAGCGCCGCCGCCGCGTCCACCGCTTCGGGTGTCGCGGGCATGCCCCGGCCCGCCATCACGCCCGCCGACGCAACAACGACCTCCGTCCCGTCTTCCGCCTTTCGGCTCGCGAGGAGCGACCGGGCGATCGCCTCGGCCATCGGGCTGCGGCAGGTGTTCCCGGTGCACACAAACAGGATCGTCCGCCGCAACGCCGCCATCACCCGCTCCTCGCTCACGCGCCCGCCCGCGGAGACCTCGAACGCGCCGCTCCGGCGCACCCGCACCGTGGTCGAAGGTCCCCCCGAGCCCAGGGCGCCGCTGTCCAGCACGACGCCCGCGAAATCGCTGTCCTCGCCCAAGCCCGCGCGCACGACGCGGTCCGGACGCTCGCTGTCCCGCCACACCGTCGCGCCGAGCCGGTCCGCGACGACCGGGCCGTGCGCCGCGTCCAGCAGCGCCCGCGCCACGGGATGATCGGGCACGCGCACCGCGATCCACCCGGTCTCTCCGTTCACGCGCGTGAAGACCTCATCACCGACCCCCAGCTCGCGGGCCGCTTCCTCCAGGGATTCGGCATCCTGCTCGAGCACGAACCGGACCGGCCCGGGGAGCAGCCCCCGCACCAGGCGACGGTGCACCGCGGTCGGCAGCACGACCGCACGCGCCACCGCATCGACCGACGGCGCGTGCCAGGTGAACCGGGGATCGTCGGTTTCATCCCCCGGCAATGATGCCTTCGCGTCGAGCAGGGCGCGCAGGGCCCGATCGTCCGTCGCGGCCGCGAACACGCCGTACACCGTCTCCGTCGGCGCGATCACCAGCCCGCCCGCATCGAGGGCGGCGGCCGCGACACGCACCGCGTCGCGCTGCCCGTCCGCTCGCAGATCGAATCGGTTGGAGGCCCCTGTGCGCACGCTGCAGTATTCGCAACCAGCGCCCCGAATGCAAAGAAACCCGATCAAAGAACGATCAAACAACCCTGTTCGGGGCGGTGGACGCACAATCCCGCTCGTGTCACGACAGTTTGAATCCGGCTCGCCCGAGCCCCGTATAGACTGACCGCGGGCGTGGGAACCGCTCTCCGATGCCGTTCCTCTGCCCAGATGACCGTCGCGGCGCCAGCGCCGCCCCGACCCGGTCTGCCGGACCACACGCGAAGGGAACCACGATGATGCGCCCCGCTCCCGCTTTCCGCCCGCGCGGCTTCTCGCTCGTCGAGTTGCTCGTTGTCATCTTCATCATCGCGATCCTGATCGCGATCCTCCTCCCGGCGCTGGGGGGCGTGCGCGCGTCGGGCCGCAAGGCCTCGACCACTTCGCTGCTGACCGGGCTCAACCAGGCCGCGGGCCAGTTCGAGCTCGACAACCGGCGCCAGCCGGGCTATTTCGCGACCAATGAAGTGGGCTCGCAGGTGAACTTCTCCGGCGGCGCCGGCGCGGGCCTGACCCAGATGGAGAACGCCCTGCTCGACCTGGCGGGCGCCGGCGCGATCAGCGAGACGCAGCCCTCGAATTTGCAGGGCTGGCTCGAGGTCAACCCCACCAACAACACGGATCGGCGCATCTGGGTGCAGCCCGACCTGATCGGCGCGTCCGAGGATTCTTACTTTCTGCCGGGCGATGATTCGCTCGGGTACCTGACCGCCGACCAGCAGCCGGGCGACCTGACCACCCAATCCGCGGGCTCGGGCGCGGGCCTGCCCGACCTGTTCGACCCGTACGGGCAGCCCATCATCGCGTGGATCCAGAACGGCGCGGCGCCGACCTACCTGAGCGACGGGCACGACTTCGCGTCGCTCTCCGTCGAGGACAACCTCTCGCAGTTCTACTGGACCGCGAACGGATCGGTGCTCTCCAGCCTCTCGCTGGGCGCCCGCTCCGCGAACATGACCCAGCCCCCGGTGCCCGGGCAGATCGGCAGCCTCATCGGTTCCGGCGCGCTGAACGGCGGGGGCGGCGAGGCCGCGATCGAGGGCGTGATGTCCGCCCTGCTGGGGCACCCGGGCTATCCCGACGAAGCGCGCCTCGCGACCAACGACTACGCCAACATCTTCCCGACCCGCGCCCGCGGCGCGTTCGTCGCGCACTCCGCGGGCGAGGACGGGGTGTTCCTCGGCGCCGCCGACAGCCGCGCGGGACGCGTCCTGAGCGGGGACATGTTCGGCGGGGGCAACCTCAACATCACCTACGGGGTGAACTTCTTCAGCAACGCGTCCGGCGACCGGCGTGTCGGCGAGAACAACCAGCCCGAGACGATCGACTTCCTCGAGGGCTTCGACGACATCGTCATCGCCCAGTGAGCCCGCCCCGAAAATCCCGCTTGCCGGCACGGGCCGCATCCGCGACCATGCCGCGGTGGACGGGGACACCCGACATCATGCTCCGCGGTCGGCGCGGACGATGCGGCAGGACGCGCGACGCGACGCGTGGCTGACCGCGGGCGCGCTCGCGCTGGGCGTGCTGCTCGGGCGCTGGTCGCTCGATCCGCTCGGCTCCGTCACGCCGGGGCTCGCGTGGTCCCCCGTGCTCTTCGCTCTCGCGGGCCTGTGCGCCGGATTGGTGCTGCTGGTCCCCCCGACCCCCGCCCGCGCCCTCGCGCTCATCGGCGTGCTGGCGAGCGGCGCCGGCCTCGCGCACGCTCGGCTCGGGGAAGCCCCCCGCGATCATCTTTCCAGACTCGTCGCGGCCTCCGACCCCGCGGAACCCGCAACCCTCGTGCGCCTGCGGGGCACGGTGCTCGACGCGCCCCGGGCGCGGCGCGCCACGCCCGGCACGCTCGACGAACGCCTGACGCGGTTCCGCCCCGCGACGCCTGCGTTCACGCTCGACGCGGACACGCTCGTGCGCGCGGACGCGGCGGTGCGCATCAGCGGGTCGGTCCGGGTGTACGCGTCGGGCGCGGACGACCTGCGGGCGGGCGACCGCGTCGAGGTGCTGGGGCTGCTCTCGGGTATCCGCCCCGCAATGAACCCCGGCGCGCCCGATGCGCTCGCCTGGGCGAGGCAGGCCGGACGCGCGGGGACGCTCCGGACGCGCGCGCAGACCATCGAGATTCTGGAGCCGGGAGGACCCGTGCGGCGCGCCCGCGCGATCGCGCTGCGCAGCCTCGCGCGGTTCCGCGCCGGGGCGGGTGACCTGATCGACCCCGGCGCACCGGGCGCGGGCGTCGCGCAGGCGATGCTGCTGGGCGAGCGGGGGGACGACGCGCGCGACGACGCGGCGTTTGCGCGCACGGGCGTCTCCCACCTGCTCGCGATCTCGGGCTTCCACCTGGGCGTGCTCGCGATGCTCACCGTCGGCATCGTGCGCACAACGGGCGATCGCCCGCGCCTCGAGGGGCTCGTGGGCATCGCGGTCGTCGTCGCCTACTGCGCGCTCGTGCCGGTGCGCACGCCCATCCTGCGCGCCGCGATCCTGACCATCGCGCTGCTCGCGGGACGCGCGTTCGCGCGGCGATATGACCGGATGACGATGCTCGGATGGACGACCGCGGCCCTCATCGCGCTGCGGCCCGTGGACCCCTCGACGCTCGGGTTCCAGCTGACGGTCGGGGTGACGGCGCTGCTGATCTGGATCAGCGAAACGCATCGTCCGTGGGTGTACGGGCGGGCCACGACCCCGCACCCCGCACTGCTGGGCGAGCGCGGCGAGGGGCGCGCGGCGCTCGTGTGGGTGCGCGGGCTGGTCGCGACCTCGTTCATGGTCTGGTTCGTTTCGGCGCCCGCGATCCTGTGGCACACCGGGTCGTTCAACCCGCTCACGCCGATCGCGGTCATCGCGGCGACCCCGCTCGCGGTGTGCGTGCAGGCGCTGGGCATCGCGGGACTGCTGGCGCACCTCGCGAGCGGACCCGTCGGCGCGATGCTGATCGACGCGGCGCTGCTCGCGGCGCGCGGGGTCGAGTCGGTCTCCGGCGCGTTCGCGGCGGTCGGTGCGCACAGCGCGTGGCCCCCGGTCTCCCTCGCGTGGGCGCTGGGCGCGACGGGCGCGACGCTGCTCGTGCTGGCGCGCCCGGGTGATCGCCGGCCCTGGCTCGCGGTCGCGGGCGTGCTGGTCTGGTTCGGCATCGAGGCGCACGCGGCGAGGGGGCTCGACGCCGCGGCGCGGGTGGACATGCTCAGCGTGGACGACGGCTCGTGCCTGCTCGTGCGCGCGGGGGGTGACGCGGTGCTGTGGGACGCGGGGTCGCTGCGCCCCGGGATCGGGGTGCGCGAGATCCCGCGGGCGCTGCGCGCGCTCGGGGCGCCGCGCGTGCGCACGGCGCTGGTCACCCACGCGAACATCGACCACTACGCGGCGCTGCCCGACGCGGCCCGCGCGATCGGGCTGCGGCGCGTGCTCGTCAGCGCGCCGGCGCTCGCGTCCATGCGCGCGGCGCCCGACGGCAGCGCCGAGTTGATGTTCCTCCGCGCGATGGATGCCCAAGGGGTCCGCGTCGAGGCGATCGCGCAGGGGGACACCCTCGAGGTGGGAGACGCGACGCTCCGCGTGCTCTGGCCCTCGGCGGAAGCGCCCACGCGGATCCGCGAGGCGAACGACCGCTCGCTCGTCGCGCGGCTCGAGGTCCCGACGCGCGCGGGCGAGCGGCGCGTGCTGCTGGTCGGAGACATCCAGCGGGCCGCGATGGCGGTGCTGCTCGGACGCGAAGGCGAGACGGGGAACCTGCTGGGGGCGGACATCGCGGAACTGGCGCACCACGGGAGCCACCACGCGGTCGCGGAGGATTTCCTGCTCGCGGTGCGCCCGCGTGTGGTGTTGCAGTCCACGGGGCGCAGCCGGGCGTTCGATCGGCGCTGGAACCGTGTGAAGCGTGAGCTGGGCGCGGCGTGGGGGATCACGGCGCGGGACGGCGCGCTGTGGGCGCGGATCGAGCGGGACGGGGGCGTCTCGTCGGGAGCCCGGCTTTCGGAATAAGGGTCAGGGACGCGAAGGCCCGCCGAACCGGAGGATCGCGTCGTTGACCACCTTGCGGCGCTTCTCCTGCTCGAGCGTGGGCGCGACGGTCTCGAGGAAGGCGACCGCTTCCCGCTGCCCGGCGCGGCTGGAGATGTGGACCGCGAGTTCGACCGCGTCGTGCTCCGCCTCCCACTCGCGCAGGTTGCGACGCAGCAGGCCCTCCATCTTGGTGCTGGGGCCCTTCGCGAGCGCGCGCCGGCCCGCGTGCCAGAGCGCATCCTGGAGCAGCAGCGTGTCCTGACGCTCCGGGTCGATGCGGTTGTACGCGTCCGCGAGCGTGTCGTCCCGGCCCGCGCGGTAGAGGGGCATGATCATCCAGAACGCGGCGTCGTTGCCGACGGCGTCCGGGCGATCGGCGAGCAGGGCGGCCGCGAGACGGGCGGCGTCGGCGTCGCGCCCGGCGAGCGTGAGCGCGCGGAGCGCGCCCGTGAAATCCTCGTCGCGCAGGCGCTCGGCGACGATCTCGTCCATCGGGCGCGCGTCGGCGTAGCGGACCTCCGCGTCGAGGCGCTGCCCCGCCTTGGCGCCCGGGTAAAAGGTCACCAGCGGGTCGCCCAGGACATTGAGCTTCCAGGGCGCGCTGCGGTCCAGGCGTGCGCCGGCGCCGAAGGGCAGGCCCGCGAGCAGGCGCCCGACAACCTTGGGCGTCGGGATGAACGCCTGGAGGTAGGGCTCGTCGACGGAGCCGTAGTAGAGGTAGGCGCCGTGCTCGAGCCAGCGTCCCGCGACGGAGCGGACCGAGCCCGGGACGCGCGCCGACCAGGAGTGGACGATGTGGACCGCGGCGGGGCGGTCGAGGATGGGGATGTCACCCGGGTGCGCGGGCCCGTCGCCCAGGTAGAACTCGGTGATGAATCCCTTGGAGTTGATGCAGATCAGGTCGGCATCGAGCCCGTCGGCCGTGACGCGGCGCCAATCACGGACGCGGTTCGAGGGGGTGTCGTGGATCTCGTACTCGAACTCCGCCTGCTGGAGGAGGCGCCCGGCGCTGGTCGCGTCGTAGAGGTCCCAGGGGTCGCCTCGCCCGTAGCCGTCGAAGAGCCAGGCGGAGTTGGCGGGCAGGAAGAGCGCGCACATGGCGCGGTAGAGGGCGGTGGGGGCGTCGCCGAACACGGCGCCGGTCCACGCCCAGCGGTTCCCGATCCCTCCGCGGTGGCGCCCGATGAGATCGGTGAGCGCCTTGGTGTCTTCCTCATCGAGGCCCAGGTCGACGCGGAGCGCGCCGTTGCCGACGAGGGTGACCGCGTCGATCTCGTCGCCCAGGGTTTCCCACTCGCACCCGACACGAGCGAGCTGCTGCTGGATGCGGTCGCCCAGCGCGCGGACCTCGTTGCCGCTCATCGAGGTGTTCACGCGTCCCTGGAGATCCGCGAAGGCGACGAGCTGCTGGCGTCCCGCGGCGAGCGCGAGGCCCGCGATCCGGGACTCGTCGTCGGGATCGATGACGACGACGCCGTTGGGCCCGATGCCCAGCTCGCGCATCTTGCCCAGCAGGTCGCGGACGGTCTTGATGTCGCCCTCGCGGTCGAGGGTGCGCGCGAGGGTGGTGACGATCTTCTCGGCTGACCCGTTCGCGTCCGCGGGCCAGGGCTCTCGTTCCCCCGCGGGCCAGTAGAGCACGGTGCGGGGATCGAAGGCGCGGACAAACCGCGCGATGTTCTCCGCCGCGAGCAGCGTCCCGTCGTCGATGAGCACCGGGACGCGGGAGAGCCCGGTCCATCCCCCGATGACGCGGGCGGCATCGGCGGGGTCCTCGACGACGACCACCGCGTCGGCGACCTGCTGCGATTCGCGCAGCAGGTGGGCGCGGGCACCCAGCCTCTTGTTCGGCTGGAACTGGTCGGCGCTGCGGAGCAGGTCCCCGATGCTGATCTGCCCCTCGGGAGGGGTCGCGTCGGGCGAGCCCTGCTCGGGCTCGACCTGCGGCGCCGCGTCCGACGGGGGCGCGAAGACATCGTCGGTCTGTGCCGCGGCTCCCGTGGTCGCGAGCGCGGCGGGGAGCAGCGCGGCGCCCAGCAAGCGCGAGGCCGGGCGCGGGGGGAGGCCGCGGGCGTTGCAGAGCAGGCGGGCGATGCGTTCGGTCGTTTCGGTCTTGAACATGGCACTCGCAGGGTACGGGGACGGGGATCGGAAGAAGCGGGGGGGCATAGGATCGGCGCGATGCCGAATCTCGACCGGGCACAGTTCGTACACCTCGCAGAGCGGGAGGGTTCGCGCGCGGGCGTCACGGGGCCCGAAACGCTGGCGATCCCGATCGGCGTGCGCCTGCTCGCGGACCAGCTGACCCCTGTGCTCGCGTATCGGCGATTGGTGGCGCCGGATGAACGGACGGCCCCCTCGTTCCTGCTGGAATCGGTGGAGAACGGGGATCGTCTGGGTCGCCACTCGATTCTGGGGTCGCGACCGGTCGTCGAGGTGACGGCGCGGGGGCAGGAGATCGAGATCCGGGACCGTCGGACGGGGGCGGAGACGGTCGAGACGGGACACCGGGACGACCCGGCGGACGCGCTGCGGGCGATCACCCGGGGAATCCGGTTGGTGACGCCGACCGAGTCGGTGGACCGGGGCCTGCTTCCCGACTGCATCTGGGGGGGCTGGTTCGGGTACGCGAGTTACGACACGGTGCGGTACGCGGAGCCGGTGAAGCTCGACCCGTCGCGCGCGCCGCCCGACGACCGGGGCCTACCCGACCTGCACTTCGGGCTCTACGACGGGGTGATCGCCTTCGACCATGTCGATCGGCTGGTGCATGTCGTGCAGCTCGCGTTCGTCTCGCCCGGGGAGGACGCGGGGGCGGTCTACGACGCGGCGGTCGCGAAGCTGCACTCGCGGGCCGACGAGATCCAGCGCCACAGCAAGCCCCTGCCCGCGGGGATGGTGGGCGCCGAGGGGGCCCGGGCCGAGCCCATGGCGAGCAACATGACCCGCGACGAGCACGGCGTGATGCTCGCGAGGGCGAAGGAATACATCGCGGCGGGGGACATCTTCCAGGTCGTGCTGGGGCAGCGGTTCGAGAAGACGAGCGCGGCGGACCCGTTCGATGTCTACCGGGCGCTGCGCGCGGTGAACCCGAGCCCCTACATGGTGTACATGCAGGCGGGGGCGTGCATCCTCGTCGCGTCGAGCCCGGAGATCCTGTGCCGGGTGGAGCGGGTCGGATCGTCGGGCGGCGCGTCGGATGACGGCGCGCCCCGGTTCATGGTGACCAACCGCCCGCTCGCGGGGACGCGCAAGCGGGGGCGGACGCCCGCGGAGGATCTCGCGCTCGAGCGCGACCTGCTCGCGGACGAGAAGGAGCGGGCCGAGCACATCATGCTCGTCGATCTCGGGCGCAACGATGTGGGTGTCGTGGCGCAACCGGGCACGATCGAGCTGAGCGATGTCATGTCGATCGAGCGGTACAGCCATGTCATGCACATCTCGTCGACGGTGACGGGCGTGCTGCGCGAGGGGCTGGACTGCTGGGACGCGCTGCGCGCGGCGCTGCCGGTGGGGACGATCTCCGGGGCGCCGAAGATCCGTGCGATGCAGATCATCGACGAGCTCGAGCCCGTGCGCCGGGGCCCGTACGGCGGGGGCATGGGCGCGATCGGCCTGGACGGGCAGATGGACATCGCGCTGGCGCTGCGGACGATGGTCGTGCCGGTGGACCGCTACGACGGGACGCGCTGGACCTACCACATCCAGGCCTCGGGCGGGATCGTCGCGGACAGCAAAGCGGACGACGAGTTCATGGAGACCGTGAACAAGGCCGCGGCGATGGGGCGGGCGGTGGACCTCGCCGAGCAGGCGTTCGGGGCCAACGATTCCTGAGCGGGCGCCCGGTGGCGCCGGGCCCGCGAAGGAGACGCCCATGTCGCTGCCGCTGGTGATCGTGACCGAACCCCTCGCCCCCGGGCCCTTGAGCTGGCTGCGCGAGCGTGCCGATGTGATCGAGGCCTCGCCCGGCGACGGCGCGTTCGAGACGAACATCGCTCGGGCGGACGCGATGGTCGTGCGGACCTACACGATCATCGACGGCGCGATGCTCGACCGGGCGCCGAGCCTGAAGGTGATCGGGCGGGCCGGGGTGGCGCTCGACAACTTCGACCTGCCCGAGTGCGCCCGCCGGGGGGTTCCCGTCGTCCACGCGCTGGGGTCCAACGCGAGCGCCGTCGCGGAGTATGTCTTCGCGATCCTGTTCGATGCGATCCGACCCCGCGTGTTCCTCGACAAGGCCCTGGACATGGAAGGCTGGAGCGCGGCGCGGGCGGACCTGATCGCGACGCGCCAGCTCGAGGAGATGACGCTGGGCGTCTACGGGCTGGGGCGGATCGGCAAGCGCGTCGCACGGATCGGCAAGGCCTTCAACATGCGGGTGATCTACAACGACCTGCTCGTGATCCCGGAGAACGAGCGGTGGGGGGCGGAGCCGGTCACCGTGGAAACACTGCTCGCGGAGAGCGATGTGCTGACGATCCACACCGACGACCGGCCCGCGAACCGGAACCTGATGGACGCGGCGAAGTTCGCGCAGTGCAAGGAGGATGTCGTCTTCCTGTCGTGCGCGCGGGGCCTGATCGTCGACGCGCTCGCGCTCGCCGATTTTCTGAAAGCCAACCCCGGCGCGACGGGCCTCTGCGATGTGCACGAGCCCGAGCCCTTCCCCGCGGACTACCCGCTGCTGGGCCTCCCCAACGCGCACCTCGCGCCCCACATCGCCGCAGCGACGGAGCTCGCGAAGACGAACATGTCCTGGGTCGTGCGCGATGTCGTCCGCGTGCTGAACGGGGAGACGCCCGAGCACCCCGCGCCGATGCCGGTGTGAGCGCACCGCGCGGTGCGTTGCACGCGAGGACTCGACTGGTAGACTCGCCCCGTCCTCCGACTCTCGACGGGAGCGATTCATGCAACACGCGAGCGGCCTGTTCTGTGCGCTTCTTCTCTGCCTGCTGAGCACGCCAGCGGCCCGGGCACAGGCGGACCGACCCGAGACGGCACGCCGGCCCAACATCGTCTTCATCATGTCCGATGACCACGCGTGGCAGGCGATCAGCGCGTACGGCTCGGACCGGAACAGCACGCCCAACATCGATCGGCTCGCGCGCGAGGGCATGCGGCTCGACCGGTTCTTCGTGGGCAACTCGATCTGTGCGCCGAGCCGGGCGACGATGCTGACAGGCCTGCACAGCCACGCGAACGGGGTCGCGACCAACGGCGATCGCTTCGACGGGTCGCAGACGAACATCGCGAAGCTGCTGGGCGCGTCGGGGTACCGCACCGCGATGATCGGCAAGTGGCACCTCAAGACCGAGCCGACGGGCTTTGATTCCTACGACCGCCTGGTCGGGCAGGGGCACTACTACAACCCCGTGTTCCGGCGCGGATCCGACCCCGAGCGGCGCGGCGAGTACGAGCAGTACCAGACCACGGGCTATGTCACCGATGTCATCACCGACAAGGCGATCGGGTGGCTGCGCGAGCACGCGGACGACGCCCGCAACAGCAACGCGCCGTTCCTGATGCTCGTGCACCACAAGGCGCCCCACCGCGAATGGGAGCCCGCGCCGCGGCACCTCACGCTGTTCGATGGCGCGGACCTCGCGGTCCCCGGCACGCTCTTCGACGACTGGTCGGGCAAGGGCGAACCCGCGGAACTGCAAGAAATGACGATCGACCGGCACCTGCGCCCGATCGACCTGAAACTCGATTTCCCGCAGCGGCTCAACGAGACGCAGCGGCGCGCGTGGGCGCTCGCGTACGGCCCAAAGAACGCGGCGTTCGAGGAAGCCGTCCAGAGCGGATCGCTCGCGGGCGACGACCTGCTCCGCTGGAAGTACCAGCGCTACGCGAAGGACTACCTCCGCTGCGTGCAGGCGGTGGATGAGGGTGTGGGGCGACTGCTCGACGAGCTTGATCACCAGGGGCTCGCGGACAACACGATCGTGATCTACACCTCCGACCAGGGGTGGTACCTCGGCGAGCACGGGTGGTACGACAAGCGCTGGATGTACGAGGAGTCGTTCCGCACGCCCTTCCTTGTGCGCTGGCCGGGCGTGGTCGAGGCGGGCTCGACGGACACAACGCTGACGCAGAACATCGACATCGCGCCGACGATGCTCGACGCGGCGGGTCTCGAAGCCCCCGAGTCGATGCATGGGCGGAGTTTGGTGCCGGTGCTGCGGGGCGAGACGCCGGGCGATTGGCGCGAGAGCCTGTACTACCGGTACACGGAGTATCCGGGCGTCCACGCCGTGCGCCGGCACGAGGGCGTGCGCACCGAGCGCGACAAGCTCATCCGATTCTTCGGCCCCGACGCGGGGTCGTGGGAGTACTACGACCTCGGGGCCGACCCCGATGAAGTCCACAACGCGATCGAGGATCCGGCGCACGCGGAGCGGATCGCGGCGCTGAAGGACGAGCTCACGCGTCTGAAGACGCGGTACGGTGTGGAGGATTGAGCGGGGGTCGCTTCGGATCACTGTCCGCGACCACGCGTGTCCCGATGATGTTGTTGACGCCGATGGTCAGCACGCCCGCGGTGAACAGCACGAGCGCCGTCGAGATGCCCTTCCACATCAGGTCGTCGTCGAAGTCGCTCCAGATCGCGACGATCGAGAGGGTCGCGCCCACGACGATCGCGAGCACGCAGAGGACATAGCACATCCGGTTCACGAAGCTCAGCAGGGGCATCGCGCGCCTCCTTCCGGTTCAGGCCCGAGCGCCGGCCGAGGACCGACGACGAGGTGAACCTCTATAAATAAGTTATCACTAACTTACTTGTTTGGCAAGGGTGTCCCTCGGATTTCTCGCGATGGTCCCGCGGCATCGTCCTCGGGCTGGATATCGGACTTTTCCGCGGCCTCTCCCGTCTGCGGGCATTGCTGGACGCCCGCCTAGAGTCCACGCTGATGATCCAGTTGGGCGTCAATATCGATCATGTCGCGACGGTCCGCCAGGCCCGCTACCGGGGCACGGACGCGGCCCAGATCGGCGCGGTGGAACTGTCGGGGCCCGGCATCGACCCCGCAGATGTGGGCGAGCCCGACCCCGTCCGCGCCGCGCACGAGGCGGAATTGGGCGGGGCGGACGGCATCACCGTCCACCTGCGCGAGGACCGCCGGCACATCAACGACCGGGATGTCCGCCTGCTGCGCCGCCTGGTGAAGGTGAAGCTGAACCTGGAGATGGCCGCGACGGACGAGATGGTCGGCATCGCCCGCGAACTGCGTCCCCACACCGCGATGCTGGTGCCCGAGGGGCGCGAGGAAGTGACCACCGAGGGCGGGCTGGATGTCGCGGGGCAGATCGCGCGGATGAAGACCGTCGTCGCGAGCCTGAAGGACGCGGGGCTGATCGTCAGCGCGTTCATCGACGCGGAGCGCGAGCAGGTCGCCGCGTGCGCCGAGGCGGGGTTCGATGTGTGCGAGATCCACACGGGCCCCTGGGCCGAGGCGTTCGCCGCCTGCGGGGGGGATCCGCGCCGGCGCGAGCTGACCGCGGAGCTGTCGCGGATCACCGACGCGGGCGCCGCGGTCCGCGACGCGGGCATGCGCTTCAACGCGGGGCACGCGCTCAACTACCACAATGTCGAGCCGATCGCGGCGCTCCCGGGGCTCGAGGAGCTGCACATCGGGCACGCGATCGTGAGCCGGGCGGTGTATGTCGGTCTCCGCCGGGCGGTCGCGGAGATGAAAGCATTGATCGAACGGTCGGGATCGGGCATGATGCCCTGATGGGAGCGGACGGGGACATGGGCAAAGCCAGGGCGGGCAAAGTGAGCGGCTCGGTCGAGTCGAAACCCAGGCGTCGGCGCGCGTTCTCCACGATGGCGCAGGCAGAGCGCTGGCTCGATGACCGGATGAACATCGAGCGGCTGCGTCCCCACCGGGTCGACCCCGACGCGTTCAAGCTCGACCGGATGCGCGCGCTCATGCGCGAGCTGGACGACCCGCAGGACGCCACGCCGATCGTCCACATCGCGGGCAGCAAGGGCAAGGGCAGCGTCTGCGAGATGCTCGCGGGGTGCCTGGGCGCGAACGGGTACGCCGCGGGGGTGTATACCAGCCCCCACCTGGTCACGGTCCGCGAGCGCATCCGCATCGGGGGCGAGATGATCGGGGAGTCCGCCTTCGCCCGCCTGCTGGGGCGGGTGCAGGACGCGGGCGACGCGATCGAGAAAGCGCACGGCCCGGTGACCTATTTCGAGTGTGTCACGGCGCTCGCGTTCCTCTACTTTGCCGAGCAGGCGGTGGACGCCGCGATCGTCGAGGTCGGGCTTGGCGGGCGGCTCGATTCAACGAACATCGTGAACCCCGCGGTGACGGCGATCACCGCGATCCAGCTCGAGCACACCGCGATCCTGGGCGACACGCTCGAGAAGATCGCGGAGGAGAAGGCGGGGATCATCAAGCCGGGCGTGCCCTGCCTGACGATGGCGCAGGACGAGGCGGTGCTGGGGGTGTTCGAGCGGATCGCCGCCGAGCGCGGCGCGCCGCTGATGGTGCTGGGGCGGGAGATCGACTTCACGCAGCGGTTCGAGGCGGCGCACGCGATGGGCCCCCACATGCGCGTGTGCGTGGGGACGGGGGACCAATCGCTCGACCACCTGCCCGTCCCGTTCGAGGGCGAGCACCAGGCGCAGAACTGCGGGCTGGCGCTCGCGATCCTGCAACAGCTCGCGCTGCGGGGGTTCGAGTACACCGAGCGCGGCGTGCTCGCGGGCCTGGAGAACAGCGTCAAGAACGGGCGGCTCGAGGAGGTGTGGGACAACCCGCGCGTCATCATCGACGGCGCCCACACCGGCGAGAGCGTGCGGACGCTCGTCAACGCGATCGGGGCCCACGTGCGGGCCGATTCGATGATCGTCATCTTCGGCTGCGCCGCGGACAAGGACGTCGACACCATGCTCGCGGAGATCGGGCGCGGGGCCGACAAGGTGATCTTCACGAGGGCCGCGGGAAACCCGCGCGCGATGGACCCGTTCGAGCTGCAGCGCCGCTTCGAGGAGTCGCACGGCGGGATGGCCCAGGTCGAGCCCGACCTGCGCAGCGCCATCAACACCGCCGCCAAGGGCGTCGGGCCCGACGACCTGATCTGCATCACCGGCTCGTTCTACCTCGCGGGCGAGGCGAAGGCCCTGTTCCTCGCGAAGCGCGAGGAACTCGCCGCCTCGGGGGCCTGATGGCGAGCGACCTCGAGACCGCGGTCCGCGTCGCCAAGCGCTTCGAGGCGGCCCTCGCGCGCCGCTACAACGCCACCGGGCGCGGCCTGCACGAGAAAACCGACAGCGTCGAACACGACCTCGCACCCGAGACCGTCCGGGCCCTCCGCCTCGTCGCGACGGTGCGGAACAAGATCGTCCACGAAGACGGTTACGACCGCATCGAGGATCGCAAACGCTTCCGAGACGCCTGCCGCACGGCGGAGCGGGCGCTCATCGGACGCCGGCGCGCCCGCACGATCCTGCTCGTCAGCGGGCTCGTCGTGATCATGGCGATCGCGGTGCTGGCCCTGCTCCGGGGTGGGCCGATGTTCCGGATCCCGTGATCGGCGCACGAACTGACCGGGCCCGGATCCGTCCTTGTTTCGAAACAAGCCGAGCGCCGATCCGTATCCGGACCTGTTATCCGGGACGCTCGCGCCGATCGCGACGGCGCGTCCCCTGAACAGGTCGTCACTCGTTGTGATCGTGCGCGTTCGCGCGCCGGGGTGCGCGTGGTATCATCGCCCCTTATGGAGCCGATCCCCCCGACACTCCCGTTCCACATCGCCAAGGCGTACGGCGTCAGCCCGGCGCCCAAAGCGAGCGTCACCGTCACGCCCGTGGGCCCGGGGTCGTACACCGCCCGACCCGCGCCGACCGACGCCGCGGACCTGGCCAGCGCCTCGAAGGCGCAGGCGATCCGCGACAAACTCGTCGCGGGCGTGGTGCCGGGCGGCGTGTCGTTCG